>JAQXXT010000041.1 GCA_029226205.1 Prevotellaceae bacterium
AAAGAGCGCCAGCTCCACTTTGGGTTGTTGACGAACCTGTACATGCAATTCTTACCAACAATGCGGTCAATGAGCTCGAAGTACTTGTTCTGATAGAGTTGGAATTTTGTCATACCGCATATACGGATGATAAGCAAGAAAAGCAGCAATGCCGTACTCTGTATGCCCTTTTGCTTCTCGATTCCACTGTTTGACATAATCTTGCTCATGCGAAATCGCTTGCACAGAGACATTAAATCACGTGACAGAGCATTTTTGTTGCTCAAAAATTTGGATAACTCGTCGATTTTGTTTAATTTTGCTTCCATAACGGTTTCTTGTAAATAGTTGATTTCTTTTTTATTACCAACTACAAAGATACAACTTTTTTACGAGAAACCGCTTTATTTTACTGGCTTTTTGAGGGTGTGGGAAACTTTAGTAATCAATCGGTTCACCTCGGAAGACTAAGCCTTCTATTCGACCCTGTAGCGCAAGATGTGGCTTTGTCAAACAATTTTTTGAGATTGTCTGATAAGCCATTCTTGTTTTTGGAAATCTAGAGACCCTTTATAGTGTTGCTATGCTAGAATAATAAGAAAGAGTCGATAAACTTCAATATGGAGGTTGTTGAACCTTTTTTTCTGTTCCTAAAATATAATGAAAAGAAAAAATTTCCGAAATGTTTCTCAAATGTTTCCCAAAGAGAAATAAAAAATCCCGTAAGTTCTTTGTTTAAAGATACTTACGGGATTATACATGTACCCAGACCCGGGTTCGAACCGGGATGCCTTGCGGCACTGGTGTTTGAGACCAGCGCGTCTACCGATTCCGCCATCTGGGCAATTTGCTTTTCGGTATAGCGGGTGCAAAGTTACGGAAAAAATTTGAATTAGCAAAGATTTAGATTAAAATTCTTAATTTTCTTTCTCTCTTGATGTGGATATGGAGAAAAATGAGTACCTTTACAACCATAAAAGTAGAATGTTGAATGTTGAATCATAATGACTATTGGCTATGAATGAAAACTTCTGCGTGATCTTGGCGGGTGGCAAGGGCCGTCGCCTGTGGCCGTGCAGCCGTGAGAACATGCCCAAACAGTTTATCGACTTCTTCGGAACCGGAGAGACGCAGCTTCAGATGACGTATCACCGTATGGCTCGTTTCTTCGATGCTGACCACATCTTAATCTCTACCAATGAGGTGTATGGTGATCTTGTACGAGAACAGTTGCCGGAACTTCCTGAGCGTAACATCCTGGCAGAACCGATCTATCGTAATACGGCACCGAGCGTGGCACGTGCCGTCCATCTTGTGGCTCATTTCCATCCCGAGGCCAACGTGGCAATCATTCCATCCGACCAGATGGTCTTCCGCGAGGAACAGTTTCAGAAGAATATCAATGAGGGCCTAGACTTCGCCAGTAAGAATGACTGTGTCGTCGTTCTCGGTGTCAAGCCCACGCGTCCCGAGCCCGGCTATGGCTATATTCAGATTGGCGATTACAGCAACTGGGATGACACTTTCAAGGTAAAGAGTTTCATCGAGAAGCCCGACCGCAATTTCGCGAAGATGTTCATGGAGAGTGGCGAATGGTATTGGAATACGGGGATCTTTATCTCCAAGGCCTCTACGTTGCTTCGTATCCTCTACGACTGTCTGCCCGTCGTTCTCCGTAATCTCGACAAACAGAAGCCGGACTACACCTATGAGGATGAACAAGCCTATGTGCGGGAGCATTTCCCCAGTTATACGAACCTCTCCATCGATTATGGCATTCTGGAGCGCTCGGAGAATGTATATGTCATGAAGAGCGACTTTGGATGGGCTGACCTCGGTACATGGCATGGCATCTATGAGGCGAAGAAGAAAGGGGAGGATGACAATGTCGTTATTGACACGGAGGCTTATCTTGAAGATAGTAAGAACAATATTATCAAACTTCCCAAGGGTCGTTTGGCCGTCATCAATGGTCTCGATGGATTCATCGTGGCGGAGAAAGATAACGTACTCTTAATTTGTAAGAAGGAAGATTCCTCGGCTCTCATTCGAAAGTATGTCAATGAGATACAGTTGAAGAAGGGGGAGGAATATATATAGTTTGAGGACGCCCTAGCCGACATTTTCCCGGTTAGGGCGGCCACAATCTTTTCCCAGTTAGGGCGGCCACAATCTTTTCCCGGTTAGGGCGGCCACAAGGGCCGCCCCTACGAAGGATCGTCAAATCCGTACGGTCCGGAGCATAATAAATTATGTCCCTACGGTTTGACTTCATTGACGAGGGGTTTGCCGGCAATAAAGTCACGGATATTCGTCAATGTAGTATGTGCGATATTCTCCAGGGCTTCTTTTGTGAAGAAGGCCTGATGTGAAGTGACGATGACATTTGGCATCGTCAGCAGAATAGACAGCTTATCATCGCTGATCATCGAGTCGCTGAGATCCTCATAGAAATATTTCTGTTCATCCTCGTAGACATCGAGGCCGGCGCAGCTCACCTTACGACTGCGGAGCCCTTCGATGAGGGCACTGGAGGAGATGAGCTTACCACGACCCGTATTGATGATCATCACGCCGGGCTTCATCTTGTCGATACTCACGTTGTTGATCATATAGCGCGTCTGAGGAGTCAGCGGCACATGGAGTGTGATGATATCGCTGCGGCGGTAGATTTCATCGAGATCAACGAGCTCAATACCGAGTTTCTCCGCGAAGGCCTTGTCGGGATAGAGGTCGTAAGCCAGAATCTTCATGCCGAAGCCATGGAGGATCTCGGCTACACAGCGGGCGATACGTCCGAGGCCGACGATACCGACGGTCTTGCCGTACATGTCGAAGCCCATGAGACCGTCGAGCTTGAAGTTCCACTCACGCGTGCGGTTCGTCGACCGGTATACTTTACGGTTCAGACAGAGCATGAGGGTCACGGCATATTCAGCCACGGCATGGGGCGAATAGGCGGGCACACGGACCACGGGGATACCGGCAGCGGCGGCAGCGGCGAGATCTACATTGTTGAAGCCTGCACAGCGGAGGGCGATGAGGCGGACACCGTTGGCTTTCAGTGCTTCGATAACACGGCTGTCACAGGTGTCATCGACGAAGATACAGATGACATCCATACCTTTCGAGAGGCGTACGCTCTCTTCGTTGAGACGGTCACCGAAATAATGAATCTCGATGTCCTCTCCATCGTTACTGGCATTGAAGACCGTACGGTCATAATTCTTTGCATCATAAAATCCTACTTGAATGGCCATAAGCTTTAGTTTTTATTGGTTAGGTAATTCTCGATGCAAAGATAGTAAAAATTTTATTTACTATTCATCTTTTCCGGATTTATTCTGTCTCCGATGAGCTTTTCCATCCAAATCATGTCAAACCACCGGTTGAATTTCCAACCGCACTGATGAAAATGTCCTACTTCCGTAAAGCCGAGATGTTCATGGAAGAGCGGACTCGTCTTGGGGATATATTTTCTGTCAGCCTCGTTGTCGGGTACTGTGATGCTGGCATACATATTCTTGATGCCCTGACGCTCCAGAGCCTTTTCCAGAGCCTGGTAGAGGACGGTGCCGATATGCTCATGGCGGTGATTACGGTCGAGATAGATCGTTGTCTCCACGCACCACTGATAGGCAGCGCGCTCACGAAGCCGATGGGCATAACTGTAACCGACAATGACTCCGTCTTCCTCAGCTACGAGATAGGGATAGTGAGCCGAAAAGGTCTCAATGCGATGGCGGAAGTCATCAAGAGAAGGTACATCATATTCAAACGTGATAGCCGTATCTGTCACATAAGGGGCGTAGATGTCCAATAAGGCCTGGGCATCAGCAGGGGTCGCTTTCCGAATATTTATCATCATTTATTACGATTTTACGGCAAAGTTACTCATTTATCCGCACACGAAGAAAAATAAGAGTGGAATATTTTGTAATTTTGTCAACATGAAAAAGAAATCAGTTATCCAATATGAGAAGCATGTCGTCTTGTTGATGATCTGTATCTACGGACGTCATCGGCTTCATCAGAAATTCCTCAGCAGTGAGTTGCGCAGTTTGGCGCATTACTGTTTAGACCGTCTTGATCATTGTCGTTTCGGCGAGGAGAAGGGACCGTGCAAGCGTTGTCCCATCCATTGCTATAGCCGTCAGCGGCGGGAGGAAATAAAAAAAATCATGCGATGGAGTGGTCCTCGCATGATTTTTCTCGCACCTTACCAGGCATTTCGACATGCCCGGTAATTATCTGTATTGAGGGGGTGCCCTTGAGGGCTACCCTAACGGATTATTAATAGTTCTCAGCCTTCAGTTCGAAGAAGCTCTGCGGATGCTGGCAAACGGGGCATACTTTCGGAGCCTTCGGACCGACAACGACATGACCGCAGTTGCGGCATACCCAGATAGCGTCACCATCACGGCTGAAGACGAGGGCATCCTCGATGTTCTTCAGGAGTTTGCGATAGCGCTCCTCGTGAGTCTTCTCGATAGCACCGACAGCGCGGAAGCGGGCAGCAATCTCCTTGAAGCCTTCCTCCTCGGCGTCCTTTGCCATACGGTCGTACATATCTGTCCACTCGTAGTTCTCACCCTCGGCAGCGGCCTTCAGGTTCTCACGAGTACTGTGAATCTCACCACCTTCAAGGAGCTTGAACCACAGTTTGGCATGCTCCTTCTCGTTGGCTGCTGTCTCCTCGAAGATAGCAGCGATCTGCTCGAAGCCATCCTTACGTGCCTTAGAGGCGAAATAGGTGTATTTGTTACGAGCCATACTCTCACCTGCGAATGCTTCCTGCAGGTTCTTCTCAGTCTTTGTTCCTTTCAGTTCTTTCATAATGTTCAGTGTATTTAGTTTGTAACATTTACAATTATTTTCGCTTGCAAAGATAGGGAAAAAAGATACTCGACCCAAATCTTTTTGCATTTTTTATGAATAAATTTTCTACAGGAAAAATAGTGTTAAATAGTTGAAGGTTACACCTTTCTTTATAAGAATAATTGCTATATTTGCCACAAAGAAATCTGCCTATGGAAAAGAAAGAACTAAAAACAGATTACCTTTTTGCTTCGTATGAAGAGTTGGAGGAAGCCGACCGGACACTCGTCGATGCTTCTCTGAAAGCTACGGCCCATTCCTATTCTCCCTATTCCCATTTCCGCGTCGGTGCTGCCGTGCTGTTGGCCGATGGAACCATCGTGCAAGGAGCCAATCAGGAGAATGCCGCCTATCCCTCCGGACTCTGTGCCGAGCGTACGGCTGTCTTTTCCGCCCAGGCCCAATATCCCGAACAACCTGTGAAAGCCCTGGCCCTTGTAGGTTGTAATGAGAAAGGCGTGACGGCGATACCGGCATGGCCTTGTGGCGCCTGCCGACAGGTGATCCTTGAGGTAGAGGAACGGTATCATCAACCGATCAAGATCCTTGTGGCCTCGTCGAAAGGAATCTATATATTCCATTCCATCCGTGATCTCTTGCCGTTCTGCTTTGTGGATGAGAATATGAAGTAATGCTCTCTCACAAGCGACACCCCTACAACCTAAATCAACAAAGCCTATGTATTATCTAGCCTTACCGGAAGAAAAGATTCGTCCACTGTCATTCTATCTTGCCATGGAGGAATATGTGGCGCGCTCGCCGCAGTTTCCCGATGATATTTTCTTCATGTGGCAGGTGGAGCCGTCGGTGATCTTCGGTCGTAACCAAGATGTAGAAGCTGAGGTAAACCTCGACTACTGTCGCTCTCATGGCATCAATACTTTCCGTCGCAAGAGTGGTGGTGGTTGCGTCTATGCCGACTGGAGTAATGTCATGCTTTCCTATATCACACGGGAAGATGAGGTGAGTACAACCTTTCAGCGTTATCTCGACCTCGTCACGGGAGCCTTGGAGAAGATGGGTATTCCTGCCACAAGTACCGAACATAATGATATCCTCATTGACGGACGAAAGGTATCGGGAACCGCTTTCTATCATCTCCCCGGTGCGAGTATCGTTCATGGTACTATGCTTTATTCCACGGATATGGAGAATATGCTCCATGCCATCACACCGTCGAAACAGAAGCTCGGCAAGCATGGCGTACAGAGCGTCCGGCAGCGTATCACGTTGCTCAAAGACCACACGGATATGCCGTTGGAGGAGATCAAGCAGTTCTTACGAAAAACGATCTGTAGTAATGAGATCATCCTTTCATCAGATGATGTTCGGCAGATAGAAAACTTGGAAAAAGAATACGATGATCCAAAATGGATCTTTAGAAGAATCAACTAATCATAAAGGCAGCGTGGCCGCGACATGGTGGCCACCTACAAATTCCTAAATTTATTGATATGAATAAGCGAACCTGTTTGTATGACCGCCATGTCGCCCTTGGGGCGCTCATTCAACCTTTTGGCGGTTTCGACATGCCCATTCAGTACACCTCTATTATAGAGGAGCATAACGCCGTGCGGCATCACTGTGGCGTATTTGATGTCTCCCACATGGGCGAGATCATTGTCAGTGGTCATGAGGCGGAGAAATTCATCAACCATATCTTTACGAATGATGTCACGGGGATGCCCGTGGGACATGTTAAATATGGAATGATGTGTCAGGAGGATGGCGGTACCATCGATGACACCTGTATCTGTAAGACGGCTCCGAACCGATTCTTCATGACGATCAATGCCGCCAATATCGACAAGGACAATGCGTGGGTGCGGAAGCAGTCAGAGGGCTTCGATATCGTCGTTTGTTATAAGTCCGATTATTGGAACCAACTGGCGATTCAAGGCCCCGAGTCGGAGGATGTTGTGGAGAATGTCCTCAACTTGCCGTGTCATGATTTGAAATATTATACCTGTAAGACCCTCGAGCGTTTCGACGAGACGATCCTTCTCTCCCGTACGGGCTATACCGGTGAGGATGGTTTCGAGGTCTACGGTACGGCAGCATATATCCGTGACACATGGGATAAACTGCTGGCCAGCGGACGTGTGACGCCGTGTGGACTCGGCTGTCGTGACACCCTGCGCTTTGAGGCCGGTCTGCCGCTCTATGGCGACGAGCTCTCTAAGACGATCACGCCCGTCATGGCCGGTCTGTCGATGTTCGTGAAATTTGACAAGCCGGAGTTTATCGGCAAGGAGGCTCTATTGAAACAGAAGACGGAGGGCGTTGCCAAACGTCTGCGTGGCATTGAGCTTAAGGATAAGGCGGTGCCGCGTCATGGCTATCCCGTGTTGAAGGACGGCCGGCAGGTCGGTGAGGTGACGACGGGATACCGGCTCATCTCTGTCGATAAGAGTTGTGCCGTTGCCCTCGTAGACAGTAGTCTGCAGTTGGGCGACGAGGTGGAGATACAGATTCGTAAGAAACGGTTCCCCGGCACGATTGTGAAGAAAAGATTTTATAACAGAACCAAGAACTAAAAACTATACGACTATGGCAAAGGTTATTGAAGGACTCTACTATACAGAGTCACACGAGTATGTAAAAGTAGAAGGAGAATATGGTTATGTAGGCATCACCGATTATGCCCAGCATGCCTTGGGTAATGTTGTCTATGTCGACATGCCCGATGTTGATGATGAGGTGACAGCCGGTGAGGAGTTTGGCGCCGTAGAGAGTGTTAAGGCGGCCAGTGATCTGATGTCTCCCGTCAGCGGTACTGTCGCCGAGGTCAACGAGGCGCTGGAGGATCATCCCGAACTTGTCAACCAGGATGCGTTCGCCAACTGGATCATCAAGGTCAAGCTCAGTGATCCTTCCGAGCTCGACGGATTGATGGACGCAAAGGCTTACGAGGCTTTCTGCGAGAAATAAACTCCCCATAAACAAATCTATATGACCTATAAATATTTTCCACATACAGAAGAAGAGGTGGCGGCGATGCTGAAGACCATCGGCGTCTCCTCGTTGGAAGAGCTCTATGCGGATGTCCCCGACAGCGTGAAGCTCAAAGGCGAGTATGTGTTGCCTGAGGCGATGAGCGAGGAGGAGATCCGTCGGTTCTTCCATACCCTAGGCGCACAGAACGACAAGCTCTGTTGCTTTGCCGGGGCCGGTGTCTATGATCATTATACCCCTTCCGTTATTCCTTATCTCGTGGAGCGGTCGGAATATCTCACTTCCTATACGCCTTATCAGGCAGAGATCTCACAGGGTACGTTGCATTACATCTTCGAGTATCAGAGTATGATGGCCGAACTGACGGGTATGGAGATCTCCAATGCCTCCCTTTATGAGGGTACGACAGCCACGGCGGAGGCTGTTCTGATGGCATACAACAACAGTCATAAGGGAAAGACGGTACTTCTCTCACGGACTCTTGATCCGAAGATTGTCGCGGTCGTCCTCACCTATGCCCATTTTCATGGTGTCGATATCCAGTTTATCGAAGAGAAAGACGGCGTGACCGATCACGAGGATCTCCAGCGCCGTCTTGCTGCCGGTGGCGTGGCCGGTGTCGTCGTCCAACAGCCGAACCGTTATGGCATCATAGAGGACTTCACGGGGATGAGTGATGCCTGTCATGCACAGAAGGCCCTGTTCATCATCAATAGTATTGCTGCCGATCTCGCCCTGTTGAAGACACCGGGAGAGTGGGGCGCCGACATTGCCGTTGGCGATATCCAGAGTCTCGGACTGCCGATGTCGTTCGGTGGTCCTTATGCCGGATATATGTGTACGACGGAGAAACTCATGCGTAAGATGCCGGGACGTATCGTCGGTATGACGCATGACAACCGCGGGCAGCGGGCGTTTGTCCTCACCCTTCAGGCTCGTGAACAACATATCCGTCGACAGCGTGCTACCTCGAATATCTGTTCCAATGAGTCGTTGATGGCCCTCTTCGCCACGATCTATCTCTCCCTCATGGGAAAGGAAGGACTGCGGGAGGCCGCGCAGATGGGCTATGACGGTGCCCATGACCTCGCTGAGGCGATGGTAGCCACGGGCCGGGCTGAGCTTGTCTATGACCAGCCGTTCTTTAATGAGTTCCTCGTACGGATTGCTGACCGTGATGCTTTCTACGACAAGGCCGTCGACCTCCATATCCTTCCCGGTGTGAAGGTAGGGAAGGACCAGTTGCTCATTGCTGTCACGGAGCGGCGGACGAAGGAAGAATGCGATACGCTGTGTGGACTTCTAAAATGAACGCCTTATGAACAATAAATTATATGGAAACCTGATATTTGAGCTCTCTCATCCGGGACGTAAGGGATATTCGTTGCCGAAGTCTCCCTTTAAGCATCATGAGCTCCCCGCGGCACTCCGCCGTCAGAAGGCGGCAGAACTGCCCGAGTGTGATGAGATGACCGTGGTACGTCATTATACCAATCATAGTGAGAACAATTTTGGTGTGGATAATGGCTTCTATCCCCTTGGCTCTTGTACGATGAAATATAATCCCGTCATTAACGAGGAGATTGCTGCCTTGCCGGAGTTCAACCTTCACCCGTTGCAACCCGAGAGTACCGTTCAGGGAGCCCTTGAGGCGGAGTATCGCTTGCAGCAGATGCTCTGTGCCCTCACGGGAATGGCTGACTTCACGCTCAACCCCTGCGCCGGTGCCCATGGAGAGTTGACGGGCTTGATGACGATCCGCAGTTATCACCAGAGTCGTAGCGATGACAAGCGTACGAAAGTCATTGTACCCGACTCTGCCCATGGCACGAATCCCGCCTCTGCCGCTGTCTGTGGCCTGGAGGTCGTGGAGGTGAAGAGCAATGCCGACGGTCTTGTTGACGTGGAGGATCTGAAGCCTCTCCTCGGTGATGATATCGCGGCCATGATGATGACGAATCCGAACACCCTCGGCCTCTTCGAAAGGGAGATCCCGGAGATTGCCCGTCTCGTTCATGACTGTGGCGGACTGATGTATTACGATGGTGCCAATCTGAATCCGTTGCTCGGCGTGGCCCGTCCCGGCGATATGGGCTTTGACGTGATGCATGTCAACCTTCATAAGACCTTCTCCACGCCTCATGGCGGTGGTGGTCCCGGAGCCGGTCCTGTCGGCGTAAGGAAAGGCTTGGAGAACTTCCTGCCGAAGCCTCATGTCGTGAAGGATGGACTCGTCTATCATATAGAGAATAACCTCGGCGACAGTTGTGATACCGCCGGGAATCATATCGGGGCTTTCCTGGGTAACTTTGCCGTGATTCTCCGTGCCCTGACTTATCTGTTGTCACTCGGTAAGGAGCACGTCAAGATGGTCGGTCCATTGGCCACGCTCAATGCCAATTACATCAAGGAATGTCTGAAGGATGATTATGAGTTGCCGATCACGGGACTCTGCAAGCATGAGTTTGTCTTCAATGGGCTCCGTGATAAGTCTACGGGCGTGACGACCCTCGATGTAGCTAAGCGACTCCTCGACTATGGCTATCATGCACCGACAATCTATTTCCCGTTGCTCTTCCATGAGGCGATGATGATTGAGCCGACGGAGAACGAGAGTAAGGAGACAATCGACGGATTTATCCATGTGATGCATGAGATTGCCCGTGAGGCCCGTGAGAATCCTGAACTTGTCAAGTCGGCTCCACATAATACGCCCATCGGTCGTGTCGATGATGTGGAGGCTGCAAGACATCCGGTGCTGACATACCGGCAAATGAAAAATGCTTCGCAAATGGATAATGGAAAATAGACAATGACGCATAATACGGATTTGATCATTATCGGCTGTGGGCCCGGTGGGTATGCCACAGCCGCCTATGCCGCCCGACAAGGCTTGAAGACCGTGGTGATAGAGGCCGGTGAAGTCGGGGGTACCTGTCTGAACCGTGGCTGTATCCCTACGAAATGTCTCGTCCATGATGCAGCCCTCATCCGTAACCCGTGGCTGCAACAGGCCTTTGTTGCCCATGCAGCCCATTCGGAATTTGATGTCGATGATTATCTCGCATCATGTTTCCGACAGGCCATGGAGCGGAAGGACAATGTCGTCAGTCAGTTGCGGGAGGGTATCCGTACGTTGATGTCAGCGCCGGAGATTACGCTCGTCAAGGGCATGGCGTCGTTTGTCGATGCCCATAGCGTTCGGGTGGGCGATGAGGATTATACAGCTCCGCATATCCTCATTGCTACGGGCTCACGGTCGAAACTGCCGCCGATAGAGGGACTCGATGCCGTTACGGCCAATACGCCCGAGTCGAAGGTCGTCACGAGCACGGGATTGTTGCAGCGTACGAAACTGCCGCAACGACTCTGTATCATCGGTGCCGGTGTCATCGGTATGGAGTTCGCCTCCATCTTCAATGCCTTCGGCGTGGAGGTTACTGTCGTGGAGTTTCTCAAGGAGTGTCTGCCGGCCCTCGATGGTGAGATCGCCCGCCGGTTGCGCAAGCAGATGGAGAAACGTGGCGTGAAGTTCTCTTTCCAGAGTGCCGTGGAGAAGATTAATGGAGGCGTGGTAACCTATAAGAATAAGAAAGGTGTGGAGGAGTCTGTTGAGGCCGATACGGTCCTTGTGGCTACGGGGCGCCGTCCGAATACGGACGGACTGAATCTCAAGACTGCGGGTATTGCTTTCGACCGAAAAGGAATTACGGTGGATGATCATTTCGAGACTTCAGTCCCTGGTGTCTATGCCATCGGTGATGTCAATGGCCACGTGATGCTCGCTCATGCTGCTGAGGCTCAGGGGCGGAAAGTCATCGATACGATCCTCGGCAATGAGGATGGCTTACGCCTCGACATCATCCCTTCGGCGGTCTTCACTGATCCCGAGGCAGCGAGCGTCGGCCCTACGGAAGAGGCGCTCAAGGCGGCTGCCATCCCTTATGAGGTCCATAAGTCGTTCTATCGTGCCAACGGAAAGGCCTTGGCGATCGGGGAACCGGAGGGAATAGTGAAACTCCTCACGGAGCCTACCACTGCAGTTTCTAATCCTTCCACTGCAGTTTCTGATCCTTCCACTGTAGTTTCTGATCCTTCCACTGTAGTTTCTGATCCTTCCACTGCAGTTTCTGATCCTTCCACTGCAGCTTCTGATTCTTCCACTGGCTCTCCTGCAGCCGTTCCCGGTCGCATCCTCGCCTGTCATGTCTATGGCGCTCATGCCGCCGATCTCGTTCAGGAGGTTGCCGCATTGATGACACGGAATTGTACCCTCGCCGACCTCCGGTCCGTTATCCATATCCATCCCACGTTGCAGGAGATCCTCAATGGTTAAGGCTATTTGTCGCAAGTCGCAAATCGCAAATCGCAATTTCGTCCTTTCCGAGTGCATAAGCGTTATGCTCATATCGGCTGATGTGAAGATTATCACTCCTATCCATATTATGATAAATAGATTATATATTATATTATATATATAATATA
>JAQXXT010000042.1 GCA_029226205.1 Prevotellaceae bacterium
TTGGCTGGGGCCGTCCGTGTTGGGGGCCCGTCGGCGTAACGCCTATTCGTCATGCGTTTTTTAAATGCCCTAACGGGCATGGGGCCGCCACACGGGACGGCCCCTGCAGAGGATCTATTGTTTCCGGTACCATGCGAAGAACCACACGCAGGCGATGACGAGGCAGACAGCGCCGATGGAGTAGCCGATGTTCACGGGCAGGCCGGCAGCCATCGGACTGACGAAGAGGAAGGTGGAACATACCGTCGTCATGAAGAGCGCTGGAATCAAGGAGATATAGAATGGTTTCTTCTTCTGCGTGAGATAGACGGTAATTGTCCACAACGTGAAGACACTCAGCGTCTGGTTGCTCCAGCCGAACCACTGCCAGATCGTGTTGAAGCCATCGGGGTTCTCCATCTGCCAAACGAGGAGGGCGATGGCGGCAGCAAACATCGGGATACAGATAACGAGGCGCTTATGGATCTCACGCTGACTGAGATGCAGTCCCTGTGCAATGATCATTCGTGCACTGCGGAAAGCCGTATCACCACTCGTGATCGGCGCTGCGACAACACCGAGGATAGCCAGGATACCACCGAAGAGACCGAGCCAGCCACGACAGACATCCTCCACGACATTCGGCGCCGTGAAATACTGGATGAGCGTCTTGCCGCCGGGGACCTTGACCTGCTGCATAAACTCGTTGATCGTATTGCCATCCAAGCACTCTTTCCAACCACCATAGTAGAAGAAATACATAGAGACGGTGGCCCAGATCAGGGCGACGACACCCTCCGTGATCATAGCGCCATAGAAGACGGCACGACCGTGCTTCTCTGTATCAATACAACGGGCCATCAACGGACTCTGTGTACCGTGGAAACCACTGATGGCACCACAGGCGATGGTGAGGAAGAGACAGGGGAAAAGGGGATTCTTACCGAGATAGCTCTCCACGCCGAGGATCGACGGCGGCACGTTGGAGTTGTAGCTGCTTGCATGATCCCAGATCTCCGGCAAGTCGGGCATCTTCACGAAGAGGCCGATCATCAATGCCGCTGCCATAAAGAGCAGGGAGAAGGCGAAGATCGGATAGATCTTACCGATAATCTTGTCGATCGGCAACAGGGTAGCGATGATATAATAAATGAAGATCACGATGACCCAGAAGATCGTCGAGCCCCACATATCCTTCAGAATCAATGCCGGCGAATAGACAAAGACAACGCCGACCATCATCAGCAGCAGGACGGAGAAGACGAGCATCACAGCCTGCGCTTTCTTACCGAGATACATTCCTACGAGATTCGGCAGGTCACAGCCGCCATGACGAACGCTGAGCATTCCACTGAAATAGTCGTGCATGGCACCGGCGAAGATACAACCCAGCACAATCCACAGATAGGCTGCAGGACCATACCACGCGCCCATGATGGCACCGAAGATAGGACCGGTGCCGGCGATATTGAGAAACTGGATCATGAAGATCTTCCATGTCGGCATGACGATATAGTCGACACCGTCGGCCTTCGCCACGGCTGGTGTGGGACGGTCATCAGGCCCGAAGACATGTTCCACGAACTTTCCATAAAGGAGATATCCGAGGATCAGGGCTACAAGACTTAAAGTAAATGAAATCATTTCTTTGTAAAGTTTGTTTCAATATAAATAACGTTTGCAAAATTACTCATTTTATTTGAGAAACGAAAAAATAGTTGTAACTTTGTGGCAAATTTATCAGAAAATGTCAGTCATTAAAAGATTATTCTTTTCACTTACCCTCCTGCTGCTCTCCCTCACGGAGGCTCAGGCTCAGTGGTTTACCAATCTTCAGCACAACGACAGCTCTGCATACTGCCCGAAGAGGGAGACACGCGCCGTATGGCTCACGACAATCGGCGGCCTCGACTGGCCCCATGGCTACGCCCAGACACCGTCATCTATCGAACGACAGAAACAGCAGCTGCGGGACATCCTCGACAAGCTCCAGGCGGTAAATATCAATACCGTTCTATTGCAGACCCGCATCCGTGGCACCGTCATCTACCCCTCCGACATGGAGCCGTGGGACGGCTGTCTGAGCGGTTTCCCGGGAAAGTCACCGGGATATGACGCCCTGCAGTTCGCCATCGACGAGTGTCACCGCCGTGGCATGCGCCTGGAGACGTGGATCGTCTGCATTCCCGTAGGACATCCCAACCAAGCCGGCGTGAAGAATCTCCGCCGTAGGTTCTCCGGACGTATCAAGACCATCGACAACGAGTGTTATATGGATCCCGAAGACCCGCGCACGGGAGATTATCTCGCCCGTCTGTGCCGGGAAATCGTCAGCCGCTATGATGTAGACGGTATCAATCTCGACTATATCCGTTATCCCGAGACGTGGAAGATCCGTAATAATCACGACGAGGCACGAGGATACATCACGTCCATCGTCCGTAAGATCCATGATGCCGTCACCAGCGTGAAGCCGTGGGTCACCCTCTCCTGCTCTCCCATCGGCAAGGCCGACGACCTCAGCCGTTTCTGGAGCCATGGCTGGAATGCCTACGAGCGCGTCTGCCAGGATGCTACGGGATGGCTCCACGAGGGGCTCATGGACAACCTCTATCCGATGATGTATTTCCGGGACAACAACTTCTATCCCTTCGCCATCGACTGGAAGGAGCAGGCCCAAGGGAAAGACATCGCTGCCGGACTCGGCATCTATTTCCTTGATCCGAAAGAAGGCTCGTGGCAGATTGGCGATGTCACGCGTGAACTCTATATACTCCGCCGTCAAGGTCTCGGTCAGGCGTTCTTCCGCACGAAATTCCTCCTCGACAACGTACAAGGACTCTATGATTTCCTTCGGACCTTCAACGCCTACCCTGCCCTGCCGCTCACGCGCCGCGACACCTATAATATATATATAGGTAACGACACCACTGATGCCCGCAGCCTCATCGCCGTGAATATCCCGAAAGAACAGATGGAGCGTATCCGCGGGAACCTCGGCATGGCTTACAACTATGTCATCACAGAGAATGACCGTACGGGAAAGGAGCATATCTACGCTGAAAATACGGGTTCAGGAAAAAATTTTGAAAAAATACGCCGAAAAATTTGGCAGTGTCAAAAATAGTATGTACCTTTGCACTCGCATTTCAGAAATGAGTACTTCGGTAACTCACAGAGATGCAGCAAATTCGTTTGCGCCCTTAGCTCAGTTGGTAGAGCAACTGACTCTTAATCAGTGGGTCTAGGGTTCGAATCCCTAAGGGCGCACAAAAAAGGATGTTCAACTTTCGTTGAACATCCTTTTTTTTGTTATTTCTGAAATCTCAGTACCGCATGAATAAATCCATCCACTTTCGGATCAGCGAGTTTACGCAGACGTACCTGGATAATCATTTTCAAAAGCGACTTGGCAAAGAGGGCCAGGAGGATACCCAGGGCGATCGCTGCGAAGAGCGTATAGGAGCCGAAAGGATAGCTCTCCTCTGGAAAGGCAGAGAGGATCAGTACGGGGAGAACGATAAGGACACCGGCAATGGTGAGCTGCGTGCGTGCCGACCCGCCCATATCAAGGATAGCCTGTTTGTCGAAGAGATAATCATCGAGCTGTTCACGTGACAGGCCATAGTCTTCCAACTTCGGGAAAGCCTCGTCCTGTTCAAATTGTTGCATCTTACGCGTCACCTGGTGCTCGAAATCATCCAGGATCGGTTTGTCTAGTTCTTTCAGCATCGTTTTCTGCTATTAAGAAATGGTCAAATAAAAAAAAGGAAAGCAGTGCCCCTGTAAGCCGGGTTCCGTTGCAGTCATAGACTGCCGCCTGCCATTTATCTAGGACGACGGTCACCCGCCGCCTCGAGCATTCTACCCTCCACAGATGTCACAAGGACAATCGGGCGGACTACCCCTCAGACTGTGGTATACATGAACTTGCAGCCTCCAGCCGGCACAGCCCGGCGGTCACCCGTCGGCTGGTGGTCTCTTACACCACCTTCTCACCCTTGCCCCCGAAGGGGCGGTCATTCTCTTCTGCCGTCACCTACTGTCACCAATAGCTTCTATTTTCGGAAGTGGAGCGTCCACGTGCTGCCCGGACTTTCCTCTCGCGCCACCAAGGACGCCAGCGGCAGAGCCGGGACACTGCTTTCGGGTTGCAAAGGTACAAACTTTTTCTTAAATCAAGAAACTTTCTTTATCATTTCTCCTTTTATTGCTTAAGAACACTTAAGGTCAAAAATTAAATTGTTAAATTGGGATAAAGATAAGCGTCATCATGGCAGATTAACAAATTTTGCGCTTATATTTGCAACCGATTTCGCAAGAAATTCCACCGGTAGGTGGCCGCCATGTTACGGCCACGCACCCACGATGGCGGAACATGATGAATCATGTCCCTACGACATCCGAGCAAAAAGGAATTATATTCAGTAATAAAGATAACGATTATGACAAAGAACATCAGTAAGTATTTGATCGCCGGCGCATGTGTCGCTTCACTGACACTCTCCACAGGCGCTTTCATCAAAGTACAGGCCGCCGAGGCTCCTGCCGTCGCAGCTGCCGGCCAGCCCGTAGACCTTACCTATGCCGCCAGCAAGGCGCTCCCTGCTGTCGTACATATCAAGTATGTCCAGAATTCCAAGACTAAGACCATTGAAGTACAAAGCAATCCTTTCGATGATTTCTTCAGCGATCCCTTCGGTTTCTTCGGTAACCCGAATCAGGGCAATGGCGGTACACGGAAAGAACGTGTGCAGACCCCGAAGCAGGAAGCAACGGGTAGTGGTGTCATCATCAGCCCTGACGGATATATCGTCACCAATAACCATGTCGTCGACGGCGCCGATGAACTGACGGTCACCCTCGATGACAACCGCGAGTTCTCCGCACGTATCATCGGTACTGATAAGGTCACGGACCTCGCACTCATCAAGATCGACGCAAAGAACCTCCCCACGCTGCCCATCGGCAACAGTGACGACCTGAAGGTCGGTGAGTGGGTCATCGCTGTCGGTAACCCCTACGGTCTGAACAGCACCGTCACCGCCGGTATCGTCAGTGCCAAAGGCCGTAGCATCAATGAGCCGGGAGCTACCACCGGTATCTCCTCTTTCATCCAGACCGATGCCGCTATCAACCCCGGTAACTCCGGCGGCGCCCTCGTCAACACCCGTGGTGAGCTCGTCGGTATCAATGCCATGCTCTACTCTCCCACAGGCAGCTATACCGGTTATGGTTTCGCCATCCCGACAGCTATCATGAACAAAGTCATCAGTGATATCAAGCAGTATGGCAGTGTTCAGCGTGCTTGGCTCGGTATCAAGGGCGGTGATGTCCTCAACTATATCAATGCCCAGAAGGAAGACGGCAAGAGCGTAGACCTCGGTACCAACGAGGGTGTCTATGTCGACAGTGTCGATCCTGATGGCGCCGGTGCCGCTGCCGGTCTGCAGAAGAATGATGTCATCATCGATGTCGATGGTAAGAAAATCACGAAGATGGGCGAGCTGCAGGAGATTATCAACAGCAAGAAACCTGGTGACAAGGTCACCATCACCTATCTCCATAATAAGGCTAAGCACAGCAAGACTGTCACGCTGAAGAATGCCCAGGGTACGACAGCCGTTATCAAACAGGCTGACCTCGATGTCCTCGGCGCTCAGTTCCGTCCTATCAATGCAGAAGAGAAGAAGCAGATGGGCATCAACTACGGTCTCGTCGTGACGAAGGTCAACAATGGCGCCTTCAAGCAAGCCGGCATCAGCCGTGGACTCATCATCCAGGTCGTCAACGACCAGCAGATGAACACCATCGATGATCTGCAGAACCTCGTCAAGTCTGCTTCTACTAGCAAGAACCCGGTTCTCTATATCCAGGGTGTATGGCCTACAGGCAAGAAAGCCTACTACGCTGTACCGTTGGAGAAATAATAAAGCTCAACCACACGCCCCTACAGCCTCACCCCCAACCCCTCCCCGAAAGGGAGGGGAGTAAATACTAAGACACGCTCTTCCTGTTTGGAAGGGCGTGTCTTTTTGTTTGCTCCAGCGTGAGATGAATACAGTCAGGAATGAGGCTTTTATTATATTTTTATAGAGATTTCTTTGTCAAATGAAATAAAATTCGTATTTTTGCAACCAAACTTAATCTGTATGCGCATGAGACAGTTGAAAATTTCAAAGTCTATCACCAACCGTGCTAACGCCTCACTGGACAAATACCTTCAGGAAATCAGTCATGAAGACATGATATCGCCGGAGGAAGAGGTGGAACTGGCACGCCGCATTAAGAAAGGCGACCGGGAAGCCCTGGACAAACTCACCAAGGCTAACCTACGATTTGTCGTCTCTGTGGCTAAGCAATATCAGAATCAGGGCCTCTCCCTCCCCGACCTTATCAATGAGGGGAATATGGGACTGATCAAGGCCGCTGAGAAATTCGACGAGACGAGGGGATTCAAGTTTATCTCCTATGCCGTATGGTGGATCCGCCAGAGTATCCTCCAGGCTATCGCCGAAAAGAGTCGTATGGTGCGACTGCCACTGAACCAGGTCGGTAACGTATCGAAGATCAGCCGTGCCTACAACAAGTTTGAGCAGGAGAACGAGCGCAAGCCGAGCATCGAGGAGATCTCCATGGAGACCGATATCCCCGAGGACAAGATCGAGGAAGCCATCAAAGGCAATGCCCATCATGTCAGTATGGACGCACCGTTTCAAGACGATGAAAACAACAGTCTCGCCGACACCGTCCCGGCCAACACGCCGCCCGCCGATGCCGAACTCATGCAAGAGTCACTGAAGGAAGAGTTGAAAAAGGCCCTCGATACCCTCCTTACTGAAAGGGAGCGGAATATCATTGAGGATACCTATGGCCTCAACGGTCACGAGATGAGTCTCGAAGAGATCGGAGCCAAATACAACCTCACGCGCGAGCGTGTGCGCCAGCTCCGTGAGAAGAGTCTGCGTAAGCTCCGCAACAGTGTCGACAGTAAGGTACTCAAGACATTCTTAGGATAATCATCAACAGATATGAATTTAAAAAAATATATGCTTCTCTCCGCTGCCGCCCTTGTCCTCTCGACACCGGCAGCGTCTGCCCGTGACGTCATGAAGAAGATTTACATGTACGGTTTCTCCGCGTCCTTCAATGACTCCACGGTTTATGTCTCCGATGTCATGCCCGTTGACACGGCATGGTTCGACTCCAAGACGAATTTCCTGCAAGGCCGCGACCAGTATTCCAACCAGCTCCGCGACTATTTCAAGCAGAAAGGTATGCCTTTCCGCACCTGTGTCGTGGAGTATGCGCCGACAAAAGAGGCTGCCGAGAAAATGCGGACGAGTATGATGGCCCGTTATACCAATCTCAACGAGAAGCAGCAGAAATCCAATAAGAAAAGAGCGAAACGTGGGGAGAACGAGGTGACTCCGATCCTCTATATCGTCAAGAAGGTTGACCCCGATTTTGCCTTCAAGTCCTATACCCCTTGGGAAGACACGGTAGAAGGTATGGCCGAGGTTGCCAAGGAGAAGAAAGAAAATACGAAGAAAGCCAAGAAAGAGAAACACCCTGCAGCGCCCAAACAAGGTATGGGTCCCGACGGTAAGGGCCCGGCCGGCGGCATGGAGCCCGGCGGCATGGGTGGTCATGGTATGGGTCCCGGCGGTAATATGAAGATGTAATAATGGGAACCAACGGTCAAGACTATTTCTTCTCATTAGCTGAGATGCCCGTCTGTCTCTCTTTCGCCGCAAGCAGATATAACAGCATTGACCTTGTACCGTCGATGCTGCCTTTCTCTTGTAATCCTCCGAAAGAGGACACTCCCCTGCTCTTCCACCTGCGCATCGATGACACGCTGCGTCCCGTAGAGAAGAGCCGCCGCGAGAGAATCCGTAACTTTGATACGGGAAATGGCGATACCATCGTCGACCGCATTGATGACGGCGGATATCAGTTTATCATTAAGGATCTCAATGGCGGCAGCTGTTGTCTGCTCATCGCCAATGCCGATTTCTCACGTTGCCAGTGTGCCCTCAACGGCAACTACAACATGCGGAAATTCGGACTCAGCAATGCCTTGATGCTCGTCTTCTCCTTCTCCGGAGCCTGGCACGACGCCCTTCTCATTCATGCCTCCCTCGTTCGTCAGCATGGCTGGGGCTACGCCTTCATTGCCAAGAGTGGTACGGGAAAGAGTACCCAGGTGAGCATGTGGCTGCGATATATCCCTGATTGTGATCTGATGAATGATGACAATCCCATCATTCGCATCGTCAATGGTACACCTTATATATATGGTAGTCCCTGGAGTGGTAAGACGCCATGCTATCGTAATGTGAAAGCACGCCTCGGCGCACTGACACGTATTGACCGGGCAGATAGCAACAGTGTGGAACGACTGTCTCCCGTCCAGGCGTTCGCCTCCGTCCTTCCTTCTTGCTCAAGCATGAAATGGGAACCGAAACTTTTCAACCGTATCTGTGACACCGTTACGAAACTCATTGAGACAACGGGAATCTATATCCTTCACTGTCTCCCCAACGAGGAGGCCGCCCACGTCTGTCACGATGCTATTGCTAAGGAGTAGGGACATGATTTATCATGTTCCGCAACGTAAGGACATGATTTATCATGTTCCGCCAACCAATGTATATGTGGTATTAGGACGGCCACAAGGGCCGCACCCTACGGTGGGATTCCGCACCTAACTCAAACGAAACAAATGGAAAAAATTCCAATCATAGAGAAAAAGATGGAGAATGCCATTCTCCTGCCGGAAGTCGTTGCCCTCATCAATGAAGGCCATACGGTGACGCTGCGGCTGAAAGGCTTCTCCATGCGACCTTTTCTGGAAGACAATCGCGATAAGGCGCTGTTGACGAAAGTACAGCAGATCCATGTCGGAGATGCCGTACTGGCAGAGACAGCCCCGAAACATTTTGTTCTTCATCGTATCGTGAAGATCAATGGTGATGCCGTGACACTTCGTGGTGACGGCAATATCGGTTGTGAGCATTGTCGGCGTGAGGATGTCAAGGCGTTCGCTATCGGTTTCTATCGTAAGGGCCATAGCTATCTCGACAAGACCAACGGACTGAAGTGGCGCGTCTACTCCTTCCTATGGTGCAGACTCCTTCGTCCCTTCCGTCGTTATCTCCTTGCCGCTTACCGCCGTATCTGGATTCCGTTGTTCGGACCGATGTAAGAGGAGGCCTATCCCAAGACATGATTGAACATGCTCTGTCCACAAGGAAAAATATTAATTGTAAAAATATGAAAGCCAAGAAAGGATTCAACCTCCGTGATGTCTGCGGAGAAAAGATCATCGTCGCTGAAGGCAAAGAGAATATCGACTTCAGCAATATCATCAGTATGAATGAAAGCTCCGCTTATCTGTGGGAGAATATCCAGGATAAGGACTTCACCGTCGACACCCTCGTTGACCTTCTCACGAAAGAATACGAGGTAGATGCCGACACCGCCCGCCAGGATGCCACCACGCTTGCAGAACAGTGGAAACAGGCGGGGATCATAGAGTAAAGCCTCACCCGTTGGTCTTTTTGCAGGGGCCGTCCCTTGTGGCGGCCCGATGCCCGTAAGGGCATTCCGTTTTGCAGGGGCCGTCCCTTGTGGCGGCCCGATGCCCGTAAGGGCATTCCGTAATAGAGAACGGCGTTCCGCCGTCGGGCCGCCACAAGGGACGGCCCCTGCAAAGGGATCAGAAAGGCCTTACAAGTTTTCCTTAAACCACTCCGCAATCTGCCGCAACAGATGGTTGCGGGTGTTGCCACCGAAGATGCTGTGGTTGCGGTTGGTATAGTAATTCTCTTTGAAGTCCTTGTCCGCTTGTATAAGAGCTTCGGCATATTCAAACGTGTTCTGCGGATGAACATTATCATCGGCAGTACCATGACAGATCAACAGACGACCATGGAGCTTCGGCGCACGGACGATAGGATTCGTAGCATAGCCGTCGGGATTCTCCTGAGGCGTGCGCATATACCGTTCTGTATAGATCGTGTCATACCACCGCCAGTTTGTCGGAGGTGCCACGGCGATACCGGCTTTAAAGACGGGACGGCCCTCACTCATACTCATCAGTGTGTTGAAACCACCGAAGCTCCAGCCCCAGATACCAATGCGGTCCTTATCGACATACGGCAGTGTCTGCAGATAAAGCGCCGTCTCCACCTGGTCCTTTGATTCCAGGTCACCGATCTTCAGATAGGTACATTTCTCAAAGTCAGCGCCACGGCCACCGGTGCCACGGCCATCGACGCACACAACGATATAGCCCTGTTGGGCGAGATACATATCGAAGGCACCACCATTGCCCATGCTACCCGTCGACCATGAATCGACCACCTGCTGATTACCGGGACCACTATACTGGTAAAGGATGACGGGATATTTCTTATGGGCATCGAAATCAGCCGGACGTACCATCCAGCCATCGAGCTTCACGCCCTCGGAAGTAGTGAAGGAGAAACTCACTTTCTTTGTCCAGCCGTATTCCGAAATCTTCTTTTTCAGCTCACTATTATCCTCCAGGACACGGATGGCCTGTCCTTTCTGATCACGGGCCGTAAAGACATACGGCGTATTATAGTCACTCCAGATATTTACGAAGTAATGATAATCACCCGAGAAGAGGGCATTGTTGTTGCCGGCCTGATGCGTCAGCGCTTCCACACGCCCATCGGCATGGGCAACATAAACCTGGCGGTCATGGGCATTGGCCTTATCAGCCTGAAAATAGACATCCCCACTCTTCTCATCGTAACCATATACCTGCAACACATCGTAATGGCCGTCCTCGACCTGCCGCAGCAGTTTGCCGTTACGGTCATAGAGATAAAGGTGCATAAATCCATTACGGTCACTCGGTACGAGAATCGTATTCTTGCCGATCATAATCCCTTCCATCGCCTCCTCCTTCACATATTTCGGTACCGTCTCCAAGACGACAAGCTGGCTCTTCGCCGTGAAAGGATCGACACGATACAGACGGAGGGAGTCCTGATGACGGTTCATCGTATAAGCCATGAGACCATTCTTGTCATCCGTCTTGATGATACGGGGAATATAGCCGTCAGCCTCCAAAGGCAGACTGACCTGCTGCTTCGTACCCTTCTTCACGTCATAGCTCCACAGACTGACCTTGGCGTTGTCCTCTCCGGCTTTCGGATACTTATAACTATAATGTCCGGGATAGACGGCATACTCCTTTCGCTCGGGATTGCTACCCTCGAAGAGCTGCAGGTCATAGGTCTTCACCTTACTCTCATCATAACGGATCCACACAAGGGCGGAACCGTCAGCATTCCACGCGAAGGCACGGTTGAAACTGAACTCTTCCTCGTTGACCCAGTCGGGGATACCATTGATGACGGCATTGAACTTTCCGTCCGTCGTCACCTGTACCTCTGTCTTGCCATCGGTGATGAAGAGGTTGTTGTCACGCACGAAAGCAACATGACGACTGTCAGGCGACCATGTCGCCACCTGCTGCGTCTCACCGGAAGAGAGTCTCGTCAATGCTTTGGAGGCAATATTATAGATGAAATATTCAGCCTTGAAAGACCGGCGGTATACCGCTTTCCGCTTCGTCATGATGAGTAGCTTACGCCCGTCAGGACTGATGGAATAGCCATCGACGGAGGCGATACTGTCGGGAGCCGTGAAGAGTACACGCAACTGCTTACCCGTACGGAAAGAATATTCAATAACTTGCTTGTTGTCGGCACTGATAGAGGCATAACGGTCTGTGCCGGGAATGGGGTTGATACCCGTGATATACTTGGCAGAGAAAGCCCCGGAGGTAATGGCCTTCAGGTCGAGACGTTCTGCTGCCCCTGCAGAGATAGAAGAAGCTGACATGGAAATCAATACAGCTGAAAGAAACAATGATACTTTATTCATCGAACTAATCATTCATCTTGCTATAATCCTCACTCTTCAGCAGATCTTCGATGCTCACATTCGGATGCGCCTTCATATATCTTGCGATGACATGCACGTAAGGGGTGCGGAAGAAATGCGTGCCCATAGCCTGGTTGGCCACCCACATCATCTTGGCAAAATGAAGATCACGCTTCCGCTGTGTCTGTCCCTGGAAGTTGGGCATCGGATAGAGACTCAACAAATAGAACGTGATACAGTCGGGAACGATATAAGCGCGCGTCATCTGCTGACGCTGATTATAGTTGTAATATTTCTTGTAAAGGGGATAGTTCTCACCCAGATATTTATCCAACGAGATGCCGACGCTCTTGTCACCAACGACAATACTCTGATCCAACGCGCCAATCTGGGCATAGAACTCAGGATGCTGCATCGACGGAATCCACTGCTCCAACTGCTTGAAGCTCTTCTCCAATCCGTCATTGATATCATCCATATTGGCATACTCCGTCTCCACATCATTGATGAGCGACTGGAGCGTGGAGTCCTGATAGAACATCAAGAACTTCGTACGGATATCGCGGTCCTCGATAGAGCCGAGCTGGAGCATCTTCTCAATCAGCGTACGGGTCTCAATAGGATAGTCGGTATTCATCTGCTGCAAGGCGGAGAAGTCGCCGGTAGTAAGATAACGACTCTCCAGACGGTCATAGCGCTGTACTTGATAACTGGGCAGGCTGAGATCGTCTTCATAGGGCTTCAACTTGAACTGACAAGACGACAGCACAAGAAGCACAAGTGGCAACAGTATGGTGATAATTCTTCTCAACTATGTATTTTAACGAAATGTTTATTGTTTCATTGTTCTTTCAGATGCAAAATTAACTAAAAATAATTTAAAATGCAAATTCTCGGACGAAAAAGTGAAAGAAAATCGTAATTTTGCACAGTGTTTGCCCCTTTAGGGACAATTTTAAGGTCCTCCAGAGCTTTAAAATGAGTTCTGCGGCCGATTTACAACAATACAGAACCCCTCGTCTCCCATGGCAAGAGACGATACAGAGAAAGGAAAAACTATGGAAAAAATTCAGACCCTCATCATCGGCAGTGGCCCCGCAGGCTATACGGCTGCCATCTATTGTGGACGCTCCGGTCTCAAGACCGTACTCTATTCCGGCTTACAGCCCGGCGGTCAGCTCACGACGACAACGACGGTGGAGAACTTCCCCGGCTATCCCCAGGGTGTCGACGGCACACAGATGATGATGGACCTCAAGGAACAGGCTGGTCGTTTCGGTGCTGACCTCCGTGACGGCAGCATCACAAAAGCTGACCTCAGCAGTCGTCCGTTCCATTTCACGGATGACAACGGCCGCGAGATCGAGGCCGACACGGTCATCATCGCTACCGGTGCCAGTGCCAAATATCTCGGTCTGCCCGACGAGAAGAAATACAGTGGTCAGGGTGTCAGCGCCTGTGCTACCTGTGACGGCTTCTTCTACCGCAAGCGTACGGTAGCCGTCGTCGGTGGTGGTGACACAGCCTGTGAGGAAGCCATGTATCTCGCTTCCCTGGCAAAGAAAGTCTATATGATTGTCCGTAAGCCTTACCTGCGTGCCGCAGAGATCCTGCGCAAGCGTGTGGAGGAAAAAGAGAATATCGAGATCCTCTATAACACGAACACCATCGGCCTCTTCGGCGAGAATGGTGTGGAGGGTGCCCACCTCGTACGTTTCAAGGGTGAGCCCAACGAGGAGAAATTCGATATCGCCATCGACGGTTTCTTCCTCGCCATCGGCCATAAGCCGAACACGGACCTCTTCAAGGACAGTGGTCTGGAGATGGATGCCCAGGGCTTCATCAAGACGAAGGGCAACAGTCAGGCCACGAATATCCCCGGTGTCTTCGCTGCCGGTGATGTCTGCGATCCGGTCTATCGTCAGGGCATCGTCGCTGCCGGCTCCGGTGCGAAAGCCGCCATCGAAGCAGACAGATTCTTGAAGTAAAAGCCTCACCCCCACTCCTCCCCGAAAGGGAGGGGAGTAAATACCGAGACACGCCCTCCCTACCACGACAAGTGGCAGAGAGGGCGTGTTTGTTGGGTAGGGCGTGCCGTTGTGTGCTTGCGCTTTGCAAGCGCAAGGAGGGGAAGGTAGAGGGAAGGCCGGGCTTGTCTCGGTAATCACTCCTCTCCCCCTTCGGGGAGGGGCAAGGGGGTGAGGCTGTGGAGGGGTTGGGGTGAGGCCGTAGAGCTTTGAGGCTGTAGGCTATCTCCCTCATTGGTCAACACCGTATTGGGGAAGATTTCTTTTGCCTCTTCCAGCAATACATGCTCATCATCATATCGCGCGCTGTAATGCCCCAAAGCCAACTGACCGACATGGGCATCACGGGCTACCGTGGCGGCCTGTGCCGCCGTGGAATGGTAATATTTTGCGGCATAGGCCTCATGGTCATGGGCATATGTCGACTCATGATAAAGAAGGCTGACACCCTCCACAAGGTGATGCAATGTAGGGATATACCGCGTGTCACTGCAGTAGGCATAACTGCGGACGGGATCGGCAGGTGTCACGAGGCGGTCATGAGGAATCTCCTCACCGTCGGTTGTCGTCCATCCCGCTCCCGCCTTGATATTATTGATCTGACTGATGGGAATGCCATAGAAATCGATCATATCCCGACGGATATGCGGCAGTGTCGCCTTCTCCCGGAAGAGATAGCCACAGCAAGGCATGCGGTGCTCCAGGGGTATCGTCTCCACCGTTAGGCTCCGGTCCTCATAGATCACCTTGTTTACCGTCGTATCCACAGCATGGAACACGACCTCATAGCCCAGGTCATGACAGAAGAAATCCAACTGTTGCTGTAAGATCGGTCCCAAATCCTTCGGCCCATAGACATGGAGCGATGCCGTACGGCCCTGCATACCGAAGGTGGAGATCATTCCGATGAGACCGAAACAGTGGTCGCCATGGAGATGGGAGATGAAGACGGCAGAGATCTTGTTGAAATGGACACGGGCACGCCGCAACTGCAGCTGTGTCCCTTCGCCACAGTCAACCATGAAGAACTTGCCGCGGATCTCCACGACCTGCGCCGACGGGTTATGTTTCATCGTCGGCATCGCCGACCCGCACCCCAGGATAAAAACATTGAAAGGCTCCAATCCTACTTCTGACGCTTAAAGGTGAAGATACCGTTCTTATTCTCGAGATAGAGACTGTCGGCACCGAGGTTGTCAATATCAAAGGTATCCTTATTCAACAGCAGTTTACCATTGAGGATCTTCCATGTCGTCCACGGATTGTTCTCTGCCTTGGCATACGACTTCACCTGACCACCCTCGAGGATCTCGAAGTTCTTGTCGAGACTCATCCACTTACCCGTGAGCGTCGTGAGGTTGATGATCTTCGTAGCCACGAGATCGCCGCCTTCCTTATGTCCGATGACCGCCATACGATCACCACTGAAGAGTCCACCGACGACAGGCGACTGGTCCTCCTCGTCATCGATCATATAGGTCAGTGTATCACCGGCATCAGTGATCAGTTCCAGCGTGTGCATGGCAGTGCCATCGCCACAGACGCCATAGACCGTACTGTCGTTGTCACTCTTCTGCGTCTGCTCCGTCTCCCCGATCACCGGCGTAGACTTCTTGTTATTCTGCTTGCAGCCCGTGAAGGCAAATACCATCACGATCACGGCTGCCATCATCATCATTTTTTTCATATCCGTTTATTTTTTTGATTCTTTCGATTTTGCTTCATTCCACAGCTCATCCATCTCCCCGAGCGTGAGATCCTTCAACGCCCGGCCTTGCTCCTTCGCCTTTTGTTCCACATAGTTGAAACGGCGGATGAACTTCCGGTTCGTCTTCTCCAGGGCATTGTCAGGATTGAGATGATAGAGACGGGCGGCATTGATGACAGAGAAGAGGAAGTCGCCAAGCTCCTCCGTGGACCGTTCCTTGTCCTCCTTCCGTAGCTCCACCTCCAGCTCATCCATCTCCTCGCGGACTTTCGCCCACACGTCACCCTTATCTTTCCAGTCGAAGCCGACATTGCGGGCCTTGTCCTGGATGCGATAGGCTTTGATGAGACTCGGCAGCGACCGCGGGACACCACCGAGGACCGTCTTGTTGCCGTCTTTCTCCTTCTGCTTGATCTGTTCCCACGTCATCTCGACATCGGCGGCCGTAGCGGGCTTGCCGGACTCACCGGAAGTCTTCTCACCTTCAGCCTTCGCCTTCGGGTCACCCTCCCAGCCTGTCCAGTCGATGAACGGATGGCGGAACATGAGCTTCTCCGCTTCCTTGTTGCAGACATCAGCCATATCGAAGGCGCCACATTCCTCACCGAGCATGGCATAGAACACCACATGTTCCATCACATCCCCGAGTTCGATGCGTATCTCCTTTCGGTCCTGGGCCATGAGGGCGTCAGCGAGCTCAAAGACCTCTTCTATCGTGTTCGGCCGCAGACTCTCGAAAGTCTGCTTCCGGTCCCACGGACACTCCTTGCGCAGCCGTTCCTGTACGTCGAGGAGCCGTCCGAAGGCCTTCATTTTTTCTTCTTTTGTGTGCACTATTTCTTCTTTTTTGTTTGTAATTGCAAAGTTATGGAAAATATTCGAGAAGTGCAAATTTTCCACGGCTATCTTTTATGGTTCCCCTGCAGGGGCCGTCCCTCGTGGCGGCCCGACGGCGGAACGCCGTTCTATTGCTCATTTTTATGGAAAGTATATTGCGTTTTCAAAAATATTTCGTAACTTTGCATCCTAAATAAATATTGTATTTAAAATCGCATTTAAATTCATCAAAACGAAATGGAAATAGCAAGTAAGTATGACCCCCAACAAGTGGAGTCGAAGTGGTATCAGTACTGGCTTGACCATAAGCTCTTCTCAAGCAAGCCAGACGGTCGCGAACCTTATACCATCGTCATCCCGCCGCCCAATGTCACGGGCGTCCTCCACATGGGTCACATGCTCAACAATACCATCCAGGATATCCTCGTACGCCGTGCGCGTATGGAAGGCAAGAATGCCTGCTGGGTACCGGGAACAGACCACGCCTCCATCGCCACGGAGGCAAAGGTGGTAGCCAAGCTGGCCAAGGAAGGCATCAAGAAGACGGACCTCACGCGTGAGCAGTTCCTCGAGCATGCCTGGGACTGGACGCGCGAGCATGGCGGCATCATCCTCAAGCAGCTCCGTAAGCTCGGCTGTTCCTGTGACTGGGACCGTACGGCCTTCACGATGGATGAGACCCGTTCCAAGGGTGTCATCAAAGTCTTCGTCGACCTCTACCGCAAGGGATATATCTACCGCGGCGTGCGTATGGTCAACTGGGACCCGAAGGCACAGACGGCCCTCTCCGATGAGGAGGTGATCTACAAGGATGAGCACTCCAAGCTCTACTATCTGAAATATTATATTGTAGAGCAGGACAAGGTCAGCCGTAAGAGTCCCGATAATGTCATGCACAAGGATGGCAAAGGCTATTACGCCGTCGTCGCCACGACACGTCCGGAGACGATCATGGGTGATACGGCAATGTGTATCAACCCCGCCGACCCGAAGAACACATGGCTGCAGGGCCTTCACGTCATCGTACCCCTCGTAGGCCGTGAGATTCCCGTCATCGAAGACTCTTACGTCGACATCCAGTTTGGTACCGGCTGTCTGAAAGTGACGCCGGCTCATGATGTCAACGACCACGCCCTCGGCCTGAAGCATGGCCTGGAGACCATCGATATCTTCAACGACAACGGTACCATCTCCGAGGCTGCCGGCATGTATGTCGGTCAGGACCGTATGGATGTCCGTAAGCAGATCGCCATCGATCTCGACAAGGCCGGACTGATGGAGAAGATCGAGGACTATGACAACAAGGTCGGTTTCTCCGAGCGTACGAACGTGCCTATCGAGCCGAAGCTCTCCACACAGTGGTTCCTGAAGATGCAGCACTTCGCCGACATCGCCCTGCCGCCGGTGATGAACGATGAGATCGAGTTCTATCCGAAGAAATACAAGAACACCTACCGTCACTGGCTGGAGAATATCAAGGACTGGTGTATCAGCCGTCAGCTCTGGTGGGGTCACCGCATCCCGGCATACTATTTCAAGACCGCCGATGGCAAGAAGGACTTCGTCGTTGCCGAGACTGCCGAGGAGGCACTGAAGCTCGCGCAGGAGAAGAACCCCGCCGTCACTGCCAAGGATCTTGAGCAGGAGAGCGACTGCCTCGACACGTGGTTCTCCAGCTGGCTCTGGCCGATCTCCGTCTTCAACGGTATCAACGAGCCCAACAACCCCGACATCAACTATTATTATCCCACCTCCGACCTCGTCACCGGTCCGGATATCATCTTCTTCTGGGTAGCCCGTATGATCATGGCCGGTTATGAGTACCGTGGCAAGATGCCGTTCAAGCATGTATATTTCACGGGAATCGTCCGTGACAAGCTCGGCCGTAAGATGTCGAAGAGTCTCGGCAACTCTCCCGATCCGCTCATGCTCATCGATAAGTATGGTGCCGACGGTGTCCGTATGGGTATGATGCTCTCCGCTCCTGCCGGCAACGACATCCTCTTCGATGAGAGTCTCTGCGAGCAGGGCCGTAACTTCAACAATAAGATCTGGAATGCCTTCCGCCTCGTCAAAGGCTGGCAGGTAGAGGATATCGAACAGCCCGAGACGGCACGTATCGCCGTGGAGTGGTTCGACGCCAAGCTCCGTGAGGTCAACGCCGAGATGGACGAGCAGTTCAAGAGCTACCGTATCTCCGAAGCTCTGATGACGGTCTACCGCCTCTTCTGGGATGAGTTCTCTTCCTGGTATCTGGAGATGGTGAAGCCGGAATATGGCAAGCCCGTAGACCGTAAGACGATGGATGCCACGCTCCGTTTCTTCGACAACCTGCTGAAGATGCTCCATCCCTTCATGCCGTTTATCACGGAGGAGCTGTGGCAGCATATCTACGACCGTAAGGACGGCGAGAGTATCATGACGGCAGTCCTCGATATCCCCGCTCCGACAGATGCGGACCACAAGCTCACGGCCGATATCGAGCGTGTCAAGGAGGTCGTCGGTGGTGTCCGTACCGTCCGTAACCAGAAGAATATCGCGCCGAAGAAAGAGCTCACGCTCCAGGTCATCGGTGAGGATCATCTGAAGGCTTACGACAGTGTCATCCGGAAGATGGCGAACCTGAAGGAGATCGTTGTCGTCGAGAGCAAGAGTGCTGACGCTTCCGCATTTATGGTAGGCACCGATGAGTATGCCGTCCCCGTGGGCGACTTGATCGATGTCGATGCCGAACTGGAGAAGGCCCAGAAGGAACTCGACCACCTCAACGGCTTCCTCACGGGTGTGCGCAAGAAACTCTCCAATGAGAATTTCGTCGCCCATGCTCCCGCCGCCGTCGTAGACCGCGAGCGTAAGAAGGAGTCCGATGCTCTGGAGAAGATCCAGGCTCTCAACGACTCCATCGCTGAACTCAAGAAGATGTAGGACCCTCCGTAGGGTGCGGCCCTTGTGGCCGTCCTAATCCCCACCGTAGGGCGCGGCCCTTGTGGCCGTCCTAATCCCCACCGTAGGGCGCGGCCCTTGTGGCCGTCCTAACCCCCACCGTAGGGTGCGGCCCTTGTGGCCGTCCTAACCCCCACCGTAGGGTGCGGCCCTTGTGGCCGTCCTAATCCCCACCGTAGGGTGCGGCCCTTGTGGCCGTCCTAACGCCACGATTCCCGGTTAGGGCGCCCACAAGGGGTGCCCCTACGGTGGATATCGCCCACAAGGGGTGCCCCTACGGAGGGACATTTTTACCAAAGGTTTCTATGAAGCATTACCTTATTATATTATGCGCCTTCGCCATTGCACTGCTCACCCTGGGCAGTTGCAGTGGCGAAGCCGTTGATGTCAACGAGGACTACAACCAGCAGACCGTCCTCGTTTTTATGCCCTGGACGGGAAATTCTTCCGGTAGCGATGGCGACCTGCTCTCCGCTTTCAGAAATAACATCGACAGTATCTGTGCCGGTATCGTCAAGGCTAAAGGCTTGAACTATGGCCGTGTACTCATCTATCTCAATACCTCTCCTACGAAGGGTACCCTCTACAATGTCAACTACGCCAACTACAAGTGCCGCCTCGATACCATCAAGACCTATGAGGGAACGGGCTACACCACGGCAGACGGGATCGCCACCATCGTCAAGGATGCCTTCACGACAGCCCCGGCCCTTAACTACGCCATGATCATCGGCTGCCACGGCAGTGGATGGACCTATAAGAGCGACTGGACCAACTATCCCGTATCGGCAAAACAAGGCAGCCACGGTCTTTCCGACAGACATGGCGCATCGTCCGCAGCCTGGCGGTCCTCGGAGGCTTTGGACTACCATGGCAAGTCACGGTTCTACGGCAGTGTGAAGGATATCGCCGACTATGGTGTCGACATCGAGACGCTTGCCACTGGCCTTCAGGAAGCCCTCTCTACCCTCTCCTATCCTACGACAGCCCCGAAGTTGCAGTATCTCCTCTTCGATGATTGTTATATGGCGAATGTGGAGACCGCTTACACCCTTCGCAATGTCACGAACTTCCTCGTGGCCAGTACGAGTGAGGTCGCCGCTATGGGCATGCCCTACCGCATGATGTGGAGCAGCATGCATGGCAACACTCCGTCCTATTCCGGAATGGTCAGTGCCTTCAAGTCGTTCTACAAGAAATACTATATCCCCTGCGGCACCCTCTCAGCCATCGACTGCCGCCAGGTGGAGAACCTCGCCGCCGTGGTCAAGAGAATCTACAATGGCGGATATGTCCTCCCCGACTCCGTGACGAGTAAGGTACAACGCCTCGACGGGTTCAGCACCGTCCTCTTCTACGACTTCGGCAGCTATTTCAAGCATCTCTATAAACTGTCTACGGACGGGAAGCCGGTAGCCATCACGAATATGGATATCTACTCCGAACTGACGACGCAACTCGACAAGACCGTCATTTCCTCCGCGGCTACCGACTCGATCTTCACGACTCTCAATCAGCTGCCACTCAATCACGCCGACTATACCACCATCGCAGTCACCAATTTCTCCGGTATGACGATCAGCGATCCCAGTCAGCATCCCGTTGCCCTCCGTGGCAAAAAGAAGACAAGTTGGTGGCAGGCCACCCATTAATCCCCCTCCGTAGGGTGCGGCCCTTGTGGCCGTCCTAATCCCCCACCGTAGGGTGCGGCCCTTGTGGCCGTCCTAATCCCCTCCGTAGGGTGCGGCCCTTGTGGCCGTCCTAATCCCCTCCGTAGGGTGCGGCCCTTGTGGCCGTCCTAATCCCCCACCGTAGGGTGCGGCCCTTGTGGCCGTCCTAACACCGACAATGTGATTATTAGGGCGCCCACAAGGGGTGCCCCTACGGAGGGATATTGATCAAACTTAAAAAACAACAACACAATGGAATATTTTCTCCTGGAGAACGGCCAACAGACCGGCCCCTTCTCCCTTGAACAGTTAGCACAGAAAAATATCACTGCCGAGAGCCTCCTTTGGGCCGACGGCATGAAAGACTGGACACCGGCCTGGCAGATCGATGAGCTCAAGCCCATCCTCATCGCCAAGCAGTCCGCACAACAGACTTCTCAACAGCAGACGGCAGACCCGCAAGGCGCTCCCTCCGGCCCGCAAGGCCAGCAGCCCCGTCAGCAAGCTTCTGCCGGTACCGACCAGCCGTCGGGCACCGATACCCTGCAGTCATCGGGTCAGGGATCCAACAAACCGCCACGCTGGAAGAAACCCCTCATCATCATCCTCTCCGTCCTCGCCGCCATACTCATCATCCTCGCCATTACGAACCCCTCTGAGGAAGTCCACAAGCAGGCCATCAAGACGGAGGTCAGCAGTGCTCTCAACAAACTCTCACAGGGCCAGGAAGTCAACAGCGACGAACAGGATCTTCTGTCCATGGGCATGAATATGATTACGCGCATGTTCGCCGGTCCGATCATCGACACCGTCCTCGACAGTGCCGTACAATATCACAATGACATCTTCTTCTCCAAGTGTACCGTCTTCTTCAACGGTGAGGAGCATACCGTCAGCTTCGGTATCCTCGGAAAGGTCAAGACCATGAACGACGACGATATCATCCGCGCCATCGAGGGGGAAAAGGATCTCAACGCCGCCTCGACTGATGATGACAGTCAGATGGATACCAACAGTGATACGAACGACGGGAACAACGCCGACGCTGATGATCCCAATGCCGATGCCGACCAGGCCGCACAGAATATCGCCAACCAGACGGAGAAGAAAATGAACCAGCTCGCCGACAGTGTCAGCCGACGCGTACAGCAACAAGTGGAACGGAAAGTCAACCAAAAACTCCAGCAGCTCGCCGACTCCTCCACCATCGACAGGTTCATCAATAAGATCCTCGAATTGATCTAGTTGTGCAATCGATTGTATTAACAAAAGTTAAATGTTACGTCTGTGCGGGTACACAACGCACAGACGCAAAAAATATTTTAGTGAAAATTTTGATATTCATCAAGAAATCACTACATTTGCAAATGTTATCCTGAAAACAATCTTTTTACCTTATAACGAACTAATACCTATCGAAGATTTGGAGCGGTTGCCTGTGAAGGTCGTCGCTTTTTTTTGCACTTACGTTAACGTTGAAGAAGGGACAAAATCCATCACAGTCAACATATGACCTTCATGCAGTATGCAGCTAGGTAGAGTTAGGGGCTGCACCCTACAAGAGGTATAACTGAATCCTTAATAGGGTTGATAGTTTGGCACAACTGGCACAAACTTTAGTAGGATACTCATTTACGGCTACTAAATAACAGAGATAGAAAATTATCTCAGTTATTTAGAAAATTATCTCAGTTGTTTAAGGTCAGGAAGTAACGTGTAGCCTCACAGGCTCATTCTCAGCCGTCCGTTGAAGCTGATAAAGGTATTGACGAGATAGCTGGTCTGGTTGTCGGGGACCTGGAGGACAGCCTGGTAGGTGATGCCTTTCGAGTCGACCCCTTTGATGACCATATCACTGAGGATGCACTGCTTGAGGTTATCCTCATCGACCAAGGAGGCGAAGTCACGCTTGTAGAAGTCATGGGAATAGACCTGTTGGGCCCCGTGGAAGAGACTGATATGGATGATATTGTCGTAGTAAATATTGTCGACTTCCACCCCGTCGTCGTTCACCGTCGGTTTCAACACCTTATAGGTAGTAGGATTGATCTGAACGTAACTGTGATAGCGCTCACCGCCGACCATGACGACGGTATCCCGCTTGATCAGCTGATTCTGGTTCAGCGCCACCGTCTTCTGATGCTGGAAGACGCGTCGGTCCTCAGGATCGCTGCTCTTGACGAGCTTGATGATATCGCCATCCTGATTCTTGAACTGGAAGATATGCGGAGCCTGCTTCACGATGGGGTACTTCATCTCATGGGAGCCCTCCAGGTACAGCGTGTCTTCCACAATCTTGAAATACACGGGCTGGACGCTCTCATCGGAATAATAGATGGTATCTCCCTTGGCACGGAAGACAACATCCTCCTCGTCCTCATCTATCCATACTCCTTGAAGCATCTTCTTGGCCTGGAGATCCTGGGGACGCTCGTCCTTCGCCGGTTTGTGACTGCAACCGCAGAGGAGCAATCCGGCCATGAAGAGATATAATATACGACTTTGCATCATCTCGCTATTTTTTGCTAGGGGCTTTATGTAGATGCAAAGGTAGAAAAAAGTATTCATTTACAAAAATCTTTCTCTCTTTTTTTGAGTTAAATGATATAAACGCTTGCATATTTCAAAGAATAGTTGTACTTTTGCACAGATTAAAACGTAAAAAGTGATTCAACTAGATAGACACATAGAAATATTACTCCTCGAAAACGATTGCGTGATCGTTCCCGATTTCGGTGGCTTCATGGCGCATCATGTCGATGCCCGCTATGACGAGACCGACGGATCGTTTATTCCGCCCCTCCGCACCATCGGCTTCAACCCGCAGCTGACGATGAACGACTCCCTCCTGGCCCAGAGCTATGTGGAGGCCTATGACATCAGCTATCCCGAGGCCGTGGCACGTATCGACGAGGAGGTGCGTGAGCTCCGTCAGCATCTCGATAATGAAGGAAGCTACGAGCTCAACGACATCGGCACGCTCAAGCGTGACGAGGAAGGACATATTGTCTTCGAGCCTTGTGAGGCCGGTCTTCTCACGCCGAGTCTTTACGGACTGGGCAACTTCGAGATGAAACCGCTCGCAGAACTTCGTGCCGAGCAGGAGGCCGAACAAGCCGCTACCGTCATCCCGATGGATACGACGGCCAACGGCACGACGCCGTCCAACGACCGGCATGCTTCCGTGGCAGAAGGAAGCGCAGAGAAAGGACTCGCTGCCGCCACCACTGACGAGGAGCAGCCGAAGACCATCAGCATCCGTGTAAGTCTGTTGCGAAACATCGCGGCAGCCTGCGTCGCCGTCATCGCCTTCTTCCTCCTCTCCATCCCCCTCGGTCCCCAGCAGGGCCAGCAGACACTGCGGAGCAAGATCGACACGGGTTATCTGACACGCCTCTTCCCCCAGGAGTCTGTACAGCCCGCCTATCGTGTGGCTGTCACCAATGCCCGACCCGCCGCACAGCCTTCAACGGCTACTCATGCCCAGCCCGGTACGGTGAACCATTCTGCCGCTCCATCGGGCGCGCCGTCAAGTGCCAGCACTCCGGAAGCGCAAGGAAACACAGCCGCCCGTCCTTTCGCCATCGTTATGGCCTCCCGTGTCACGAAGGCCAACGCCGCCGCCTATGTCGCCAAGCTGAACCGTAAAGGCTATGCCCATGCCCGTGTCCTCGCTGTCCCCGGCGAGTATACGAAGGTGGTATATGGCCATTACGCTTCCCAGGAGGCTGCCGGGAAGGCCCTCCGTGAGCTCAGTGCCGGCAGTGAGGACTTCCGCAATGGCTGTTGGATCATGAAGACCAAAGAATAAGTGATCATGAAAAGAGTAAGATGTCCTAAATGCGATAATTTCATCACGTTCGATGAAACGAAATATGAACCCGGTCAGAAGCTGATCTTCGAATGTCCGCAGTGCGGCAAGCAGTTCGGTATCCGTCTCGGTGTCTCCAAGCTCCGCAACACGCAGAAGGAGGAGCATCCCGACGAGCAGGCCAACGCCGAGGCTTACGGCTCCATCGTCGTCATTGAGAATGTCTTCCATTACAAACAGGTCATCCCTCTCCGTCTTGGTGATAATGTCATCGGACGATATATGAAAGGATCTACGGCCAACTGTCCCATAGAGACCAACGATCCGAGCATTGACATGCACCACTGCATCATCAATGTCAGCTACGACAAGCATCACCATTTGAAATATGTCCTCCGTGACGGCCCGTCCTATACCGGCACGTTTGTCGACAACGAGATCCTCGGCGACAAGGAACGCCGTGTCATCGAGGACGGTTCCCTCTTCACCATCGGGGCAACAAGTATCATATTACGGGCGGGAGGAAAAAATTAACAAAACATACATTATTTCCCCATCTTCCTTGCGTGGCCACAACATGGTGGCCACCTACAAATTCCGAATTTTGCACAGAATTTACTATAAAACCAAGAAAAGCCGTTATTCTTTGCTTTTAAGTTGAAACTTTTTCGTATCTTTGCACGGTAAACGAGCCACGGAGCCTGCGGACGGTCCAACAGCGCCGTGGAAAAAGGAATGTAACCATGCAAGTAGCTATAGTGAAATACAACGCCGGAAACATCTATTCGGTGGTCAATGCCCTGCGCCGTCTGGGTATAGAGCCATTGCTCACCGATGATGCCGAAGCACTCCGGAACGCCGACAAGGTCCTCTTCCCCGGTCAGGGTAACGCACGGGAAGCCATGGACTATCTCCGTGCCCATCATCTCGACGCCGTCATCCGTGACCTTCGCCAGCCCGTACTGGGTATCTGCGTAGGCCAGCAGCTCCTCTGCCGTCACTCGGAAGAGGGTGATGTGGACTGTATCGGTATTTTCGATACTGACGTGCGCCGCTTCCGTCCTCAGCGCCATGAGGATAAGGTCCCGGCCATGGGGTGGCAGGAGATCACGCCGACGCAGGCAGCCAAAGCGGACGGTCTTTTCGCCAACCTGCCGACACATCCCTATGTCTATTTCGTACATAGCTATTATGTACCCCTCTGTCCATGGACGGCTGCCGAGGCCGACTATATCCTCCCCTACAGTGCCGCCCTCCATAAGGACAACTTCTATACTACCCAGTTCCACCCCGAGAAGAGTGGAAAAATCGGAGAACAGATTCTTAAAAATTTCCTCGCCCTATGAACAGCATTGAACTCATCCCGGCCATCGACCTCATCGACGGCAAATGCGTCAGACTCACCAAGGGCGACTATGCCCGGAAGAAAGTATACAATGAAGACCCCGTGGCCGTAGCCCGCCATTTCGAGGCTCTCGGCTTCACGCGCCTCCATGTCGTAGACCTCGATGGCGCGAAGTCGAAGCATATCGTCAACGACGGAGTCCTCAAGGCCATCACTGATGCCACGAATCTCACCGTCGATTTCGGTGGTGGCATCAAGACGGAAGAAGATATCGAGAAAGCCTTCGCCGCCGGTGCCTCCATGGTCACCGTGGGGAGTATCGCCGTCACCAATCCCGACCTCTTCCTTCAGTGGCTTGACAAATATGGTGCCCACCGCATGATCCTCGGTGCCGACGTGCGCAACGGGAAGATCTCCATCAACGGATGGAAGGAAGACTCGTCGGAGGACCTGCTGCCGTTCCTGAAGAAATATGTCGATCATGGCGTACGGAATGTCCTCTGTACGGAGATCAGCAAGGACGGTACTCTCCAGGGGCCCGCCACCTTATTATATAAACAGATCATGGATGCCTATCCACAGTTGCACCTTATCGCCAGTGGCGGCGTGAGCAATAATGCCGACATCGAAGAGCTGCAGCGCGAAGGCATCCCCGCCGTCGTCTTCGGCAAGGCCTTCTATGAAGGGAAGATCGATGTCGACAAGCTGCCGCTCCACCGTCCTGCCGGTCATGGGCTGGCCAAGCGTATCATCCCCTGTCTCGACGTGAAGAACGGCGAGACGGTGAAGGGCACGAATTTCGTCAACCTCCGTTCTGCCGGTGATCCCGTGGAACTCGGCAAGGCCTACAGTGACGCGGGAGCTGACGAGCTCGTGTTCCTCGATATCACCGCCTCCTTTGAAGGCCGTAAGACCTTCACCGATATGGTCACACGAGTGGCCCGTGAGATTAATATTCCCTTCACCGTCGGTGGCGGTATCAACAGTCTCGAGGATGTCGACCGGCTGCTGAATGCCGGCGCTGACAAGATCAGCGTGAACAGTGCGGCCATCCGCCGTCCCGAGCTCATCACGGAAATTGCCAACCATTACGGTTCCCAGGTATGTGTCTGTGCCATCGATGCCCGTCAGGATCCCGACGGGTGGCACTGTTACGTGAAAGGCGGACGGGAGCGTGTGGAGCGCGGACTCTTTGAATGGGCCCGTGAGGTCGCTGACCGTGGTGCCGGTGAGATTCTCTTCACGAGTATGGATCATGACGGCGTGCAACAAGGATTCGCCAATGAGGCCCTGGCACGTCTGGCCGATGAGGTCGATATCCCCATCATCGCCAGTGGTGGTGCCGGTAAGCCGGAGCATTTCCGTGATGCCTTTGTCAAGGGAAAGGCCGATGCCGCCCTCGCCGCCAGCGTCTTCCATTTCGGTGAGATCAAGATCCCGGACCTCAAACAGTATCTGCGCGGGGAAGGGATCAATGTGAGGATCTGACACCGTAGGGGCACCCTGCGCCCTAATCCCCCCGTAGGGGCACCCCTTGTGGGCGCCCTAACCGGGAATTGCAGGGGCCGTCCCTTGTGGCGGCCCGATGCCGGTTACGGCATTCCATATGCGCATAACCAGTCGGCGGGCCGCCGACGGGCCGCCACAAGGGACGGCCACATTTTAGGACGGCCACAAGGGCCGCACCCTACGAAGGGAAAACTGCCACCGTAGGGGCACCCCTTGTTGGCGCCCTAACCGGGAATTGCAGGGGCCGTCCCTTGTGGAGGCCCGATGCCGGTTACGGCATTCCATATGCGCATAATCAGTCGGCGTGCCGCCGACGGGCCGCCACAAGGGACGGCCACATTTTAGGACGGCCACAAGGGCCGCACCCTACGGTGGATTAATTTCCCGGTTAGGACGGCCACAAGG
>JAQXXT010000043.1 GCA_029226205.1 Prevotellaceae bacterium
TTAGGGCGCCCACAAGGGGTGCCCCTACGAAGAAAAAATACATTTATTATGGAAAATGAATATCAGCTGCGGGTGACGCCGCAGACCGCTTATACGGAAGAGCATATCAAACGCTATCTGGCACAGGAGAAAGGCCTTGACATCCGGACGATCCATGCCGTGAGGGTGCTGCGCCGCAGCATCGACGCCCGTCACGGACAGATCTTCGTGAACTTGAAGGTGAGGGCGTATGTCAACGAGGACCCGCACGACGAGGCTTATGTGCCTACGGACTACCGGGAGGTCCCCGAGGGGGCACCGCGCGTCCTCGTCATCGGTGAGGGCCCCGGCGGCCTCTTCGCCGCCCTGCGCCTCATCGAGCATGGGCTGCGCCCCGTGATCCTCGAGCGTGGCAAGGATGTCAGGGCCCGGAAACAGGACATGGCGCTCATCACGAAGACGCAGCAGGTGGATCCCGAGAGCAACTATTGCTTCGGGGAGGGCGGCGCCGGTGCCTACAGTGACGGTAAGCTCTACACCCGGTCGAAGAAGCGCGGGTCGGTGGAGAAGATCCTCAACGTGTTCTGTCAGCATGGTGCCTCCACGGCGATCCTCGCCGATGCCCATCCGCATATCGGTACCGACAAGTTGCCGCGTGTCATCGAGGGCATGCGCGAGACGATCCTGCGCTGTGGCGGTGAGGTCCATTTCCAGACGAAGATGACGCGGCTCATCCTCGAGGGTGACCGTGTCGTCGGTGTCGAGGCCGTCGATCTGCGGACGGGGGAGGAGAAGACGTTCCGTGGGCCCGTCATCCTCGCCACAGGCCACAGTGCCCGTGATGTTTATCGCTATCTCGCCGAGGCGAAGGTGGAGATCGAGGCGAAGGGTATCGCCGTGGGCATGCGACTCGAACATCCGAGTCAGCTCATCGACCAGATACAGTATCATAACCGCAACGGCCGTGGGAAATATCTCCCGGCGGCAGAATACAGTTTCGTCACGCAGGTCGACGGCCGTGGCGTCTACTCGTTCTGTATGTGTCCCGGTGGTTTCGTCATCCCCGCTGCCACGGGTCCCGAGCAGATCGTCGTCAACGGCATGAGTCCGAGCAACCGTGGCACGGCATGGAGCAACAGTGGTATGGTCGTGGAGCTGCGCCCCGAGGATATCCCCGGTGACGATGCCCTGAGGGTCATGCACTTCCAGGAACGGGTGGAGAAAGACTGTTGGCAACAGGGCAACCGGCGGCAGACGGCACCGGCACAGCGCATGGCTGACTTCGTCAACGGGAAACTGTCGTATGACCTGCCGAAGAGCAGCTATGCGCCGGGACTGATCTCCTCACCGCTCCATTTCTGGTTGCCGAAGGGTATCGCCCACAGGCTCCAGGAGGGCTTTAAGGTCTTCGGCCGTCAGGCCCATGGCTTCCTGACGAATGAGGCCGTATGTATCGCCGTGGAGACGAGGACGTCATCACCCGTGAGGATCCTCCGTGACCGTGAGACCTTAATGCACGTCCGCATCGAGGGCCTCTTCCCCTGTGGTGAGGGTGCCGGTTATGCCGGTGGCATCGTCAGCGCGGGGGTCGATGGTGAGCGGTGCGCGGATGCGGCGGCCACCTACTGCCTCCGTAGGGGCACCCCTTGTGGGCGCCCTAATTCCCACCGTAGGGGCACCCCTTGTGGGCGCACTATCCGGGAATCGTGGTGTTAGGACGGCCGCCGTAGGGGCACCCCTTGTGGGCGCCCTAACCGGGAATCGTGGCGTTAGGACGGCCGCCGTAGGGGCACCCCTTGTGGGCGCCCTAACCGGGAATCGTGGGGATTAGGACGGCCACAAGGGCCGCACCCTACGGTGGGAGAATTAAAAAATAAAAACAATATGGATACGAACAAAAAATTCTTGATTACGATCAACCGGGAATACGGGTCGGGCGGACATGCCATAGGCAGTCTGCTGGCTCAGCGGTTGGGTGTGAAACTCATTGACAAGCAACTCCTCAAGGCTGTGGCGGAGAAGTTCGGCATCTCCGAGCTTGACGCTGAGCGGCTGGAGAACAAGCGGCCGTCATGGTGGGAGGATTTTGCCATGTTTTATAAACGCTTCATCTCCGTGAATCCTTATGAGGAGGGCACGCAGGCTGAGATCACGTCACGCCAGCTCTTCTATGCCCAGGCATCGGCGATGCGGGAGATCGTGGCCAAGGAGAGTTGCGTGATCATCGGCCGGTGTGCCTTCGACATTTTCAAGGATGAGCCCAACAGTCTGCGCCTCTTCGTCTATGCGCCGATGGAGAAGCGTGTGGAGCGGATCGTCAGCCGTTACCACTGCAGTGATGCTGAGGCCCGCCAGCGCATCGCCGACAGTGACTACCAGCGCCAGCTCTATACGAAGACGTTCACGGGTAAGGAGGTATTCGATGCCCGCAACTACGACCTCACGCTGAATGTCGGCAACACCGGCGTCAACGGCGCCGTGGAGTTTTTGATCAAAAACCTGTGAAAAATCCACCGTAGGGTGCGGCCCTTGTGGCCGTCCTAACCGGGAATCGTGGCGTTAGGGCGCCCACAAGGGGTGCCCCTACGGTGGAAGGGAGCGGTCCTGCAAACGGATCCGGACGGGCACCATGAAAAAGGGTCTATGACAAAAAAATAATGGGATATTTGTTCGTTATCAGAATTTTTTGTAATTTTGCACCGTTTTCGAAAATGATATAAAAACTCATTATAATGAAGATTTCTTATAAATGGTTGAAAGAATACGTTGACTTCGACCTGACCCCGCAGCAGACGGCAGACGCGCTGACGTCCACGGGTCTGGAAGTTGACGATCTCGAAGAAGTACAGGCTATCCGTGGCGGCCTGAAAGGACTCTATGTCGGAAAGGTGCTCACCTGTGAGATGCACCCGAATTCCGATCACCTCCATATCACCACTGTCGACCTCGGAAAGGGAGAGCCCCAGCAGATTGTCTGTGGTGCCCCGAATGTCGCTGCCGGTCAGAAGGTTATCGTCGCTGACCTCGGTTGCACGCTCTATGACGGTGACAAGGAGTTTACGATCAAGAAGAGCAAGCTCCGTGGTGTCGAGAGCTACGGCATGATCTGTGCCGAGGATGAGATTGGTGTCGGTCCGAGTCATGACGGCATCATTGTCCTCCCGGAGGATACCCCTGTCGGCATGCCCGCCGCAGAATATTATCATCTCGAGAGTGACTGGGTCATTGAGATCGATATCACCGCCAACCGCGCTGATGCCCTCTCTCACTATGGCGTGGCCCGTGACCTCTATGCCTGGCTGAAGCAGAACGGCTACCAGACCGCTCTGCACCGTCCCGACTGCTCCGCCTTTACGGTGGACAATGAGGACCTGCCGATCGATGTGGAGATTCAGAACCATGAGGCCTGCAAGCGTTATGCCTGTCTGAGTCTGACGGACTGTGACGTCAAGGAGAGTCCGAAATGGCTGCAGGATAAGTTGACCGTCATCGGTCTCCGTCCGATCAACAATATCGTGGATATCACGAACTATATCATGATGGCTTACGGCCAGCCGATGCACTGTTTCGATGCTGACATGGTGAAAGGTCATAAGATCGTCGTGCGCACGCAGCCCGAAGGCACGAAGTTCGTCACCCTCGACGGTGAGACGCATATCCTCGGTGAGCATGACCTGAGCATCTGCAATGCTGAGGAGCCGATGTGTATCGCCGGTATCTTCGGTGGCAAGGGTAGTGGAACCTATGAGACGACGAAGAATGTCGTCCTCGAGAGTGCCTATTTCCATCCCACCTGGATCCGTAAGAGTGCCCGTCATCATGGCCTGAGCACCGATGCCAGTTACCGTTTCGAGCGTGGCATCGATCCCAATGGACAGATCTATGCCCTCAAGCAGGCTGCCATCCTCGCCAAGGAGCTCGCCGGCGCAAAGGTGAGCATGCAGATCAAGGATGTCTATCCCGATCCGCTGCCCGACTTCCCCGTGCGTCTGAACTACGAATACTGTGACCGTCTGATCGGTAAGCAGCTCGGTAAGGAGACGATCAAGAATATCGCCACGAGTCTGGAGATGAAGATCGTGAAGGAGGATGAGGACGGTCTCGACCTCATTGTTCCCGCCTACCGTGTCGACGTGCAGCGTCCCTGTGATGTCGTAGAGGATATCCTCCGTATCTATGGATATAATAATGTAGAGATCCCCACGACGCTGAAGTCCTCCCTGAATGTACAGGGTGAGGCTGACCACCATGCTCATCTCGAGAACCTCGTAGGAGAGCAGCTCGTCGGTTGCGGCTTCAACGAGATCCTCAACAACTCACTGACGAAGACCTCCTATTATGATCAGGATACCCTCAATGCCTATCCGTGGGCAGAGACGGTGAAGGTGATGAACCCGCTGAGCGCTGATCTCGGCGTGATGCGTCAGACGCTGCTCTTCGGTGGTCTGGAGAGTATCGCAAGAAATATCAACCGCAAGCTCCATAACCTCCGCTTCTTCGAGAGTGGCAACTGCTATCATTTCCATGCCGAGAAGCGTACCCCCGAGGCTCCCATCAAGGCCTATACGCAGGAGCATCATATCGCCCTGTGGCTCACGGGAAAGCGCGTCCAGGGCTCCTGGATCCATCCCGATGAGGACAGCAGTTTCTATGAGTTGAAAGCCGATGTCGACAATATCTTCACACGCTGTGGCGTCAACCCCGCCATCATCGTCGAGAAGGCGAGCGACAACAATATCTTCGCCAAGGCACAGACGCTGCAGACCCGTCAGGGACAGGTGCTCGCCGAGGTGGGTATCGTATCACCGAAACTCGCCAAGAGTGTCGGTGTCGAACAGGAAGTGTTCTATGCCGATATCCACTGGGATGAGGTGATGAAGGCCATCAAGAAGAACGAGCTCCTCTACAAGCCGCTGAGCAAGTACCCCGCTGTCAGCCGTGACCTCGCCCTCCTCGTCGACAAGAGCGTGAAGTTTGAGGATATCGAGCAGATCGCCCGTCAGACGGAGAAGAAACTGCTCAAGCGTGTCGAGCTCTTCGATGTCTACGAGGGTAAGAACCTCCCCGAGGGCAAGAAGAGCTATGCCGTGAACTTCATCCTCCAGGATGACACGAAGACCCTCAACGACAAGGCCATCGACGCCATGATGCAGAAGCTCATCAAGCAGTTGACGAACAAGTTGCACGCGGAATTGCGTTGATCCAATTGCAGGGTGCGGCCCTTGTGGCCGTCCTTACGCTCACCGTAGGGGCACCCCTTGTGGGCGCCCTAACGCCACGGTGATGCGGAACATGATAATTCCCTGTTAGGACGGCCACAAGGGCCGCCCCTACGAGGAAGATAGATTATTATAAAGAAAACAAACAAAATAAATTTTTCATTCCAATGGGAAGAGCATTTGAATATCGTAAAGCTACAAAGCTCAAGAGATGGGGTCATATGGCCCGTACATTTACGAAGTTAGGTAAGGAAATCGCCATCGCTGTGAAAGCCGGTGGTCCTGAGCCTGAGAACAACCCGCGCCTGCGTGCCATCATCGCCACCTGCAAGCGTGAGAACATGCCGAAGGATAATATCACCCGTGCCATCAAGAATGCCATGGGTAAGGACCAGAGCGACTACAAGGAGGTACCCTACGAGGGCTATGGCCCCCACGGCATCGCTATCTTCGTCGACACGCTGACGGACAACACCACACGTACCGTCGCTGATGTCCGTTCCGTATTCAATAAGTTTAATGGTAACCTCGGAACACAGGGCTCCCTGAGCTTCCTCTTCGATCATAAGTGCGTGTTCACCTTCAAGCCGAAAGACGGCATGGATATGGACTCCCTCATCCTCGACCTCATCGACTACGGTGTGGATGACGAGTATGACACTGACGAGGAGACGGGTGAGATCACGATCTATGGTGATCCGACGAGTTTCGGTGATATCCAGAAATATCTCGAGGATAACGGTTACGAGATCACGAGTGCTGAGTTCACCCGTATCCCCAATGACCTGAAGGATGTCACGCCCGAGGAGCGCGAGACTATCGACAAGATGGTTGAGAAGCTCGAGGACTTCGATGATGTACAGAATGTGTACACCAACATGAAGCCGGAAGAATAATAAAGCCGTAGGGACATGATTTATCATGTTCCGAAACAGACGGGGATGTTTTTTTAAAAAGACAGAGTAACAGATTTTTTACATATTCTGCGCAAGATATGTTTGATCTGTTACTCTGTCTTTTGTATTCGGCGGAACATAATAAATTATGTCCCTACTTGATAACCGCGTCGTAAAGGACTTTGCCCTTTTGTTTGGTGGAGCGGAGGATATAGCGGAACCGGAAGCCGTTGTCGCGGTATACCTTCGTGCCGGGGTCATCATGGAGGCCCTGCTGGAGAAGTGTCGTGATCTTCTTCCTGTTCTTCTCCAAGGCAACGTGGTTGTCAGCCTGGCCGCTGAGGGTGACATAATAGTTGAAGGTCTTCGTATCCTTCGTGAATGTCATACTGTCTGTACGCTGGCCGTTCTTCACGGGCGTGGGACAGAATTTCTCGGTATATTCCTTAGCCTCACGGGCAGCACGGTCCTCGATGCTCTCATGGCAGGCTGTGAGCGACAGCAGTAGCACGGAGGCTGTAAGACCTAATAACGCGTTTTTCTTCTTCATCATATTCTAATACCTTGTTTGTTACGTTTCTTCTAAAGATTATTACAAAGGTACATCTTTTTTCGGGGATGATAGTGCTTTTCTCGAAAAAATTCAGTAATTTTGCACAAACGAAAATTATTAACGATGGACAATATCAATCAAATCCGCAATTTCTGCATTATCGCCCATATCGATCACGGGAAGTCGACCCTCGCGGACCGGCTGCTGGAGAAGACGAAGACCATCCAGATCACGGAGGGTCAGATGCTCGATGATATGGATCTGGAGCGTGAGCGTGGCATCACCATCAAGAGCCATGCCATCCAGATGGAATATACGGCGGAGGACAAGAAGAAATATATCCTGAACCTCATCGATACCCCGGGACATGTCGACTTCTCCTATGAGGTGAGCCGCAGCATCGCTGCCTGCGAGGGTGCCTTGCTCGTCGTTGATGCCACCCAGGGCGTCCAGGCGCAGACGATCTCGAACCTCTATATGGCTATCGAGCATGATTTGGAGATCATCCCCGTGATCAATAAGATTGACATGCCCAATGCCATGCCCGACGAGGTGGAGGATGAGATCGTGGAACTCATCGGCTGTGACCGTGAGGATATCATCCGCGCCAGTGGCAAGACGGGCGAGGGCGTCGACAAGATCCTCGAGGCTGTCGTGAAGCGTATCCCGCATCCCGAAGGCGACCCGAAGGCACCGGCACAGGCCCTGATCTTCGACTCCCTTTACAACTCCTTCCGGGGAATTATCGTGCTCTGTAAGATGGAGAACGGTATCATCCGGCAGGGGGAGAAGGTGAAGTTCTTCAATACCGGTCAGGAGTATACTGCCGATGAGGTCGGCGTGCTGAAGATGGACATGGTGCCGCGTAAGGAACTGGCCTGCGGTGAGGTGGGTTATATCATCTCGGGTATCAAGGATGCCACGGAGGTGAAGGTCGGCGATACCGTCACATCGGTCGACAACCCGTGTAAGGAGGCCATCGAGGGTTTCCAGGAGGTGAAGCCGATGGTTTTTGCCGGTGTCTATCCCATTGACCCCAACGACTATGAGAATCTGCGGGCTTCCCTGGAGAAGTTGCAGCTCAACGACGCCTCCCTGACGTTCTCGCCGGAGAGTTCCGTAGCCCTCGGCTTCGGTTTCCGTTGTGGCTTCCTCGGTCTGCTCCATATGGAGATCGTCCAGGAGCGCCTCGACCGTGAGTTCAACATGGATGTCATCACGACAGTGCCGAATGTTAGCTATAAGGTATACGACAAGCAGGGGCATGTGAAAGAGGTCCATAACCCCTCGGGACTGCCCGACCTGACCCTTATCGACCATATCGAGGAACCATATATCCGTGCGTCGATCATCACGAGTACGAACTATATCGGTCCGATCATGAAGCTCTGCCTCGACAAACGTGGGGAGCTCATCAATCAGGAGTATGTCAGTGGAAATCGTGTGGAACTGCATTTCTTCCTGCCTCTGGGTGAGATCGTCATCGATTTCTATGATAAGCTGAAGAGTATCTCGAAGGGCTATGCCTCCTTCGACTACCATATTGACAGTTACCGGCCGTCGAAACTCGCCAAGCTCGACATCCTCCTCAACGGAGAACCGGTCGATGCCCTCTCGACATTGACCCATGAGAGCAATGCCGTCGCCTTCGGCCGCAGGATGTGCGAGAAGCTCAAGGAGCTCATCCCGCGGCAGCAGTTTGATATCGCCATCCAGGCGGCTATCGGCGGCAAGATCGTGGCCCGTGAGACCGTCAAGCAGGTCCGTAAGGATGTCACGGCGAAATGCTACGGTGGTGATGTCAGTCGAAAGCGTAAGCTTCTGGAGAAACAGAAGAAAGGCAAGAAACGCATGAAGCAGGTGGGAAATGTACAAGTGCCGCAGAAGGCCTTCCTCGCCGTGCTGAAACTCGACTAAGGATAAAGATAACTTTACATACTATATTTACTAAACATGATATTATAAGGAGGACGAATATGAAACAAGAACCTGTAACGGCACATGATATCTCAAGGGAGCTGGCTCGGAAATACAGTACGATGACCCATGCTGAGCTGGATGTCCTCGAGAGCATCCTCGTGCCTCGGAAATATGCCAAGGGCGAGATGATCCTCAAGGAAGGAGAGGTCTGCCGTGATATCAGCTATATCGAGCATGGTCTCGTCAGACAATTTTATTATAAGAATGGCAAGGAACTCACGGAGCATCTCGGCTGTGACCGCTCTATCTTCATGTGTATCGAGAGTCTCTTCAAGGAGGAGCCGACACACCTGCAGGTGGAAGCCCTCGAGCCGACGCTGATCTTTGCGCTGCCGAAGGCGGCATTGGAGCGGGAGGCTATCCATAATGTCAACATCCAGATGCTCTACCGTAAGATCCTCGAGGAGAGCCTGATCATCTCACAGGTACATGCCGACCTCGTCCGTTTTGAGTCGGCACAGGCCCGTTATCAGAAGTTCAGCAAGCTCTGTCCGCAGATCGTGCTCCGTGCCCCTCTGAACTATATCGCCAACTATCTCCAGATGACGCCCGAGACGTTGTCAAGAGTGAGGAAAGAGGAGCTGGGGGTATAAAAGATAATCCTCTTGCAGGGTGCGGCCACCCCCTTCGGTTCCCCCGTGCCCGGGGGACAGAACTGTGGCCGTCCGCCGTCGGTACGACGGATGTATGTGCAAAGGATTCCCTCACATCCGACCTGCAGGTCGGCGGACGGCCACAAGGGCCGCACCCTGCTTGTGGATGGACGGCCACAAGGGCCGCACCCTACGGTGGATCAATCTGCCACCGTAGGGGCACCCCTTGTGGGCGCCCTAACCAGGAATCATGAATTTAGGACGGCCACAAGGGCCGCACCCTACGAGAGGCAGACACGCCCTCTCTACCACTATTGGTAGGGAGGGCGTGTCTCGGTAATGGACGCCCCGATCCCGTTAGGGTCGGGGCCTCCCCTCCCCTTTCGGGGAGGGGCTGGGGGTGAGGCTTCTGGGTGAGGCTTCTTTATTTCTTTTCCGTCTCTTTCAGATATCCGTGTCTATAAGCGTAGAGAAGCTCTTCGAGGTCAGCGATCTGCTGGCGGAGCTCTACACCCTTATCCGTATCGGCGACGAGGAGACGGCGGTTCGACATCTCCACGATCTGTGTTGTCGACTTAATATCTGTACCACGAAGAATCGCATCCTCCGTACTTGTGAACGGCTCATGCTGTACGAGCTGGAAACCACGGGAGTGGAAGATCAGTGTATAGCCTGCGATGCCTGTCTCGTTATGATAGGCCTTCGAGAAACCACCATCGATGACGAGGATCTTACCATTGGCCTTGATGGGATTCTCACCCTTCGTCGCCTTCACGGGCACATGACCGTTGATGATATGCCGGTTAGGTCCTGTTACGCCGAAGGCATCGAGGATATAGTCAGCTGTCTCCTCAGAGTCACGGAGCGTGAAATAGTTGCCTTTCACCTCTACATGAGTCTCCTTCTCCTTAATGAAATAGCGCTCGAACGTCGCCATCTTACTCTTGTCGAAAAGCGGACTGTCGGGACCGCACCAGAGATAGAGGAAATAGTCGATGGCATACTGCCGTTCCTCGGGATCACTGTCGGTCTGGAAGGCCGTACGGATCTGCATGCCGATACGGTGGAGGAGCTGACGGCCACAGTAGCGCTGTCCCTTGTTGATCTCCACCTCTTTCAGTGTGCCGTCGGCATTCAGGGGCACGGAGGCATGGAAGAGGAGGTTATTGTTGTATACGGCATACATACAGCCATGCTGCAACAGGGCGTTGATATGCTTATGGAGTTTCTCGGAGATAACGAAGGAGTGGTGGAGCTTCCGCATGAGTTCCTTCTCCTCATCGGTGAGCCGCGTGGGATCTTTCGGGTCGATGGTGGGGAAGTTGTTGGACGTCAGCGCATAGGTCTTTCCCTCGAGGTCTATCGTTCCTTTCTCATAGTCGATATGGTTCAACAGACAACGGTCCGTCATCTTCCAGTCGGGATGACTCTCGAAGATCTGACTCTCAATCTTAAACTGCATGATGGCGATGGCCTTGTGCATCTGCGCGTCGAGGCGGATAGTCTTGTCGTCGATGAGATGGTCCTCGGGATTGATCTTCGGCATGAACTCCGTACACGGGTCATCCTTATAGGTATCCATGGCGAAGGTGGCCAGGGGGATGAGGTTGATGCCGTAGCCCTCCTCGATGGTGGCGAGGTTGGCATAGCGCAGACTGATGCGTACGACATTACAGATGCAGGCGTCATTGCCGGCGCAGGCACCCATCCACAGCACGTCGTGGTTGCCCCAGGTGATATCCCAGTTACGGCGGTGGCGCAGCGTGTCCATGATGATATGAGCGCCGGGACCACGGTCGTAGATATCACCGAGGATATGGAGCTGGTCGATGGCCAGGCGCTGGATGACATTGGCGATGGCGATGATGAAGTCATCGGCGCGGCCCGTGGAGATGATCGTGTCGACGATGACATTGACATAATCACGCTTGTCATAGTCGTCAGTACGCTCATGGAGGAGCTCCTGGATGATATAGGAGAAGTCGGGCGGGAGGTTCTTCCGGACTTTCGAACGGGTATATTTGCTCGATACGTCACGGCAGACGGCGACGAGCTGATGAAGGGTGATGTGATACCAGTCGTCGATATCCTCCTCACTCTGCTTGACGAGTTCCAGTTTCTGTTCGGGATAATAGATCAGCGTACACAGCTCCCGCTTCTCGGCCTCACGGAGCGTGTTGCCGAAGAGCTCGTTAACCTTTCGCTTGATATTGCCCGACGCGTTCTTCAACACATGAAGGAAGGCCTCATATTCTCCGTGGATATCAGCCAGGAAATGTTCGGTACCCTTCGGAAGGTTCAGGATGGCCTGGAGGTTGATGATCTCCGTACTCGCATCGGCGACAGTAGGGAAGGTGTGGGATAGTAGTTCCAGATAGCGTAGGTCTTTGTCAATGTCATAATGTTTCGTCATAGCGGTAAAATTTGAATGTTTGTATTTTGTCACCGTAGGGTGCGGCCCTTGTGGCCGTCCTAACTGGGAAATTGATCCTCCGTAGGGTGCGGCCCTTGTGGCCGTCCTAACGCCACGATTCCCGGTTAGGGCGCCCACAAGGGGTGCCCCTACGGCGGCAGGTTAGGGCGCCCACAAGGGGTGCCCCTACGAGAGGATAATTACGGTGTGACGTATTCGCGGATGAGCTTCTCCGTATGTCCCTTCTTGGCCTCGACGGGCATGAAGCCCTCGGTGAGCCCCGTCGTCTGGGCCATGACCTCAAAGAGCTGGCGGGCGAAAGAGAGGAGTTTCATTCGTTTCAGTGTGGCGTCGAGGAGATCCTCATCATAGTCTGTCTCGTTGAGGAGCCGATGGAGCTCGTCGAGGTAGTTGTGGGGGATATTCCGGTGCGGCATCCTTGAATGGATCTGTACGATCTGTCGGAGGATCGCCTGTTCGGCGGTATAGTGGTCTGCCGTAGCCTGTGGCGCCGTCGGTGCCTCCTCACTCTTCTCCTCGAGGAAGATGCGTTCTGCCGTGAGCTCATCAGAGAGGACCTTGACGACCTCTTTGGCGATGGACGCGGCTTTGTCGGCTTCATATTTCTCCAGCACGTCGCGCTGGGCCTCCGTATTCTCAGCGATCATCTCCTCATGACTGGTATGATGGCTGAAGATGCTGTTGGCGATACATACCGTACGGGGATTCCATTTCGTCTTCATCACATAGGCTTTCTCCATGGGCGTCGTCGTGATGACGGCACCGGCATGGCGTACGAGTCTGCGGAGATAGCACAGGCGCTGCAGGGGACGGCGTGTCGTCGGCTTCTTCATGTTCCACGGAGAGATACCTCCCATGGGCGTGAGGACATAGGGGATGCCCATGCTGCGGGCTTCCCGGGCAATGGTTTCGAGATGATGATCCCAAGTGCCGAAGAGATGGACGACATCGGCTTCTGCCAGGGATGCCGCATGGTATCCCTGACTTAAGACATCGAAATAGGCTTCATGGAAGGGATATTTCTTCAGTCGTGGACTCATATAAAAGTAAACTTTCATATTACAGTTTATGGCTCGTGAAATCATTCTTATCGGCGAAACAGTAGCGGAAGGTATTGGCGATACCTTTCCACATCAGCGCCAACTCATGGAAGGGGATGGAGATGCTGCTGATACTGTCGTCCCACTGACGGATAACCTTTCGGCCCGTAAACAGGCGGACAAGGAATAGCACGAGGAGGGCGATGACGGCAATGGCGAGGAGAATCCAGCGCTGGGTGATGGCGGCGAAGACCAGACTACCGAGATTCACGAGGAGGCTGAGGTAGAGGAGGCCGTTTGTGACGTAGTGCCACAGCCGCAGACGCCAGTGGTTCCTCAACAGGGGCATGGAGGCACGGAGGAAGAGATGGCGGTTATGCCACGTCTTGTCGCTCGGGGTCCGTTCGATGAGGATGCTCCGGTTGTCATCGATGACAGCCGTATTGTCGCCATCAGCGTATTTATTGATGATAAAGTCATACTCGCCACGGATGAGCTGCAGATTTCCGCGGAAGCCTTCCTGCTTGAGGAACTCGTCCTTACGGAAACAGATATTCTGCATGTTCGTACGCCAGGCCCTTCCCTGGGAGGCGGCATGCAACAGGTCGTTGGCGGTGAGGATATGTTCGAAGCGGCGGCCACTCGGCGTGTCCTCGTCGAAGAGGACGGGGCCCATGACGAGATCGTTGCCACGGTGACAGCCTTGGGCCATCGTGGCCAGCCAGTGGGTCGACTGCGGACAACAGGACGGATCGGTGAGCAGGATCCACTCGTGTTTGGCGGCTTTCACGCCAAGGGTGATCTGCAACTTCTTCCGACTCATATAGCGGGAACTCTCGGGGATGAGCGTATAGTAGAGACGGTCACCATATTCGGCCTTGATTCGCTTGAGGATCTCTTCCGTTTCTCCCTGACCCTGTTCGGAGACGACGATGACCTGATAGTCGGGGTAGTCCTGGGTAAGGAAATGAGGCAGGTTGTCCTTGATCACTTCCGCGTCGTCATGAGTCGTCAGGATGATCGTGATACCCGGCAGTGACGTGCCGTTCTCCCCATCTGTCGCTTTTTCACCATCTGCATCGTCTGTCCCTCCGTTCTGCCGACGCCTATACGTCCACAGAAAGGGATTAACGATAGAAGCGAGGATCGCTATGAGGAGGGCCGCAGACCCGAGAATAATCGTTACCGTGTCGATGTTAAAACTGATATTTACCATAACGACTGCAAAGTTACTTTATTTTTTTGAGATAAGAAAGAATATAAAAATAAATTTGTCTGTTCGGATATTTTGTCGTATTTTTGCATACGGACAAATAATAAACCTTCCATGCATAATTTTTTCCTTCGTCCCTATCCGAAAGATGAGAAAGGCAAATGGTGGAAATACGCTCTGATTGCCGGGGCCATAGTATTCTTTTTCCTTTTCTTCCTCCGTCCGTTCGGATTGGCGTATTATAAGGGGAATATGTTTCTGTTATCATTGTGCTTTACTTTAGTAGCAGTAATTGTCACGGTCTTGTATGGCTATCTGATTTTCATCCCATGGGTGAAGCATGTGAAGGAATGGCGGGTGTGGCATCAGACAGTGGCCTTTTTGTTGCTTTTCACAGTCGTAGGTGTGGGTAACAGTCTCCTTGACAGTGCTATTTCCGGAACTCCCATATCGTTGGGACTGGTACTGGACTATGTCTATCCGACGCTGATCATTTTTATCCCCATCACGCTGATCTTGGTAGCCCTGGGTTATCAGCATCGGCTGCGGACGCGTCTGGCGGAGATGCTTCCCAAGGAGGAGGTGTCGGCACAAGAGGGGCAGACCATTACTTTCCATGACCATACCGTTAGTGGCGCTGACTTCACCATTCCGGTCTCTGACTTCCTCTATGCCGAAGCACAGAAGAACTTCGTGGATATCTGTTACCGTCATGAAGGAAAGATATCGCATCATCAACTCCGGTCGACCCTTGCCGCCGTGCTCGCTGATGCCAATATCCCGAATATCTTCCAATGTCACCGTTCCTTCATCGTCAACCTCAATCATATTACGGCTGCAGAGGGAAACTCCAACGGCTACCGCCTCACCATGGGCGACGAACATTGCATCGTCCCCGTCTCCCGAAGTAATGTGCCCAAGCTCCGGGCGTTCATATGATCCACCGTAGGGTGCGGCCCTTGTGGCCGTCCTAACCGGAAATCGTGGCGTTAGGGCGCCCACAAGGGGTGCCCCTACGGCGGAAGGGTGTAGGGTGCGGCCCTTGTGG
>JAQXXT010000044.1 GCA_029226205.1 Prevotellaceae bacterium
ACCCCTTGTGGGCACCCTTTCCCCACCGTAGGGGCACCCCTTGTGGGCGCCCTAACCGGGACCGTGGGGTTAGGACGGCCACAAGGGCCGCACCCTACGGGGGCAGAAAACAAAATGATATGAAACAACCAAAAAACGGCCGGAGAGGGATCTCTTCGGCCATGATTTTTATCCTGCTCTTCGGCTGCGTGAGCCTGTTCTCCGACATGACCCATGAGAGTGCCAACAGTATCCGCGGCGCATTCCTGAGTCTTGCGGGAGCCTCCGCTGCCGTCATCGGCTTCGTCTCGGGACTCGGGGAACTCGTGGGCTACGGACTGCGCTATGTCTTCGGACGACTCACCGACAAGACACGACGCTACTGGCCGATGGTCATTTTCGGCTATACCCTTGATGTCGTCGCCGTCCCCGCACTGGCCCTGACGAGCCGCCACGGCTGGATCTTCGCCTGTGCCCTGCTCATTGTCCAACGCCTCGGCAAAGCCATCAAGAAACCGGCGAAAGACACGGTGATGTCGTTTGCTGCCACCCAGGAGGGCATCGGCAAGAGTTTCGCCATTCAGGAACTCCTCGACCAAATCGGTGCCGTCCTTGGTCCGCTGCTGCTCTACGTCATCATGCTCTTCCAGCATCATCAGGACGTCTTCTACGACTACCGCAACTGCTTTGCCTTCCTCGTCATCCCCGGAGCCATCACGCTGATCCTCCTATGGCTGACGTATAAGAAATTCCCCCATCCCGAGAACTTCGAACCGGAGCCGAAAGAATATATCCCCTTCAAGATCCATCGGTCTTTCGTGATCTATATCATCGGCATCAGCTGTTTCGCCTTCGGCTTCGTCGACTACTCCCTCGTGGTGATGCATTTCTCCCGTACGAGTCTCTTCGACGCCGATACGATCCCGTTGCTCTATGCCCTGGCCATGCTCACGGATGCCGCCGCAGCCTTTGTATTCGGATGGATGTACGACAAGCACGCGCGCCGTTCATTGATCCTAGCGACACTCATCGCCACGCCTTTCGCCGCCTTCGTCTTCCTCGGCAAGGGACAAGTGGCAGCCATCATCGGCGTCATCCTCTGGGGCATCGGCATGGGAGCACAGGAGAGTATCCTCAAGGCCACGGTGACAACAATGGTGCCAAAGCGCAGCCGTGCCACGGGCTACGGCATCTTCGAATGTTGTTTCGGCATCGCCTGGTTTCTCGGCAGCTGGCTCCTCGGCATCCTCTACGACAGCAGTATCACCACCATGGTCGTCGTGAGCACCGTCACACAGTTCCTCGCCGTAGGCTGCTACGCAACCTTCCGCCCGTAGGGACATAATTTATTATGTTCCGACAGATATGAAAAACGAAAGACAGTGTATTCCATCTGCAGGATTTCCACAGATGTAACATTATTCCATGTGCTTCACGCTGATGAGCGCAGCCTTATCAATGGCCTTAAACTGCTCAACGGCAATGGCAAAGTTCTGTTTTTCCTCCTCACTATCAATTTTGGCGATATCTGCATAGAGTTCTTCCTTAAACTCGTTGATGATCAGGAAGAGCAAGCGCAATATCTCATTCTGTCCGCCCTTCTTCTCCGATACCGAAGGAAGGGTATAAATCATCTCACGCAGATACTTGCTGATCGTTGCCACACGGTGACTCGGCGTGTTCATCGCGATATTGGCGATGGCGAACTTCAGTTTAATAGCCTCTGACGGCTCCAGAATACCATCCTCGAAGATATCAAGCAATGCCTCGAGGAAATGCTGGTAGCGCTTAAGTTTCTCGTTGAACACCGCCACCTGTTTCTCCCTCTTGTTGGCATTGGACGTCTGTCCAATGAGCAGAATCGTCGTAATGACGGCGGAGATGACAACGCCGATGAGAGCGCCATAGATGCGCGGCCACAACTCACCGTTGGAGATATTTCCGGAGAAGACGGCAATGACCAAGAAGATACTGATCAACAGGATGATGCCGATAATCCATGTGATGATTTTTTTCATTTTTACCTTATATTTAAAATTACCGAATAATATAGTTGGGCGGAACATGATAAATCATATCCCTACTGAGATATTTTGATAAATATTCCCGCGAAGCTGGCGCCATAACCGAAGCAATAGTCATTGTTCACCACATCACGGGTATAGAGGAATCGCTTGAAGAATTCACCCTTAAAGGTGTAGCAACAACCGCACTCGTCACGCTCGTCACTATATATATAGGTGAACTTATTCCCCTTGAGAATGACGGGGCGGCCTTTCTCACTCTCACCGGAAGCTATATTCCCCATATAGACATCACAGTTGAACGCTATCTTATTCTTACCAGCGCCACGGAAAGTAAAGGTACCCCCAAAGGGATCTTGCCCCGTCTTCTCCGCCGGTGTGATATAGGAATATTTCCGTCCGATACTGTCGGGCGACTCGGGGACGAGGAGAGACTTGAAGGAAGCGGGGACCGCCACACGCTTTGTCAGAGTGATCGTCAGCTTACGTGTATCCGTGCGCATCGCATTCCACACGCCCGTAGCCACGCCGCTCTTCACATGAAGGACCCAGTTGCCTTTCTGCGTGCCGTCATTCAAGAACTCCGTCAGACAGATTACACCTTGATTCACCTTTCCGATGAGCATCAGAGGCCGTTTGGCGGAGGCGTTGAGGTAAGAAACCGTACCCGCCGCGAGGCCGTCCGTACGAACCTCCAGCACTACTTCCACCTGCGCCGCCTTGCCAACGAAGCCCCGCCAGGCGTAACGCTGTGAGATCGTCTGACAACGCGTACTGTGGAAGAAAAAGACAAGGAAGAAAAACCCGAGAAGCGCTCTCCCGGGGAATTCTTCGAACCTATAAAATAAATAACAGTTTCTCATCAGAAAATACCAAAGAGTTTGAGGAGTACGATGACGAGAACGGAAACGATGGCGATGCACGCATACACCTTCATCTTATCGACAGGATATTCACCGTGGCACTCTCCGGTAAAGGCATTGATGGCAAAAGTATAGCGTTTGTCTCCGATCATGAAGACGCCGAGGAAGATCGGGAGGAGCAGCATCTTGAAGGTAACATCCTCATAGTTCGTCTCCTTCGTCGTGACGCGCTGCTCGTCACCGCCAATATCCTTGCGGACCTCCTCATCGATGGCATCCTCCATCTTATGTTTGGCAACCTCGAAGCCCTCCTTGAAATCGACGGTATAGACCTCGGTCATAAAGCCGACGACGAGCTCGGGATTGTAGGGCACGACATTCTTCAGATCCCACGTGCTGTCGCCGACCTCAGCGGCAACACTCTCGGGCAAGCCCTTGGAGGCTGGTACGAGGATATCATCGAAGTTCTGCTTGACGATACCGCTGACCGTACGCCACTCTGTAACGGTTTCCGTCTCCCCGTCCTTGTCTTTCTTCTTCTCATGGCGGCCTTTCTGTCCCGTATAAGCCGTGACAGCCTTGGCATCATACGTCCAGTAAGGGAGAAAGACACCCTTGAAGCTGTCAGCGACGACGGCGCCATTCTTGAACTTACTCGGACAAAAGAACTTACCGTTGATCCATTTGCCGAAGATCTCTGCGCAAGCACTCTTCTCGATCTTGAACGGTACGATATATTCCGGCTTCCACGAACGCTTCACCTGCGCCTGATCCATGACGAGGGGCGTGCCACAGAACGGGCATTTAGAAGAGCTCTGACCGGAGAGGACGACGGTGGCGCCACACTGGTGGCATTTCACCTCCTGCGTTTCCTCACCGACCTGACGGAGATCTTCATCGGTCTTTTTCGCCCATTCGTTGAAGTCATGTTCCTTCGGATTCACCGTGGTCATATCGAGTTCTTTCGTAGCGCCACAATAGACGCATTTCAATTTCTGTTCCTTCGGAGAGAACTCCATGGCTCCTCCGCAAGACGGGCATTTGGGTTGTAATGATTCTTGAGACATAATATGATATATATAATGGATAATGATCCTCTGTAGGGACATGATTGATCATGTTCCGCCAACGTGGGGTTAGGGCGGCCACAAGAGCCGCACCCTACGGTGGGGTATTATTGTATCGGCGGCGGAGTGGCAGCGAAGAGGGGGCTCAGCGCAGACTGTGAAGAAGCAGCGGCCCAGGCAGGCATGCCCTGTGTCCATACGAGCGTCTGAGGCGTGAGCTGTCCGCTCTGTGCCATCTGTTGCAGCTGTACCATCTGGAACGGTCCCTGTTGCTGACCGTTGACAGCAATATAATAAGCGACACTCCCTGGGATCGGTGGCGGCGGTGCACCTGCCCCACCCTGCGACTGGATATTGCCTTGCTGCGGTTGCATATTAGCTTGCTGCATACTCTGCGCCATCTGGTTGGCCATTGCCATGCCCATGCCCATACCCATAGCTCCGGAGGCCATATTATTGCCGCCATTGGGATTGTTCGCACTATCCTTCATGGAATCGGCAAACTGCATCTGGGTGTAACTGTTCATATTGCCCTGACCGATAACGCCCATGCTGGTCCTGCGGTCCAGCGCCTGTTCTACAGCCTCCGGGAGAGAAATATTCTCCACGAGGAACTTCGTGAGTTGAAGGCCGTACTCCTTGAAGTCATCCTTCAGCGCCTTCGTCAGCGCCTCGGAGAATTCATTGAGATTAGCGGCCATATCGAGGGCTGCAATCTTACTCTCGGCAAGGAAGTCGGTGAATTTCGTGATGACGAAGTTACGGAGCTGCTCCGTGATATTCTCTGTCGTAAAGTTTCCCTGCGTGCCCGCTACCTTCGTCATAAAGACCTTCGGGTCCTGGTCTACCTTGAAACAGTAGCTACCGAAGGCGCGCATGCGGATTGGTCCGAACTCCGGATCACGCATCATGATCGGATTGGCGGTGCCCCATTTAATATTGATAAACTCCTTCGTATTGACGAAATAGATGTCGACCTTGAAAGGAGAGTTGAAGCCGTATTTCCATCCGCGTAACGTGGAAAGAACCGGCATATTGGCCGTCGTGAGCTGATAACGGCCGGGCTGATAAATATCAGCGAACTGGCCCTCGTTGACGAGGACGGCGACCTGGGACTCACGGACCGTGAGCTGGGCACCGTTCTTGATCTCCGACTGATAGCGTGGAAAACGATAGATAATGGTATCATTGCTGGAATCGGTCCATTCGATGATGTCTATAAACTCATTACGTAGTTTGTTGAATAGTCCCATAGTTGTTTCGGTTTTTATCTGGTGAATAACTGCCTCCGTAGGGGCGACCCTACGGAGGGATGATGATGGAATTTACTCCTCGCCGGACTCTTCCTCAGAGCCGCCTTCCTCAGAGCCTTCCTCCTCACCGGTAGACTCTTCCTCAGAACCAGACTCCTCAGTGCCGTCGACAGACTCCTCAGTCTGCTGCTGTTGCTGCTGCTGAGCGGCTGCCTGAAGCTGCTGCATAGCCTCCTCACAAGCCTTGATCTTCGTCTGGTCGATCTTGTTGTCGAGCAGATTCTGCAGGTCAGCGGTAGCGAGCGTGATCTCTACCTTGTCACTACCTCCCTTAGGAGTATAGACATACTTCACAGCGCCCTTCACGTCAACGAGGAGCTTGGCCAGTTCCTTTATGCTCGCGTCATCCTTGATGGAGTTCATGAAATACTCCTTATAACCATCGAGGGCGTTCAGCTGCTGAACACTGGCGAAAGCCTCGGGAGCAACCTCATAGTTGTAGGTCACGGTGTTGGTAGCCTCATCAAACTCTACCTTCGTGAGGGTGGTACCACCGGCCGTCTCTTTCGGGGTGCCCTGGTTGATTTTCTCTACTGCGGACTTGATTGCTCCGGTCTTGCTGCAAGAGGACATGGTGAATACGGTTACCATGCAAACGACGATGGCCACGAGGCCGAAAAGTACTTTTTTCATAACTTAAGTTTTTAAAGATGGATAATTGATGTGATTTATTGAATTCATTTAGAGAAAGGAAATACTCTGGGGATTAGTCCTGTGGCTCTTCACCGAAGCGGTTGCTGCCATCATTGGAGCCGCAGACCAGGAGATAGAGAAGCCAAAGACCGCCGATGACGGGCACGAGCGTGATGAAGATCCAACCGCCTCCTTTGCCTACATCATGGAGACGACGGACAGTGACACCGAGATTCGGCAACAGAAGGGCGACAGAAACCAATGACATCAACATATAATGACTGTCACCGACAGCGGAACCGATACCTATGGCGATGGCTCCGAGGATGGCCTGCGCCAGCTGGAAGTACCAATACTCCGGGCGGCCTGCGCGCCCTTTGAAGTTACAGTAGTTCTGAAATACTACTTTCTTAAAACTTGACACTAAACTCATAACGATAAGATCTAAATTGTTAATACTCGAATGTTTGTTGATCGAATTACAAGAACTCGATGGTCTGATTGACGAGTGCAAAGTTAGATGGAAAAAGGCCGTTTCGCAAATGTTTCGCCCTTTAAAATCCCTTGAAAATAACCCCTTTAAGGCCCTTTTACCCCCTAAAACACCTTAAAAAGGTCGATTAATCCCTATTATTTTGTTGAAAAAGATAGGAAGAGAACAAAAAAATCACAGCCCCCACCTTAAATCCCACAAAAACGACACCCTTAAATGCCCCTTATAAGCTTCTATTCTAGGGAGACAGAGCTGAAAATACGAGCAAAATCCATCTCTGCTGCTGATTTACGCTTCTATCTTACGTGCAAAATTTCGTAAACAACAGAGATAGAAAATTATCTCAGCTGTTTATGACCGCGAAATCACTTGTTTCTGGTCGAAAAGTATGGGAGAAAAATGCATAAACATAAAATATCGGAGTCCATTCTACATATTTATGCGCACAATTATGCAGCTCAAGCCATCATTCTTTAAGGCTAACTTCTTCCCAGTTGATAATCAATGGATTACAAAACGGCCTATAAATGGGCTATTATCCATTCATAGGCCACTTGCTGAAAAATAAGACCGCCATAAACCTTGACATCGACGCAAAAAAGAGGAAGAACGAGGAATGGCTACCCACTATAGGGCGCGGCCTTATATCTTCATCATCAACGCCTCACGAAGATCCTCGTTGGGATTCAGGGCGAGCTTCTTGCGGATATGGGACCGCACGGTATTGATGTTGTTCTCGCTCTTCCCCGTCAGATTACAGATTTCACTGAGCCGCTTGCCCTGGAGAATGAGACTGACGACGGCTATCTCTGATGGTGTGAACATCGGGAACGTCCGCTTCAGCCGCTCCGTATTGGCATTCTCCCCCGCGATCTTCATCTCAACGGCACGGATGATATTCCGCTTCGCCTTCTCCGAGAGGATGGAGAAGAAATGATCCACTTCTTTCTCCGTCGGCTCACTGTTGCGGCTCATGGCGATGTAGTTGTAGATTTCCTTGTGGTTCATACGGACGACGGAGATCAGCGCCTCCTCGTCTTTCTTGAAGCGCTCATAATCCCGCCGCATCTTGTCGACATTATAGATCATCGTCGGTCCGAGGAGACAGAGGAAGAGGATGAAACCGATGAAGATAAAGTTGAAATCATCGAGGGATTTCGTCTTCACAAAGATATTGCCGATGGTGAGGACGACGATGAAAAGGCCACACATGATGAAAGGGACATGACGGATATGACACATGGCGACGATCGTGATAGCCATGACGACAATAAACTCGTTGACGGGAATGAGATAGGTCATATTGGGCAGTGCGAGGGCAATATAGACGATCTTCACCGAGAGGATGACGACAAAGACGATACCTTGAATGCCTAAGGCCTTACTGACCGTGAGCCGCCCTGTAAGAACGAGGACGAGCATCGTGACAGAGGTCGTGATCATCAGGACACTCAGCAGTTTCAGCACCAGATCCGAGGCTTCCACCATACCGATGAAATGGCAGGGTACGAGGACGAGCGTGAGAACGACACAGGAGAGGAAGACGATCAGCTTCTGACGTTGGAACACGTCATTTCCCTCACGCTTGAGCAACGGCATGAGTAGTTGCCGCACGGTAGATAAAACCTTATTTTTCATAACTAATAGGGGTAAAGAGGTTATTATTCATTCATTTACCAATATATTTCACGCTCTCCGCCGTCGTTCTTGCGTCATCGGCAAAAGCCTCATCGTAGGTGATAGTGAGGAAGTAGCCATCCGTGGTTCCGGGGGCGACGAATCCCGAACAGAGACTGCGGGAACCAGTCACAAAGGAGCCTACGAGGCCACCATCGCTGATCTTCCGTGGTACCGCCCTCTTCAAGTCTAAGCCTATCGCCTTGGCGGAGTCGAGGATCGCCCGCCCGATCTCCTCATCCGACAACTGCTGGCGCGTGAAGCGGGAGATGTGGACCATCTGGCCGAAATCGTCAGTGATACATACCGACTGTCGGGTGAGAGTATCCATTCGTGCGCTCTCATCGACAATCAGGGAGAGTCCGAGCGGAGTCTTCATCGTCACCGTTGTCGAGGAACAGAAGACAAGGATAGTCACCAAAATGACTAAGACGATGGCTGTCGTCAGAATGCGGAAAGAGATAGATTTGCGTCTCATAGAGAAATGTTTCAGCGTTTTACTTCCGGGTCATTTTGCCCATTTTCAGTCCGTGTTGTCCGTCACCGTCACGCTCACTGCGTTCCTGGGCGGATCGTATAGCCTGGTCGATGACATGATTCCAACTCACGACGCCACTATTCACAGCACTCACCTCCTTACGCAAGGCACGGATGAAAGCGATGGTATAGAATCCGCCACTCTGATCGCAGATCGACGGCTCGCCGGGACTGGAGGCTGTGGCGAGGATACTGCCGCGCTGCTCGAGGAAAAGCTGGCGCAGACAGGAGAGGGAGAGGCTGGAGGAGCTACGCGAATAGAGCGTCTGACCAGTCCGTACGGGCGTGTCCTCTCCTATGGGGGTATTGCAGCAGTCACTCATCACGATATTCAGTCGTGCGCCCTTGTTCTCTATCATCCGAAAGACATCCGACATGGCCATATAATTGTTGTCCAACTCCTCATACGAACTCTTGGCAAGACTCATCTGAGGAAAACGGCTCTCCTGGTCGTCGAAACGGAAGCCGTGGCCGCTATAAAGGAATACAACGATATCATTGGCTGAAGGACGCAACTGGCTGAGAGCCGTGGTGACGCCTTGAAGGGAGAAGCGGTTGCCGGTGACGGCATATTCTTTCATGGGGATATTCAGTGCCCGCGCTACTTGCTGCATCTCGCCCCTTACATGCTCATAGTCTTTCCGGCACGGTTCTCCGATGTCGTCTATCAAGGTATTGGCAACGACCATGAGATGAAGGGTCGCGGGAGCGTTGGCGATAGGCGTGGCAGCGGTCGCCGAGCCTTCTCCCGCCCCCTCTTCTTCATCAGCAGCAACGAGGTCCTCAGGACTGCGCCCCTGGATCTGTGCCAGTGCGTCGATAACGGTAGCATAGATTTGTTCTCCGTCACCAAACGACTGCGCCATCTGCTGTTCGTCGGCTTTTGTAGAAGAGGCGGCAGTCAGGAGACGTTGGTATTGTGGTTCTTTCTGATCATAGAACAGGCTCAAAAATTCAGCATCCATCTCCGTCATGGGGACAGAAGCAAAGTCCTTGGCCTCAAAGAGGTCAGCATCACCGATACTCACCCATGGCTTGACATCATCATCCTCGAAGGCGCCGCCATAGCCGAAAGCAAAATCGGGATCTTCATCATCTTCGGTGACGAGCATGAGAAACTGCATGCCATGAAATTTCGTCGTCTCCGCGTGATAAGTGAGGTTCTTCTCCTCTACCACCTCTTCGCCTTCCACGGCCTTCAGACGCATAAAAATATGTTCCTCATCGTCCCACGTGATCAGGCCATAGCAGTCGCGGCCCTGGAGATCCTCGTAGTTGATATAATAGAAGTCCTGCGCTCCCATAGGAAGGGAGTACAGAGTGGAGAAGATGACCACGAAGAGGAGTACCGACAAGCGGAGAAAGAGATGGTTTAGTTGCATAGCGTCAATTCATTAATTTACCCTTGAAAAGGATTTAAATTTCGCTGGCAAATTTAAGGTTTTCCGTTGATTTAACACTTACCATCTCTCCGGAAATGCTTACCACCCCGCAAAAAAGAAAAAATTACACACTGATAATGAGGGTTTTTGCGCATAGATGAAGTATTCTACGTCAATTTAGTCATTTTCCTGCAAGATCCTCTGGGTTTTCGGACTTCAAATCCTCTTTTTGCTCCGTAACTACCCCTTTATTTTTCCGATACTGTGACGGTGTGACACCAAAACGGATTTTAAAGGCGCGGTTCATGGCAGGAACATTGCTATAGCCGGTAGAAAGGGCAATATCGGAGATCATACGGTCGGTGGTCTTCAACAAATGAGCACAGAGGCAGAGTTTCTGCTCACTCATCCAGGCAGAGAAAGAAGTGTCGAGGTGAGTATAGATATAATCGCTCAGTTCCTGGGCACTCACATGAAGTATATCAGCTACGGTCTGCAAGGAGGCGCTAGCGGGAAATACCGCTTTCTTGTCTTCCCGCTGACGGTATTTGCGCAACGCGTCCTCCACTATGGCGGCAGAGAACTGTCCCTTCTCCTTCAATTCAGTGAAAAGTACGAAACGACAATAGACATTCAGAGACCACGCCACCATCAACGTCATCGCTATATTACAGAAGATATGGAAAGGCGGAAAGGGACAAAAATTGGAGAGCATTGTAAGGACGAGAATCGTCACATAGAGCAGAATATTGCCATGCTCATGCGTATTCTGCTTCGTCTCGAGATTGGATACTTGCTCCACTTGCATTCGACGACCATAGAAATAGGCTTCCAAAAGCATCGCCATAAGAAAAAGGTAGGCCAGAAGGACAAGACCGATCCATACGACCCGGGAAAGATAGATGATCCGGTCATCAGCATCATGAGGAAGAGCGGCATCGGCCATCTGATAGATGGGATGGTAATAACCGGAGAGACGCATGACAATATTGATGATGACGAGTAATACAGGCAGCTGAAGGAGGAAGAACCAGTTGTAGGGATTCCGATAGTGCTTCCTACCGAAATAAGCTGCCGCGAGCATCGTGAAAGCCACAAAAGCGGCATAGTCGAGACAGATCGTCATCGTCGGAAAGATCTCCAAACGGCCATGGTCCACGGAAAAAAGGCGGGGCACAAGGGAAAGGAGAAAAAGGAAAAAGAAAATCAAGAAGGAGCGACGACGAAGCCGGAAAGCGCCATCTGTAAGCTGGCGCCCCCGACAATACTCATACCCGATGACGACACAAAGCATGAGCATGAGTAAGATGGTCGTTATATAATAGGTGAGGATCATGGGCGGGAAGTGGCCGTGGCTCCGGTGAGCACGTCGATTCCTTTCTTCACGATGGCATTACTCTCGTTCATGATCTTGAAATACTCATTCATATCCCACAGATCACGGGCGACGAGGGCCTTCAGCTGCAACTTCAGATACGGGAGGGTACGCTGCAGCTCAGCATCGTCCTTCGGCTCTACCTTCTGTTTCTTGCCGTCCTCGCGGATCTTCGCGATGAGGTCGTCGGGTACGGTATAGTCCTTATTGAAATCGTCGAAGGTCTTATAACTCTTCTTCAAAGCCTTACGGTTGTTATCGACATAACGCAGATAATTGTCCATCACGACATTGCTCATCATCAGTTTACGATGATAAGCCGTATACTGCAACGTGTCGAGAGGTACAAAGACATCGGGCATGATACCACCACCGCCATAGACGGGACGATGCTTACGAAGAGTATAATAGGTATGACTCTTGTCGAGGTGGATACTGTCGACATTCGTCAACTCGCCATGCTTGTATCGGTTGTCGAAATCCATCTCGTAATCCTTCAGGTCGCCTTTCTTGTAAGGCTTCTGGATGCAGCGGCCACTCGGCGTATAGTAATGGGCTACCGTGAGGCGCATCATACTGCCATCCTCGAAGGGGATTGGACGCTGCACGAGACCCTTGCCGAAGGAGCGGCGACCAACGACGCTGCCACGGTCCTGGTCCTGGATGGAACCCGTGACAATCTCGGCGGCAGAGGCTGAGAACTCGTTGATGAGGACGACGATACGCCCATCACGGAAACGGCCGCGCTGGCCACTGTTGAAGTCCTGCCGCGGGGACACACGGCCCTGGGTATAGACGATGAGGTCGCCGGGCTGCAGGAACTCCTGTGCAATGGCTACGGCAGCCTGCAGATAGCCGCCGCCATTATCCTGAAGGTCGAAGATAAGATCCTTCATGCCTTGCTTCTTCAACGAGTCGAGGGCCTGGGCCACTTCCTCGTCGCTCTTCATGCCGAAGGAACTGAGACGGATATAGCCGATACCCGGACGAATCATATAGGCGGCATCGAGCGTCTTCAATGGGATTTTGTCGCGGACGACGTTAAAAGTCAGCGGATGGTTAACTCCACGGCGGATGATCTTTAAGCGCGCTACGGTGCCCCTACGCCCCCTCAGACGGCGCATAATCTCCGCCTTGTCCATCTTCACTCCGGCAATAGCCGTGTCGTTGACAGCCACGATACGGTCACCGGGGAGAATTCCAACCTTCTCCGACGGACCCTTCACGACGGTCTGTACGACGACGAGGGTATCCTGGAGCATGTTGAACTGTACGCCGATGCCATCGAAGCCTCCGTTGAGTCCTTCCTCGAGACTCTTGGCCTCACTGGCCGGAGAATAGGAGGAATGGGGATCGAGCTTCTCCAGCATGCCTCGGATACCGTCCTCCACCAGCTTGTTCTCGTTGACCGTATCAACATAGAGATTGCTGATGGCGAGTTCTGCCATCTGCAGTTTCCGCAGCGGTGAACCTTTTCCGAAGTTGAACCGCAACTGTGCTCCCGCCGGTAGTACGGCGAAGAATGAAAGGAGCAGCAACAGCGCCCCAGCAAGTATTTTTTTCCTCATTTTCATTCCTTATTTATTAAATATAATATTCTGCGTGGCGGAACATGATCAATCATGTCCCTACGACTGCGCCTCTTCATCTTCTGGCTTATCCTCCTCAATGACGAGGTTGTTGATGATGAAATTCTGACGCTCCATCGTATTCTTGCCCATATAATACTCCAGGAGCTTTTGCACCTGGTCGTTCTTATGCAGCGTAACCTGTTCGAGGCGCATGTCGGGACCAATGAAATGGCGGAACTCATCGGGACTGATCTCTCCGAGACCCTTGAATCGCGTGATCTCTGGGTCAGGACCAAGATCCTCGATGGCCTGGCGGCGCTCCTCGTCACTATAACAGTAGCGCGTGATGAAATCGCCCTTCTTCTCCTTCGGGCCCAACTTCGCGTCGGCGTCGGCAATGACCTGCTTGTTCTTGATCTTCGTACGACGGTTGCGGACACGGAAGAGCGGAGTTTGAAGGACATAGACATGGCCCTTCTTGATCAGGTCGGGATAGAACTGGAGGAAGAACGTGATGATGAGCAGACGGATATGCATGCCGTCGACATCGGCATCGGTGGCTACGATGACCTTGTTGTAACGCAGGTCGTCGAGACCATCTTCAATGTTCAGTGCCGCCTGAAGGAGGTTGAACTCCTCATTCTCATAGACCACCTTCTTCGTCAGACCGAAGGAGTTCAGCGGCTTGCCACGGAGGGAGAAGACGGCCTGCGTGTTGACATCACGGCTCTTCGTGATACTTCCACTGGCAGAGTCGCCCTCGGTGATGAAGATGGAACTCTCCTCCTTGCGCTCATTCTTCGAATCGTTATAATGGATGCGGCAGTCACGGAGCTTGCGGTTGTGGAGACTGGCTTTCTTCGCACGCTCACGGGCGAGTTTCGTCACACCGGCCATGGCCTTGCGCTCATGCTCACTGCTCTTGATTTTCGCCTCCAACACCTCAGCGACATCACTGTGGATATGGAGATAATTATCGACATTCTGCTTGATGAAATCGCCGATAAACTTGTTGATCGATTCACTGTTGGGATCCTTCGGATCCACCTGCGTACTTCCGAGCTTGATCTTCGTCTGACTCTCGAAGACTGGCTCCTGGATATTGATGGCAATGGCTCCTACAAGGCCATTGCGGATGTCGGTATACTCGTAGTTCTTTCCGAAAAATTCCTTGATCGTGCGGGCGATATGCTCCTTGAAAGCACTCTGATGGGTACCGCCCTGCGTGGTATGCTGGCCGTTGACAAAGGAATAATACTCCTCACCATACTGATTGGTATGGGTGAAAGCAATCTCAATGTCGTCGCCTTTCAGATGGACAATATCATAGAGACCGTCAACAGTCATATTATCGGTCAACAGGTCCTTCAGTCCATGTCGACTGGCAATGCGACGACCATTGTAGAGAATCGTCAGACCGGTATTCAGATAGGTATAGTTGCGGAGCATCGTCTCAACGATGTCATCCTGATAGCTATAACCTTTGAAAAGGGTGTTGTCGGGCTCAAAGCTGACATAGGTTCCATTCTTATCCTGCGTGTCTCGGGTGTTGTCGAAGGTCTTCACGCCTTTCTCAAAACGGAGTTCCCGCACCTTGCCCTCACGATAGGACTTTACGCAGAAATGACTGCTGAGGGCATTGACAGCCTTGATACCGACACCATTCAGACCGACACTCTTCTGGAAGACTTTCGTATCGTATTTTCCACCGGTATTGAGCACGCTGACAGCCTCCTCGAGCTTGCCCTGGGGGATGCCACGGCCATAATCACGGACACTGACCCGGAGATTATCTTCGATATCCACCTCTATACGGTCGCCGGCATGCATCTTAAACTCATCAATAGAATTGTCAATGGTCTCCTTCAGAAGGACATAGATACCGTCCTCCGGAAGTTTTCCGTCTCCCAAACGACCGATATACATACCCGGACGCGTCCGGATATGCTCCATATCACTCAGATGACGGATATTATCCTCAGTATAGGCTACAGGTGCCTCAGTAGGTTTGTTATCGTTTCCTTCTTTCTGTTCACTCATAACTCTTTCTGTTTTTTTCTTACAGCTTCCGCTTATAGCATCTCCGCCTCTTATGCAAGATAGGATTCAGCGGACCCCACTGGCTCTGGACCTTCTCATTGGTCTCCATCTCCACCTGGGTCTCGCCCCATTTGAAACCATATTTCTGATAACGGGGGATAAGGTCGGAGAAGAGAAGGGCATTAGCGCCCTTGCTGCGGTATTCGGGAAGGATACCGATGAGCAGGAGGTCAATAGCCGGGGTTTTGTGCCATTTCAGCGCACGAAGCACATACCACCAACCGAAAGGCAGCAGACGGCCACGATGGCATTTCTGAAGGGCCAGTGACAATGACGGCAGACTGATACCGACACCAACCACCTTATTGTCCTTGTTGCCATCCTCGATGAGCGTGACGAGGTTGAGGTCGATATACTGCAGATACATCTTCGTATACTGTTGCACCTGGCGCTCCGTCAACTTCGAATAGCCGTAGAGATGGCTGTAGGTGTCGTTGATGACCTTAAAGACCTTGTCGCCATAGCCACGCTTGAAGATATCCTCCCGCGTGAGCTTCTTCACATGGAGGTTATAACGCTCCTCTACGATCTTCGCGATATTGGCATATTTCTCAGGCATCTTCTCCGGCACGGGGAGATAGTATTCCACATAGTCATTGTCTTTCTCCCATCCGCCCATGGCTTCCATATGCTTCGGGTAGTAGGGGTAGTTGTAGATCGTGGCCATCGTACCGAGCTTGTCATAACCGGCGGTGAGCATGCCCTCAGGATCCATATCCGTGAAGCCCAGGGGACCGACAATCTCCTGCATTCCTTTCGACCGCCCCCAGTCGGCGACAGCCTTCAGCAGTGCCTTCGAGACATCAAGGTCATCGACAAAGTCTATCCACCCGAAACGGACGCACTGACGGCTCCAGGCCTCGTTGGCATGGCGGTTGATGATGGCTGCCACACGACCGACGAGCTTGCCGTCACGATAAGCCAGAAAATATTCGGCCTCACAGAAATCGAAAGCGGCATTGCGATCCTTGCGCAGCGTATTCATCTCGTCACTGAACAAGTTGGGGGCGTCATACGCATTTCCGGCATAGAGGTCGTAATGGAAATCGATAAATTTCTTGAGCTCTGACTTCGTCGTCACTCGCTTAATATCAACTGATGACATGTGATTCTTTTCTTCTATTATTGCTTTAAATATGCAAAATTACTATATTTTCCCAATTTACCAAAACAATCGGGGAAAATATTAAATTAATTTAATTTCTTACAGAACAACAGCCGATGGTCATGATGACCAATCGTCGTAGCGAAGAGATAATGGTCGCCGCCTTCCTTGAGCCTCAGTTTCTTACGCAACTGATCCACAGTCATCGGGAAATTGCGGGCAGTGATATTCGCCTGTGTCATTCCCCGTAGTGCCTCTTTCAACTGCCTCTTGTTCATCGTACTGACAGCCTGAACCTCAAACTGGCGACCGGGAAAATCACGCACCCACTCATGGGACACGAAGAGATGACTGTTGGCTCCCAGGGCACGAACACCATAACGGGTGGCTACTTCCGCAAAGCAACCGGCCTTGCGGATGGAAGCATGGGGCTCATAGAGGTAAAGCGCACCGTCGAAGCCTTCGGAAGACTCGAAACGGGAGATATCCGGGACACCGGTGGTCTCATCGGAAATACTTTCTTGGGGAGACTCCTCGCCGGGGCGATAACTGAAACTCACGCCGTCATTGACACAGTATACGGCAGGAGCGCCACAGAAACCGCGTGTGAGCACGAGCAGGAGTTCCTTGCATTCATTACCCACGGAGACGATATGAACCTCACTGACGCCGCCTATGACGGCCGTAGAGACTTCCTGCTGAGCATTCCTCACTGCAGCATATTGCCCAACTGAAGAGAGCTGTTCCGCTGCCTGATGCCAGTCAAGCATCGGGGAGAGTTTCAGCATCACGAGGGTCGCTTTCTGCAAGAGACGGTCACGGAGACGGGTCACGTCGGGCGTACAGTCCTCCAGCAGCACGGTCTTACCGCCATGACTGTCCCTGCGCGCGGGGTCGAGGAAGAGGGCCACAGAGGCTTCTGACGTTGCCTCAGGGAGGGCTTCCAGCACTTCCTCGCCTTCTGCACAACGAACCTCTGCATGAGACAATCCCAGCAGCGGGAAATTATGCCGTGCAATCTCACAGAGACGCGACTGATGCTCTACATAGACGGCCTTTGGGAAAAGGGGCGCCAAGAAGGAGAAATCGACACCGAAGCCTCCCGTGAGGTCATAGAGCGTGCCATCGTGCCACGACTGTGTCAGACGCTGCAGGACAGACCGCTTATAAGCGCCTGTGGCCTCACTGGAGCACTGTTCCATGGAGATGTGAGGAGGATAGCAAAGACCATCGACGGCAGCCCACGACGGGAGTTTCCTGCGGGCCCGCTGCCACCCGGCAATCTGGTCGAGGGCAAAAGGCAGGTCGACAGCAGAATTCCGACTGCCCTGCAATGCGAGCTGCCGGACATCTTCCTCCCTGTGCGCACGGATATATGCTGCTGTTATATTATTCATTTTTCTCCGTAAGGGCACCCCTTGCGGGCGCCTTAAACCTTTACTTTTCTCCGTAAGGGCACCCCTTGTGGGCGCCCTAAACCTTTATTTTTCTTTGAAATGGATCTCCTCCATAAACCGCTTGATAACCTCGGGCTTACCGGTGTGCTTACCGTCGTCCTCAGAAATCTTACAGGTGTCATTATAGAAAGGCCACGACTCGGTGATCTTCACCGCCGTGAGTTTGATGACGGTATTCATCGGGGCTGTATGTGGGAAATCATTCGTGAAATGGGTACCGATACCAAATGATGGCTGACAGACCTTACTGGCATACTGCTGGATCTCTATGGCATCATCCGTCGTCAGCGCATTGGAGAAGATCACCTGCTTCGTTCTACTGTCTATATTCAGACTCTTATACTTGTCGCAGATCTTCTGCAACTCTTTTCGGTTGTCCCCACTGTCGACACGGAGTCCCTTGAAGAGGTTCGCGAAATCCTCGGAGAAATTCAACGAGAAAATATCCCAGCCGAAACTGTCGTAGAGATAGGTGCCAAGGGCTCCGTTGAAGGTATGGCGCCATGCGTTCATAGCAATATGGTTGGCCATCTGAGGACCAAACATGCCACCAATGGCACAGACAAACTCATGGGCCATAGTTCCAACAGGAGTGAGACCGTATTTCATGGCGAGGTAAACATTACTCGTACCAACGAAACGTCCTTTCCAGTCACTGCGGGAGGACTGACAGTCACGGAACGCTCTCACGATGGTATCCTCAGCCTTGAAAGAGGCTCGGCGACGGGTTCCGAAATCGGAGAAAATACATCCGGCATTGAGCAGCCGCTCACCTTTCTCATAGGTCCGGCGGTAGTAGTCGTCGTAGTTGAAGTCCTGATTCTGCTTCGTAACGATATAATAAAGCTCCGAAACAATAGCCAGCACCTTTACCTCAAGAAGAATCGTATCGCTCCAGTTGCCCTCGAAAGTGATATGCAGATGGCCCTCTGCATCCTGCTCCACCGTCGTCCACTCACTGCGGTAGCGGAAACCTTTCAGATAGGTGAAGAACCAACTGGGCATATAATAGCATTTCGATTTCATGAAGGCGATCTCCTCATCGGTGATGACAACATTCTCCAACATCTTGATCTGTTCCTTCACAAGATCAGCAAAACCAGGGGGGTAGACCGTGTTATTACGGTCTACGAAGGTGTATTTCACCTCCGCACGGGGATAGTTATCAATGACGGCACAGCACATGCTGAACTTATAAAGGTCGTCATCGGTAAAATGGTTGATAATCTGCTGCATAAATAAATGTATATGGCTGCAAATTTAGTAATTTTCTCGCAAAAACAAAAATTCCCGCCTAAGAAAGTTTCTTAGACGGGAATCTATTCTTATTTTCCCTCGTAGGGTGCGGCCCTTGTGGCCGTCCTAACCGGGAATGATCCTCCGTAGGGTGCGGCCCTTGTGGCCGTCCTAACCGGGAAAAATATTAATCTGCCAATTTTGCCTTGATGAACTCACGGTTCAGACGGGCGATATTGGCGATGGACTCATTCTTCGGGCACTCTGCCTCGCAGGCACGCGTGTTCGTACAGTTTCCGAAGCCGAGTTCCTCCATCTTAGCAACCATAGCCTTCGCACGACGGGCTGCCTCAGGACGACCCTGGGGAAGGAGAGCGAGCTGACTGACCTTAGAGGAGACGAAGAGCATGGCAGAACCATTCTTACATGCGGCTACACAAGCGCCACAACCGATGCACGTTGCGCAGTCCATAGCCTCGTCGGCAGCCTCCTTGGGAATCAGGATAGCGTTGGCATCCTGTGCCTGACCGGTACGAACGGAAGTGTAGCCACCGGCAGCGATGATCTTATCGAAAGCGCTACGGTCGACCATACAGTCCTTGATCACAGGGAAAGCGGCAGAACGCCAGGGCTCAACGGTGATGACATCGCCGTCATGGAAACGACGCATGTACAGCTGGCAGGTCGTGGCACCCTGGGCAGGACCATGGGGATGACCATTGATATACAGGGAGCACATACCGCAGATACCCTCACGACAGTCATGGTCGAAGACAAACGGCTCCTTGCCGGCCTCGATCAACTGCTCGTTCAGAATATCCAGCATCTCGAGGAAGGAGGTATCACCAGGGATGTCCTTCATCTCGAAAGTATCGAAATGACCTTTTGCCTGAGGTCCGTTCTGACGCCATACTTTGAGCGTGAAACTTATATTTGTATCCATTGCTTTTATTACTTCTTATAATTACGTGTCTGTACCTTGATATACTGATAGTTGAGAGGCTCCTTCAGAAGTTCAGGGGCTACCTCGTCGGATCCCTGGTACTTCCAGCAGGCGACATACATGTAGTTCTCGTCGTCACGCTTTGCCTCACCTTCCTCGGTCTGGCTCTCCTCACGGAAGTGACCACCGCAGCTCTCGTTACGGTTCAGGGCATCATAAGCGATGAGCTCACCCATGGTGATGAAGTCACGGAGATGGATAGCCTTGTCAAGCTCGACATTCAAGCCCTCCTTGCTGCCCGGGATGCGGACATGCTCGTCAAACTCCTTACGGAGCTCTTTCAGCTGCTTCAGGGCTGTCTCCAGGCCTTCCTTATTACGGGCCATACCCACGTGATCCCACATGATATGATAGAGTTTCTTGTGGATGTGGTCAACACTCTCGTCTCCCTGGATGCCATAGATACGGTCAATCTCCTTCTGGACACCCTTCTCGGCCTCCTCAAACTCTGGCAAGTCGGTAGAGAAGCGAGGAACTGTAATCTGGTCACTCAGGTAATTCATAATAGTATAAGGAATGACGAAGTAACCATCGCTCAGACCCTGCATCAATGCGGATGCACCCAGACGGTTGGCACCGTGATCGGAGAAGTTGCACTCACCGAGGGCGAAGAGACCGGGGATAGAGGTCTGCAGCTCGTAGTCTACCCAGATACCACCCATCGTATAGTGGATAGCAGGATAGATCATCATCGGGTTCTCATGAGGATCAACATCCGTGATCTCCTGATACATATCGAAGAGGTTACCATAACGCTGGTCTACTACATCACGGCCAAGACGCTTGAAAGCATCGGAGAAGTCGAGGAACACGGCCAGGCCGGTGTTGTTCACACCATAGCCCTTATCGGTACGCTCCTTGGCTGCACGGGATGCAACGTCACGAGGTACAAGGTTACCAAATGCAGGATAACGACGCTCGAGATAGTAATCACGGTCCTCCTCAGGAATATCACGACCCTTCAGCTTACCAGCCTGAAGTGCTTTGGCATCCTCCAGCTTCTTCGGTACCCAGATACGACCATCGTTACGCAGAGACTCAGACATCAGCGTCAGCTTACTCTGCTTGTCACCATGGACAGGGATACACGTCGGGTGGATCTGTACGAAACAGGGGTTAGCGAAGTAAGCACCCTTACGGTAGCACTGGAGAGCAGCCGTACAGTTGCAACCCATTGCATTCGTAGAGAGGAAATAAGTATTACCGTATCCACCTGTTGCAATACATACAGCATGAGCGCTATAACGCTCGAGCTTACCGCTGACGAGGTTCTTGGCAATGATACCACGGGCACGGCCGTCGATGATCACGAGGTCCTCCATCTCCGTACGGGTGTGGAGTTCGACACTGCCACGGTGTACCTCCTTCATCAAAGAAGAGTATGCACCGAGTAGCAACTGCTGACCGGTTTGACCCTTGGCATAGAACGTACGGCTGACCTGCACACCACCGAAAGAACGGTTGGCAAGCATACCACCATATTCACGGGCGAAAGGTACACCCTGAGCGACACACTGGTCGATGATGTTCGCACTCACCTCTGCAAGACGGTAAACGTTGGCCTCACGGGCACGGTAGTCACCACCCTTGATGGTATCATAGAACAGACGGTAAACAGAGTCACCATCATTCTGGTAATTCTTGGCTGCATTGATACCGCCCTGAGCTGCGATGGAGTGTGCACGACGAGGAGAGTCCTGAATGCAGAAGTTAATAACATGGAAGCCCATCTCACCCAGACTGGCTGCGGCAGATGCACCGGCAAGACCAGTACCAACAACGATGATGTCAAGCTTACGACGGTTGGCCGGGTTGACAAGTTTCTGATGAGCTTTATAATTGGTCCATTTCTCGGCCAGAGGGCCTTCTGGAATCTTAGAATCTATCTGTGACATAATTCAGTGATAGTTTTACTTACAAATTTTATTTTTGATGAGTTGATAGTCTATAGCTGTTTCACACTATGAAACTATCCGCAATAACTGGGAGCGAAGCCCAACCAGAAAGAGAGGATCAGGAAAGCGAAGATGCCCATCAGAATCGTGACATAGACGATGCCGATGCACTGCCAACGCTTGAGCCAGATCTTACCACTCCAACCAAGCGTCTGCATAGCACTCCAGAAACCGTGGGAGAGGTGGAACCAAATGGCGCAGAGCCATACGAGGTAAAGGATGGAGAACACCGGATTAGAGAAAGTGTCCTGAATCCAAGCGAAACCATCAGTAGGATCATGAGCGACCTGAATACCTGCCAGGTCAGCGAACATCATATGTCCCCAGAAATTGTAGAGATGGAGGATCAGACCGAGCAGGATGATCAGACCAAGAACGAGCATGTTCTGGCTGGCCCAGCTCACTTCCTTCCAACGTGCTGTAACGGCATAACGCTCGTCACCACGTGCACGACGGTTCTGAGCGGTCAGGATGAAGGCATACACAATATGGCATACAGCCAAGAATGCCAGACCCAGGGTGCCAATGACGGCATACCAGTTGGAACCGAGGAACTCACATACCGTGTTGTAAGCATCACCGCTGAAAAATGCAGCGATATTCATACAACAGTGGAATGTCAGGAAGAGAATGAGGCAGATGCCTGTCACAGACATCACCACCTTTCTACCAATAGGTGAATTAATTAACCACATAAATGATTGAAATTTAGATATTTAACTGTTTGAAACTGATATTGTTCGCTTTTTATATAGGTCTCGCTATACCTAATTTTGTTGCAAAAATACTATAAAATAATGATTATACAAAGTATTTTCGGCAAAATTTGAATTTAATTTTTTACTTTTGCGGTGAAAATAGGAAAACAAAATGAAATTTAACTTTGATGTTATTGTCATCGGTGGCGGACACGCCGGCTGCGAGGCTGCTACAGCAGCGGCCAACATGGGCGCACGCACGTGCCTCGTTACGATGGACATGAACAAGATTGGACAGATGAGTTGTAACCCCGCTGTAGGTGGTATCGCCAAAGGACAGATCGTCCGCGAGATCGATGCCCTCGGCGGTGAGATGGGGCGCGTCACCGATGCTACAGCAATCCAATTCCGTATGCTGAATATCGGCAAGGGACCCGCCGTGTGGAGCCCGCGTGCCCAGTGCGACCGCGGCCGATTCATCTGGCAGTGGCGCTCCGTCCTTGACCATACGCCGAATCTGAACATCTGGCAGGACCAGGCTGACGAACTCCTCGTAGAGAATGGCGAGGCCGTTGGTGTGCGTACCATCTGGGGTGTAGAACTGCGGGCAAAATGTACGATCATCACCGCCGGTACTTTCCTCAACGGTCTTATGCATGTCGGCCGGAAGATGGTGGAGGGAGGACGCTGCGCTGAACCTGCTGTTCACCACCTCACGGAGAGTATCACCCAATGGGGCATACGCTCTGCTCGTATGAAGACGGGTACTCCCGTGCGCATCGACAAGCGAAGTGTCCATTTCGAAGATATGGAAGAGCAAAAAGGTGACCAAGGCTTCCACCAGTTCTCTTACTTCGGCCCCCATCGCAAACTGAAACAACTTTCTTGCTGGACAACCTACACGAACAAGACTGTCCACGACATTCTCCGTAGTGGGCTCGCCGACTCTCCGCTCTTCAACGGACAGATCAAAAGTACAGGCCCACGCTACTGTCCGAGCATCGAGACCAAGCTCGTCACCTTCCCCGACAAGGATGAGCATCCGCTCTTCCTGGAGCCGGAAGGAGAAGAGACCAACGAGATGTACCTGAACGGGTTCTCCTCCAGTATGCCGATAGATATTCAGATGGAAGCTATCCATCATATTCCCGCCCTGCGGGACGCGAAGATCTACCGTCCAGGCTACGCCATCGAATACGATTACTTCGATCCGACGCAGTTATATCATTCGCTGGAATCGAAAGTTATTCCGAATCTTTTCTTCGCCGGACAGGTTAACGGCACAACAGGTTATGAGGAAGCCGGAGGACAAGGTACCATCGCCGGTATCAATGCAGCACTGAAATGCGGAGGAAGCGAGCCTTTCGTCATGAATCGTGATGAAAGTTATATCGGCGTGTTGATCGATGATCTCACGACAAAGGGGGTCGATGAACCCTATCGAATGTTTACTTCAAGAGCGGAATACCGTATTCTACTCCGCCAGGATGATGCCGACGCACGACTGACGGAGAAAGGCTACGAGCTCGGATTGGCAAAACGTGACCGATATGATTGGTGGATAAATAAGAAAGAAGGTATCGAAGGGATCATCCGTTTCTGCCAAGAGACGACGGTACATCCTAAAGATATCAATGGGGCTCTCGAGCATCTCGGTACCACCCCACTCCGCTTTGGCTGTAAGGTCAGCGAACTTGTTGCCCGTCCGCACCTTTCGTTAAATAATCTCGCAGAAATCATTCCTGAATTAAAAGAAGCTATTCTCAAGAATGGCCAAGAGGCCATGACTTCGGAAGGCTCTTCATTTGTCACCCTCGAAGAACGGACAGCTGAAATCGCTGAGGCAGCAGAAGTAAGAATGAAATATAAAGGATATATAGACCGGGAGAAGATCGTGGCTGATAAGATGCACCGACTGGAGAACATCAAGATTCGTGGACATTTCAAATATGCCGACATCAAAGAGATCTCTACGGAAGGGCGTCAGAAGTTGGAGCGCATCCAGCCAGACACACTTGCCCAGGCCAGCAGAATTCCCGGTGTAAGTCCGAGTGACATCAATGTCCTCCTCGTCCTCATGGGTCGGTAGGGACATGATCTATCATGTTCCGCATCGGCAGTAGGGACTTGATTCATCATGTTCCGCACCATTGTTTCACGTGAAACAGCAGAGTGCTTAAAAGTAAAAATATCAATCAGTTAAGGATTCAAGTAAAACGTAAAACTTAAAGTAAAACATCAATAAAAAATGAACAAGCAAATCTTACTGGACAATCTGCGTTGCATACCGGACTGGCCTATCAAAGGAGTAAACTTCCGTGATGTCACAACACTGTTTAAGAACCCTCAAGCGCTGAGAGAAATCAAAGACGAAATGGTCGATCTCTATCGCGATAAAGGCATCACGAAAATCGTTGGCATCGAGAGCCGTGGATTCGTGATGAGTTCCGCCGTAGCCGTAGAACTCGGTGCCGGTGTCGTTCTCTGCCGTAAACCTGGAAAACTGCCTTGTGAGACCGTACAGGAGAGTTACGCCAAAGAATATGGCATGGATACTATTGAGATCCATAAAGACGCCATCAGCTCCGACGACGTAATCCTCCTCCACGACGATCTGCTTGCTACGGGCGGCACGATGCAAGCAGCTTGTAAACTTGTCAAGAAATTCCATCCGAAGAAAATCTATTGTAATTTTATTATCGAGCTCCACAGCGAATTCCCCGAAAGCCGTAAACTCTTCGACCCGGATGTAGAAATCTCTTCTCTCTTGCAGTTTTAACCTGCCACCATCGTAAGTACATGATTATTCATGTCCCGTGCCAATATAGGGACATGATTGATCATGTCCCGTACGCAGCTATTCGTTCCACGTGAAACTATGACTAAAGAAGAAAACGAAGCCCGTTTGGCTCATTGCAAGAATATTGTGCTCAGTATGCCTGAAAAGCCAGGCAGCTACCAGTTCTACGACAAGGACCACATCATTATATATGTGGGCAAAGCCAAAAGCCTAAAGCGTCGTGTGTCGAGCTACTTCCATAAGGAGGTAGACCGATACAAAACGAAGGTCCTCGTGTCGAAGATCTGGGATATCTCCTACTCTGTCGTCAATACGGAGGAAGACGCTCTGCTGCTTGAGAATGCTCTCATCAAGAAATACAAACCAAAATACAATGTATTATTGAAGGATGGCAAGACATATCCAAGCATCTGTGTGACCAACGAGTACTTACCCCGCATCTTCAAAACAAGGCAAATCAACAAGCGTTTTGGTACTTACTTTGGTCCCTATCCGCATATTACTGCCATGTACGCTGTTCTCGACATCATTCACCGTGTCTACAAGCCACGTACTTGTCGCACGGTATTTACGAAGGAAGGTATCGAACAAGGTAAGTACAAGCCTTGTCTGGAGTGGCATATCGGCAACTGTTACGCTCCGTGCATCAACAAGATCTCATACGAAGAATATCAAGAAAATATCCGTCAGGCAAAGGAGATTCTGAAAGGTAACACGCGTGAGATCAGTCAGAAGATCTATGATCTGATGATGAAGAACGCTGAACTCATGAAGTTTGAGGTAGCTGAAGAGTTGAAGAAAAGATATATGTTGCTTCAGGAGTTCGTGACAAAGAGTGAGGTTGTCAGTTGGACCATTACAGATGAAGATGTATTCAGTATTGTGGATGATGAGAGTAACAAAAACGCATATATCAACTATATCCACGTCAAGAACGGTACGATCAATCAGAGTTTTACCTATGAATATAAACGCAAGCTCGATGAGAGTGACGAGGATTTGCTGATGCAAGCCATTCCGGAGATTCGGGAACGATTCCACAGTACGGCGAAAGAGATTATCGTACCCTTTGAGATGAACTGGAAATTGAAAGACGCGGAGTTTTTCATTCCACAAAGAGGAGATAAGCATCACTTGCTGGAACTCTCTGAAATGAACGGGAAACAGTATAAATTCGACCGTCTGAAACAAGCAGAGAAGCTCAATCCGGAACAGAAACAGACGCGCTTAATGAAGGAGCTACAGACAAAACTCAAGCTCGAGAAATTACCCTATCAGATAGAATGTTTCGATAACTCAAATATCTCGGGTACCGACGCGGTAGCAGGATGTATAGTCTACAAAGGTATGAAACCCTCGAGGAAAGACTACCGAAAATATAATATCAAGACGGTTGTAGGCCCTGATGATTATGCTTCTATGCAAGAGGTCGTCCGGCGGCGCTATAGTAGGATGATGGAAGAGAAAACACCTCTTCCCGATCTCATTATCACCGATGGTGGCAAAGGGCAGATGGACGTAGTCAGAGAGGTTGTAGAGGACGAATTACACCTTCATATACCAATCGCAGGACTGGCTAAGGATGACCGACACAGAACGAATGAATTACTCTTTGGATTCCCACCTCAGACCATCGGAATAGACGTAAAAAGCGAGTTGTTTAAGGTTCTCACCCAAATCCAGGATGAGGTCCACCGCTATGCCATCACCTTCCACCGGGATAAGCGTTCCAAACATGCGCTGCACAGTGAACTGGACGATATCAAAGGCATCGGACCAAAGGCAAAAGAGGCGCTGCTTCAGAACTTTAAGAGCGTAAAGAGGATTAAAGAGGCTACAGTGGAAGACATCGCAAAAGTCGTTGGTCCTTCCAAAGCCCAAATTCTGATCAATCATTTCCAATCCGTAGGGACTTGATTCATCATGTTCCGCCCATTTGCATTCACACAAATAAATGAACGAAAACGGGAAATAATTCAATAAATTTGAGTATATTTGCAACATGAGAATAGTAATACAACGTGTACGGGAAGCATCCGTAACGATCAATGGAAAAGTTAAGTCTGCCATTCAACAGGGCTATATGATCCTCGTGGGAGTCTGCGAGGAAGATACACAGGAAGATGTAGATTGGCTCGCTAAGAAAGTCATTGGTCTGAGAGTCTTTGACGATGAGCAAGGCATAATGAACAAGAGCATTCTCGATATCAACGGAGAAATTCTTGTCATCAGTCAGTTCACGCTCTTTGCGAGTTATAAAAAAGGCAATCGCCCCAGTTGGATCCGAGCAGCCGGTCACGCAACGGCCATTCCCCTCTATGAGTCTTTCTGTAAAAAGCTCAGCGAGGGACTGGGCAAACCCGTTGGCACAGGAGAGTTCGGTGCTATGATGGACGTCGCCCTGATCAATGACGGCCCAGTAACCATCTGTATGGACAGTAAAAACAGAGAATAAGGAAGAAGTAATGGATAAAGCAATAACGATCCAGGAAGCCCAAAATATGGTTGACGAATGGATCAAGAAATATGGTGTGAGATATTTCGATATACTCACCAATATGGCTTGTCTGACCGAGGAAGTCGGTGAGGTAGCACGTGTCATTGCCCGCAAATACGGAGAACAGAGTTTCAAGGAGGGCGACAAAGCCAACCTCGGAGAAGAGCTCACAGATGTCCTCTGGGTACTCATCTGTTTGGCCAATCAGACCGGTGTCAACCTTACGGAGGAATTCCAAAAAAATATGGCAAAGAAGACCCATAGAGACGCCTCCCGACATCTGAATAATCCCAAGTTACAATCACCCAATATTCAATAACCCCAACTTGTAAAAAGCGAATCTCATGAACGCTTAACAAGTCATTTAAATTAAAGCAAATGGAAAGTATCAAAGGAACCGTTCTGAAGGATATTGCCGAGCAGAACAAGAAAAAAGCAGAAGAAAAGAGCAAATATGACCAGGCTCTGGAAAAGTATAATACGACTGTAGACGATGATGCAGTGCGTGAAGCCGTCAAGAAAATCATTGCGGAGAAAGTACCACAAAACGATACTCCGGAAGTAAGAAAATTTCTGCTGGGCAGTGTAGAGCTGACGTCTCTCCATACGACGGATACAGAGGAAGAGATACTGGCACTAACGGAGAAAATCAATAAGTTTGATGCCCTCTACCCCGACCTGCCGCATGTCGCTGCCATCTGTGCGTATCCCGTCTTCACCGACCTGATTGCAAACAGCCTGGAGGTAGATGGCGTTGAGATCACGAATGTTACTGGCAATTTCCCCAGCAGTCAGAGCCGTATCGAGGTGAAGATAGCAGAGACTTCCCTCGCTGTCGCAGACGGGGCTACAAACATCGATATTGTCATGCCCGTAGGAAAGTTCCTCAGCGGCGATTACGAGGGCATGTGCGACGATATCAGCGAACTGAAAGCGTGCTGCGGTGATGTTCCGATGAAAGTAATTCTCGAGACCGGCGATCTCGGCAACCTGAGCAATGTGAAAAAAGCAGCTTTACTGAGTATGTATGCTGGTGCAGACTATATCAAGACAAGTACGGGCAAAGAGAAAGTAAGTGCCACTCCTGAGGCCGTATACGTCATGTGTCAGGCCATCAAGGAATACTATGATAAAACGGGCATACAAATCGGTATAAAGCCCGCTGGCGGCATTAATACCGTCATGGACGCCATTATCTACTACACGATTTTAAAAGAGGTCTGTGGTGAAAAATGGCTGACCAACTATTGGTTCCGTCTTGGCACCAGTCGTCTAACCAATAAACTGATTAGTGAGATCCTTGGAAAAGAGGTGAAATACTTCTAAACCGTAGGGACATGATTCATCATGCTCCGCAAATGTAGGAAGATGATTTATCATGCTACGCCAAAAACAGAAAAAAGACGGCCTGTAAGCCGTCTTTTTTCAATTATTTCGTTCAATGACGAAATCAAGGTAGGCCTTCAGTGCTTCTTTGATTTCATCGTTTTTTACTCGCTGATCGATAAAGGACATACAGTCTTTATGGAAGTCCCACATACGTTTATCCGCATATTCAATACCACCTTGAACCTTGGCGAAATCAACGAGTTCCGCTATTCCAGCAGCATCTATCTTGCGGTTCTTTACCCGATAAGCCAACTCCGTCATGCGGGGATTATCACCATGCTTCAACGCATAGATAATCGGTAAAGTCAATTTTCCTTCCGTCATATCATTGCCAGTCGGCTTACCAATCTCCTTACTATCATAATAATCAAAGATATCATCACGGATCTGGAAGATGATGCCGAGGTTCTGACCAAAGAGACGGGCAGCATCAACATCCTCCTGTGTGGCACCGGCACTCTCTGCACCAATAGCCGCGCAAGCCTCAAAGAGAGCCGCAGTCTTCTTCTTAATCACCTCATAATAAACGTCCTCAGAGATCTCCTGATTCTGGATATTCGAGAGTTGCAGAATCTCACCATTAGACAATGTCTGACCAAGTTCAGAGAGATAACGGACAATGATTTCGGAATGAGTACGGGAAATATATAACAGAGCCGTAGAGAGGATATAATCACCAACAAGTACTGCCACCTTATTATTATAGATAGCATTCACGGAAGCCTGGCCACGACGCTCCGTACTCTCATCGACGACATCATCATGTACCAACGATGCCGTATGAAGCAGTTCCAGTCCCACAGCGGCATGCTGCGTGACGTCACTAATCCTTCCGAAGTTCTTTGCCATCAGGAGGATCAGCATCGGGCGCATTCGTTTCCCAGCCCTGTTGCGGATATGCTGCAGGGCCTGCGAGAGAAGACCATCTGAATGACTCATACTCTCGTTAAAGAGGTTGATGAAGTCCTTCAATTCATGCTCAATGGGTTGTCTGATAACTGATAAATAGTCCATGATTCGATAATTTGTTACAAAATTAATGAAAATATCGGGAAGTCTGACAAAAAATTAGTAATTTTACACATTCAAAAAGAAAAAACTATGCAGAAACTCTTTCTCATCGACGCTTACGCGCTGATTTTCCGGTCTTACTATGCTCTGATCCGTTCGCCGCGCATCAACTCCAAGGGGTTGAACACCTCCGCCATCATGGGGTTCTGTAACACGCTCAACGAGGTACTGACGAAAGAACAGCCCACTCATATCGGCGTTGCCTTCGACTGTGGCAAGACATTCCGTCATGAAGCCTTTCCCGCATATAAAGCGCAGCGTGAGGCCACGCCGGAAGATATCCGCAAAAGTGTTCCTATCATTAAGGACATACTGAAAGCCTATCATATTCCCATACTACAGGCCGAGGGCTTCGAGGCTGACGATGTCATCGGCACCGTTGCCACGGAGGCTGGTAAGGCGGGGTATGAGACATACATGCTTACACCCGATAAAGACTATGGACAACTCATTCGACCGAACGTTTATATGTACCGTCCCCAGCAAGGCGGCAACTATGAGGTGATCGGTGAGAAAGAGATCGAAGCCAAATATGGCATCAGCAAGCCACAACAAGTAATCGACATCCTCGCCCTCATGGGAGACAGTGCCGACAACTTCCCCGGCTGTCCTGGCATCGGTGAGAAGACGGCCGTAAAACTCGTCAACCAATTTGGCAGCGTCGAGGGACTGCTCGCCCATACTGACCAACTCAAAGGGAAACAGAAAGAAAAAGTAGAGGGAGCCATCGACGACATCAAGATGAGCTATTTCCTCGCCACAATCAAGACCGACGTGCCCCTGCCCGACTTCCAGCTCGATGATCTGAAGATCGAAAAGCCCGACGAAGAACAACTCGATAAAATCTTCACCGAACTGGAGATGAACAGCTTTAAAAAGCGAATCCTTAACAAACAAGAGAAAAGTAAAAAAGATGTTAACTCAGAACTCTCTCTCTTTGCCGAATTTCCGACCAATGAGTCGAATGATTCAGAATTCGCGAATTTTGAGAGCCTTAAAACGGTAGATCATCAATATTATCTCGTTGATAATGAGGAAGATCAGAAGAAAATTGTGGCAAAATTCTTGACAAACGCAACTCTCAGTCTAGACACGGAAACGACGTCTACGCACGCCATCGATGCCGAATTGGTCGGATTGAGCTTCAGCGTGAAGGAAAACGAGGCTTATTACGTCCCCATCTCTTCCAACCGGGACGAAGCCATGAAAACGCTGGAGATCTTCAAGCCCTTGTACGAGAATCCAGAAATCCTCAAAGTGGGACAAAACATCAAATACGATATTGAGGTATTAAAGAATTACGGAATAGAAGTCAAGGGACCTTTATGGGATACGATGATTGCTCATTATCTCATCCAGCCCGAACTCCATCACAATATGGATTACCTCGCCGAAGTATATCTTCATTATCACACCATCCATATTGAGGAGCTCATTGGCCCGAAAGGAAAAGGCCAGAAGAATATGCGAGACCTCGATCCGAAGGATATCTACGAATATGCCGCAGAGGATGCCGATGTGACGCTGAAACTCAAAAACGTATTGGAGCCGAAACTGAAAGAGTTGAATGTCGAGGCTCTCTTCCACGATATCGAGATGCCACTCATCTATGTCCTCGCCGATATGGAGCATACGGGTGTCTGCCTCGACACGCAAGCGCTCGCAGAAACCTCCCGGATCTTCACAGACCGGATGAAGGAATACGAGCGAAAGATCTATGAGGAAGCCGGAGAGCAATTCAACATTTCCAGTCCGAAGCAGGTTGGTGAGATTCTCTTCGGGAAGATGCAGATCATGGAAAAGCCGAAGAAGACCCGTACAGGCCAGTATGTCACCTCCGAGGAAGTCCTGCAGAGTCTGAAGGCGAAGAATCCTATCGTGGAGAATATTCTCAACTACCGTGGCATGAAGAAGCTCCTCTCGACGTATGTCGATAACCTCCCTACCCTTGTCAACAAGCGAACGGGACACATCCATACGTCCTTCAACCAGGCCCTCACCGCCACGGGACGCCTTTCCTCATCCGATCCAAACTTGCAGAACATTCCCGTCCGTACCGACGACGGCAAGGAGATCCGCAAATGCTTCATCCCCGAGCCTGGCTGTCTATTCTTCAGTGCTGACTACAGTCAGATCGAACTGCGTATCATGGCCCATCTCAGTGGCGATGAGAATATGATCGAGATGTTCCGCGAAGGCTTTGATATCCATGCTGCCACAGCTGCAAAAATCTGGCATAAAGACATGAAAGATGTCACGCCTGCCGAAAGAAAGAAAGCCAAACAAGCCAATTTCGGTATCATCTACGGTATCACGACTTATGGCCTTGCACAACGTATGGAAATCCCTAACGGAGAGGCACGCGAACTCATCCAGGGTTATTTCGAGACCTTCCCAAAAGTAAAGGAATATATGGAACATGCCAAGGAGATTGCGAGAAAACAGGGCTATGTCGAGACCCTCTTCCATCGCCGTCGTTATCTCCCTGACATCAACAGCAAGAACGGAACCGTCCGTGGCTTCGCCGAGCGTAACGCCATCAACGCGCCGATTCAGGGCAGTGAGGCCGATATTATCAAGGTCGCCATGGTCCGTATCTATCGCCGTTTCCAACAGGAGCATATCCGTTCGAAAATGATTCTACAGGTACATGACGAACTTAACTTCTCCGTGTATCCTGATGAGCAGCGCCAAGTAGAGAAGATCGTCGTCGAAGAGATGGAACATGCCTACACGCTGAAAGTACCCCTTGTTGCCGATGCCGGCTGGGGTAAAAACTGGCTGGAGGCACACTAGAAAATAAACTAAAAAAATCCGGGAATACGCAACAACATGCGGATTCCCGGATTTTTATTTATAAAACTTACCGTATATACGAAATTACGTGAATCAAATATATACAGTGATACTTACATCAAGTCGCACTGTTCATCCTTATTGATCTCTACCTTCTCGCCATCCTTCAGGATACGAGCCTTGTAGCCGAACTTCTCAAAAGCCTTGCAGAGCTTCTCAGGCGTTGTTTTGGCGGGATCATAGGTCACGGTAACCTTCTGGTCGGGCACACTCGTCTGGATCTCCTTGACGCCCTTTGCAAAGCGAAGGTTACCCTTGATTTTGTTCTCACAGTTCTCGCAGTGCATCTGCGGAGTTGTCGTGAAGACAACCGTCTTGTTGTCTTTCGCAAAGGTCATCACTGACACCATCAGCATGACCATCATCAGCATGAATTTTTTCATATTACTTTAATCTATTACCTAAGTTTACACGTATTCCAATATATCCCATGGCACCATGGATAGGACCATAGACCATGTTTGTATCAAACTGCGATCCCCATGGGTTCATCGCGTCGATAACGGGGTTATGCTGCTTGTAGTTCGTCAGGTTCTCGCCACCGGCATAAATGGAGAAATGACGGAACCAGCGCGTCACCTGTACATTCAACTGTGGATAGGCCTTAAACGTCTCATTCCAACTCTGAGAGCCATCAGCGAGGGTATAAGGCTTCGGCATACGACCACCACCATTGAGCTGACCAGTGATGTCAAACTGCCAGAGGCCGAGCGGCGTCTTGTAAGACAGTGTCAGCAAGCCCTTGTAACGGCTCTGCAGCGGTTTCTCGAGTGTAACGTTACCGTAAGTTTCACGTACGAAGTTACGACGATAAGCTGCCGTCATCGTCATACCCTTGAAGAGCGGATAGGTAGCATCAATCTGGATGACATGGGAATAGTTCTTTCCGTCGTTGCTGGCAATCGTCACGGCATGTGGATCAGAGTCGAAGTCCACTGTCGTCTGGTTCTGAAAACGGGTATAGTAATACTCCGTATTCAAGAGCAGCGTCTCTCCGAAGAGAGGGATATTCCAGTTGGCGATGAAGCCGAAATTCCAGGCGCTCTCCTGTTTCAGTGTACCAATATTCAACGTACGGCTGCTGGCCAGTAGATAGTTGTATTCTGCCAACGGATGAGCCGTGCGATAGCCCTTACCGGCAGAGAGGCGCAGTCCAAGCCAGTCTGTAGCCTGCCATTTCAAGTGGAAGCGCGGCGTCACGAAGGTACCCCAGAGATCACTGTGGTCAACACGAAGACCGGCCATGGCTATCACCTTATTGTGGAGGTTATAGGTATACTGCGCATAACCGCCGAATACATTCTCCTTATCATAGTCCTTGACGGCAGCGAGAGCATTCGGCGCAAAGTCTACGGGAGTGACACCGGCAACAGCGCGTGTACCCAAGCCCTCACCGAGATAGTCATGTACATAACTCAGACCTACGGAGATATTATGCTCGGGTGTAAAGTTATGTTCAAACATGAGAGAGGAGTACACGTTCTTCTCATTCACCGTATAATGCTTATAACCATAACCGGCATCCATGAGTTGCATGTCAGCGGAAGTCATCCACGCGATATTCGTACCATGAGAAGGATCAAGGATAAAGGCATGCTTCATATATCCCTCATAGCGATCCGTACTGATCCCAATACGGTAGAGCGGCTCATTACTCATCTTCACCTTCATATCATCGGAGAGTTCCTTGAGGTTCTGACCACTGCGACGGTCCTCCTTAATTAGTCCGACACCGGCATGCATAATATATCGGCTGTCCTTATAGATCCAACGGTTCTGGAAGTTATACTGACGGGTATTCGGCATATCCTGGAAACCATCCATATTCATGTCGTGAGCACCGCCGCGGTTCTCGAAATGACCGAGGATATTCGTCATAAGTTTCTTCGACAGATGGATGTTACCCTCGCCGTTTGCCTCAAACTTTCCGTCAGTATCGGTATAGAGGTTAAAGGTACCACCCGTCTCGTCCTCCGGCTTGAGATATTCCACGTTGATCTGTCCCGTGATACCCTCATAACCGTTCTTCACCGAGGCAGCACCTTTACTGACCTGGATACTCTTCATCCATGTGCCGGGCACATAACCCAAAGAATAAGGGGCCGCGGAACCACGGAAATTCGGGAGATTCTCCGTCAACATCTGTACGTAGGAGCCATTGAGGCCAAGGAGCTTGATCTGTCGTGCTCCCGTCGCGGCATCTGAGTAGTTGACATCGACAGAAGGATTCGTGGTGAAACTCTCACCGAGGTTACAGCAGGCAGCTTTGAAAAGCTCGTCCTGGTTGATCAGACTACCACCGATGGCACCACCAATACGGGTAATACCCATTTTGCGGCGCGTCACCGTTACACCGGCGAGATTATGCTCAGAATAGACAGCGGAGGTATCAGCCTGTACACTATCCGTGTGCAGGGCAGAGATATTGTTATTATCAGCTTTTACTACGGTTGCTCCCGGCATAAAGGCGGGAAGAACAGCAGCAAATAAAAATTTCTTCATTGAATTGATATACTTTGAAAGTTTTGACGATAATATTAAATGGACATAAACCATGTAGGAACATGGTTTATCATGATCCGAAAATTGTAGGGACATAATTTATTATGTTCCTTTCCCTCGTCAAAAAAATCAAAGTCGGAGTATGCGCAGGAAGGCCAGATAAGCCCTCGGCGGAGCATGGGGCGTCCGCATACTGACGAACGTATCCAAAGGATGCCTCGGCAGAACCGGCAGAGAGGTCAGTGCCGGCAAGACAGCGATGAGCGGCTGGGCCACGAGGAAATGGAAGACGGATGGTGTAGACACCTGTGTAGGCGATAGTTTCGACACCGTCACCTTCATACATTTCTTCATCGGGGCACAGTCCTGATGGCCATGTTCCAGTTTCTGTATCTGCGTTAAGGATAGATCACCGAGATGCTCACAATGGATGCCGACAAAGCCCACACTCAACACGATAATCAGTGCTGAGAGGAACAAAGCAGCAAATATAGAGGTGATCCTTTTCATTCTTAACCTTTTTCTTATAACCTTCGGCAGCAAAGTTACGACAATTCTTTGGAATTTCTACAATCTGTTAATTATTTTTATGAAAAGATCTATTCGATACTCTCCACGCTCACGCCACGGAACTCACGCATGAAACTGAGAATATGGTCCTGATAGTCCTTTCGGCGTATCTTCATCTCCAGCGTCACCGTATAGATCTTATCATCGCCCTCATCCTGCGGCTTCATATTATAGGAGTCGATCTCCACGTTAGCATCCCCGAGTTTACTAAGGACTGTCTGGATCGTATCCTGAGTAGTGGAGGTAAATGTCACTTCTATCTCTCTTGTTCCAAAACGACGAAGAATAAAGTTCATGGCCTCCAGGCAGAGGAGGACGAGCGTCGTAGCAGCAATGGCGAGGATGTACATCCCCGCGCCGCAGGTCAATCCGATAGCCGACGTCACCCATAGTCCTGCCGCCGTCGTCAGTCCGCGTACGACATGCTTTTGGAAAATGATCGTACCGGCACCGATAAAGCCGATACCCGTGACAACCTGAGAGGCGATACGACTGGGATCGAAGGAGGTCTTTGCATATTCCGAGAGAACCTCCCCCACCCCATATTCTGAGAGCACCATAAAGAGTGCCGAACCCAGTCCTACGAGGAAATGTGTACGGAACCCGGCCTCCTTAGCCCGGTATTCCCTTTCCAGTCCGATGGCACCACCGAGGATAGCGGCGACGAATATTCTCAAAATAAATTCCGTATTCATAATCAATCTGTTTTATTTTACGTGATGACACAAAGATACGAAAATATCCCATACAGACTACATTTTCAAGAGATAAATTTTGAAATGCAGGAAAAAATAGCTAACTTTGCGATAAATAAACCAAAAGCCTATGCTTGTAAAAACCTACTGTGCTGCTGTCAACGGATTGGAAGTGACGACCATCACGATTGAGGTGAGCATGCGACAGGGTGTTCTCTTCCGCATGTCCGGTCTTGGTGATGCTGCCGTGAAAGAGAGTCGTGACCGTATCGCTTCTGCCCTTCAACAATGTGGCAAGCGCTTTCCCATCGGTGACATCACCATCAATATGGCACCGGCGGATCTCAGGAAGGAAGGCAGCAGTTTCGACCTGCCGCTGGCCATCGGCCTCCTCGCCGCTGCCACGGAGATCACCGACGCCCATCTGTCGGAATACATGATGGTCGGAGAATTGAGTCTCGACGGTAGTCTGCAGCCCATCAAAGGAGCACTACCTATCGCCATCAAGGCCCGTGCCGAACATTTCAAGGGTCTCATCGTACCGAAACAGAACGTGCGGGAAGCTGCCGTTGTCGACACGCTGGAGGTCTACGGCATGGAGTCATTAAATGACGTCATCCAATTTCTCAATGACCAGCAAACGTTCGAGCCTACCGTCATCGACACGCGAAAGGAGTTCTACGAGCATCAGGCAAAATGCGATCTTGACTATGCCGACGTACGCGGCCAGGAGAGTGTGAAGCGAGCCCTGGAGGTCGCTGCCGCAGGGGGACATAACCTTATTATGATTGGTCCACCGGGCAGTGGCAAGTCAATGATGGCTAAACGTCTGCCGTCGATTCTTCCTCCACTGTCCCTTGCCGAGAGTCTTGAGACCACACAGATTCACTCCATTGCAGGTAAACTTGGGAAGGATGTATCTCTCATCACGCAACGGCCGTTCCGAGCGCCCCATCACACGATCTCCGAGGTGGCTCTCGTCGGTGGCGGTGCCTCTCCAATGCCCGGAGAAATCAGTCTGGCCCACAACGGTGTCCTCTTCTGTGATGAGTTGCCGGAGTTCAACAAGCATACGCTGGAAGTACTGCGCCAGCCATTGGAGGACCGACAGATCACCATCAGCAGGGCGAAATATACAATCACCTATCCTTGCTCATTTATGTTCGTGGCCAGTATGAACCCCTGTCCTTGTGGCTACTACGGTGATCCCACGCATCACTGTGTCTGTACTCCCGGTCAGATTCAACATTATATGAACAAGATCTCCGGTCCGCTCATGGACCGCATCGATATCCAGTGCTCCATCACGCCCGTTCCCTTCAACGAGATCAGTAAGGCCCAACCCAGAGAACCGAGCAGTGAGATCCGGAAGCGGGTCATTGCGGCCCGTCAGATACAGACGGAACGATTCAAGGGAGTCCGCGGCGTGCACTGTAACGCGCAGATGACGGAGCGCCTCGTTCATCAGTATGCTGAGCCCGATGCCGAGGGACTCGCCCTCCTCAAGGAAGCAATGGAACGGATGAGCCTCAGTGCCCGTGCCTACACACGTATCCTGAAGGTCGCCCGCACCATTGCCGATCTCGCCGCCAGTCCTACTGTCCGCACCGAACATCTCTTCGAGGCCATCAATTACCGTCAGCTTGACCGTGCCGACTGGGCGGAGAGAGGGTTGTAGGGACATGATTTTTCATGTTCCGCTAACCTTCCACCGTAGGGGCGGCCCTTGTGGCCGTCCTAACCGCCACGAATGAATTTTCGGGCGGAACATGATAAATTATGTCCCTACATGATTCCCGGTTAGGGCGCCCACAAGGGGTGCCCCTATGGTGGGGATATTCGTATATACGACAACAACATCATAAACGCATCCATACATCCATGATTAAGGATTCTTTCTTTCATCCATTGAATACGAACGAAGGGAGCGACGAAGCACTCAACGATCCTTTCTGCTATACCCCAGACGAAATGAGCCTTCAGGCCGCAGCAGTCGTCCGACAATATATCCGTGAACGCCTCCATTGGACTGAGGAGCATGAAGGGAAAATGTTCGGGGTATTGATGGTCAGAAACGCGCAAGGAAAGATTGGATTTCTGGCTGCCTATGGTGGACAAATAGAAGAGAGCGATGAGCATTTCTTTGTGCCTCCCGTCTTCGATTATCTCCAGGAGGGCGGCTATTTCAAGACCCACGAGGCGGCCATCTCTGCCATCAACCGGGAAATTGCCAAGCTACAGAATGATCTGGCCTTTCTGCAAGTCAAACAAGACGTGGAAGAGATCAAAGAAGCAGCCTCTACAGATCTGGGATCCTATCATCAGATGATGACGGAAGCGAAGAAGCGGCGGGAGGAGCTGCGCCATACCTCTCTCTCCGTGGAGGAACGACAGAGACTGATTGGTGAGAGCCAGTTTCAGAAAGCCGAATACCGGCGGAAGAAGAAGGCTTGGAAAGAGAAGATCGATGCCGCGCAGAAACTCGTTGACGATAAGCAAGGAAAGATCACCCTTCTGTTACTCCGCCGTCAACACGACAGTGAGCAGTTGCAGCACTGGCTTTTCACCCAGTTTGTCTTCCTCAACGGTCGTGGAGAACAGAAAAACCTCCTGGAGATCTTCTCCCAGTATCGTTCTGTCATCCCACCATCGGGCAGTGGAGAATGTGCGGAACCGAAGTTGCTGCAGTATGCCTTCCTACACCACTATGAGCCTTTGAAGATCGCCATGTTCTGGTGGGGACGGAGTCCGAAAGGAGAGATCCGCCATCATCTGCAGTTTTACCCGGCTTGTCAAGGGAAATGCAAGCCGATACTCTCGTGGATGTTGGAAGGAATTGCCGTTTCCTGGCATCAGAATCCACAAATGACGGAACAGCTGGAGATCATTGACGAGAGTGATGATTGGATCGTTATCAACAAGCCAGCCGGGATGCTGAGTGTACCGGGAAGGGGCAACCGTTCTTCTGTCCTCTCCATCCTTCGCGAGCGTTACCCCGAGGCTACGGGACCGATGATCGTGCATCGGTTGGATGAGGACACGAGTGGACTGATGATCGTCGCCAAGAACGAAGCCGCTTATCACGAATTACAACAGCGCTTCCTCTCCCGTCAAGTCCGCAAAACTTACCTCGCCGTACTCGAGCATGAGCCTGCCATCCACGAGGGACAAATCAGTCTGCCGTTAATGCCCGATCTCGACGACAGGCCCCGCCAGACCGTTGACCATCAGTACGGCAAACCGGCTGTGACCACATTCCGTGTGCTGCGCGTCAACGAGCAGACGGGAGAGACCCTTGTGGAGCTCCATCCGCTCACGGGCCGTACCCATCAGCTGAGGGTCCACTGCGCCAGTGAAGAGGGCCTCAACGATCCTATCGTCGGTGACCGCCTCTATGGTCACCGTGGCATGGATATGTCCCGTGGTAACCGCCTCATGCTCCATGCCGCCACGCTCTGGATCTCCGATAGCTTGCATTGGCATGTGGAGACACAAACGATTTGGTTTCAATAAAAGAGAACGGAAATATGCGGTATCTGTAAAAATAGATGTATCTTTGCAAACAAAAACAGAGAGATAACAGATTTTATTATGCTTAGAGTACTTGTTTTCTTATTTTTATCTTTTACATTTGTACTTTCCTCTTTTGCGCAGAGCGTGAAGATCTCCGGATGGGTGACGAACAGGCAAGGGGAGGCTGTGGATATGGCTACGGTGGAAGAAAGGAACGCTGACGGAAAGATACTCAGCAGTTGCATCAGTGATCCCAAAGGTCATTTCATGATGCAGATCTCTCCCGTTGACTCTTTTGCGCTCACTATCTCCTGCCTGGGATATAAAGATTATTCACGGAAGGAACAAGGAAGAAAGGATACGTATATAGAAGCTGTATTGGACAGTGATGCTTTTGAGTTAGGTGAAGTAACCGTAAGATCCAAGATGCCGGTCATTCATCGGGAAGTCGACAGAATGGTGCTGAACGCGGAAAGGCTCAACAGTACGGCAAACACGGTCTTGGACGTGCTGAAACGTGCGCCAGGAGTCATCGTGCAAGATGACGACATCAGCATGCTCAATAAAGGAAAACTGGTGTTTCTGATGAACGGGCGTGAGTTGAAGATGGACACGAAAGGCCTTATCACGTATCTGAAATCACTGCCGTCGGGCAGCTTACAGAAGATTGAGATTATGACGACGCCACCAGCGAAATACACTGCCGAAGGTGATGCCGGCGTCATCAATTTTGTAACGAAGAAGTTGAAGAACAACTTTATCGGCGGTTTTGTTTCAAACGTGTTGTCGGTAAAAGAGCATACTTATGACGATCCGAGTATTAGTCTGCAGTATAAATACAACAAAGTGGAGGCATACGTCACGGTTGGTGGCGGTATGGGCAAGATGCAATACGACGGTCTGAGAACGATTGACTATCCTGCGGAGACGTGGAGTACTACGGAGCGCAGAATCAAATCGAATGACTATATCATGGCGACTTCCGGCATCGACTATGCCCTGACGAGCCACTCCACCCTCGGTGCTATTTTCGCCTTCAACAACATGCGGCCTGATGCCGATCGGACAGCGGATACCCAGGTAAGGTCATCCTCACAGGAAATAACAAGAGACTTTGAGACGCTCACCAACTACGACAGCAATTACAACCGTTATAACGCCAACATCCATTATACGGATAATCAATTTGTCAAGAACGGAATGATGGATTTCAATATCGATTATGTCAACTATCATATTGATGACGAGGTCAACTTACAGACCACCCATGATGAGGGCCTGAATTATCTAAACCGCCCTCGCACGCTCATCCGGATCTTTCAGGCGAAGGCAGACTTGGAGAATAATTTGGGAAAAGTGAAGTTGTCTTATGGCGCCGCCTATTCCCGTTCAAAAACAAGGAGTACAACCAATTACGAGTATATCAGCAGTCACGAGGATCTCAACGATGACTTCATCTATCGTGAAGATATCCTGGCCGTTTACGCGGATATGAGGTGGAAACTATCCGACCATTGGGACTTCAAACTGGGATTGCGAGGTGAATACGGAAGACTGGACGGCAACTCCGTCAAACTGCAACAGCGAACGGTGAAACATCAGTTCGACTTATTCCCCACGGCTTTTCTGGAGTATAGTTGGAATGACAGCAAGTCGCTCTATCTCAGCGTAACGAGTAGGATAAACCGTCCTGTCTATGCCGATATTAATCCTTTCACCACCTATACCGACGCCCACACGATAACGACGGGTAATCCGGAGCTGCTGCCGGAGAAGTCCTATTCCTCTGAATTAGGATATACGTGGGACGACTTCACGATATCGGGAAGCATGCTCTTCAGGAAGCGGGTCATCTCTGCCTACACGTATGTTGACGCTGCAAGCAAACTGACCATAAATACCGTTGACAACATGATGAAGAACCGGATGTACAGTCTTGACGCGTCTTATTATTTCGACAAGGTCTCCTGGTTCGACTGGTCTACGGATCTCTCCCTCTATACGTTAGTTTCCAGACCGACGCAGGGATACGACTTACCCCGAGTGACCAATACGGCTGTTTACGCCTATACGAATGTCAATGTGTTTTTCGACCATCAGAAGAATTTCTCAGCCAATATATGGGGACAATACGAATCGAAACAAAAAGACGTAACGGGGGAGAGTCCCGCGACATACCGCATGGATATCGGACTGAAATATATGCTTTTCCACAAGAAGCTGTCTATTGGCATAGCAGGACAGAACCTGCTGGCCTCTCATTCCAAGTCCATTGTCCGGTCCTCCGCCACGAAGTACGTCTATGACTATAAGCCTTACCGTGTTTTCAAACTGACGTTGACCTATCGCTTCGGAAAGGACTTGAACATGAAGTCCAAGCATTTCGGCATCAGCAATGACAGATTATAGGAATATGAGAATCATACCCCGTGGAAATTAATGGTCATTCTTTCCGCAATTCAGGTAGCTGATATCTCCCGAAAAACACGTAACTTTGCAAGCGAAAAAGAACGAAAACGGAAACTATGGCTGCACAACTCATCAGTGTCGACACCGTCGACCAATACAACAAGCTCTACGGCTTCCCCACCCTCCATCCGCTGGCCACAGTGGTAGACATGGCGGAAGCCAAGCAGTGGGTGAACCATGTCAAATGGCGCTATGGCCTCTATGCCCTGTGGCTTAAGGACGGCAAACAGTGTACGCTTCACTATGGGCAGAAAGAATACGACTATCAGGATGGTACTATCGTGAGTTTCGCCCCCGGACAAGTCGTACAAGTTGATATGACGGAAGAGCAGATGGCTCATCCCCGTCACACGCTGGGACTGCTCTTCCATCCCGACCTCATCTACGGCACTCCACTGGGCAAGGCCATAGGCAATTATCATTTCTTCGATTACGACTCTGCCGAGAGTCTCCATCTCTCCGAGCGCGAAAGGGCTATGATCATTGATACTTTAAAGTCCATCCATGCCGAACTGGAATTGCCCGTTGACCAGCACTCTCAGACGATCCTCACCGACCGTATCAAACTGATCCTCGACTACTGTCAGCGCTTCTACGACCGGCAGTTCATTACCCGCCATAAAGTCAACTCCGATATCCTCAGTACTTTCGAGCGGAATATCAAGAGCTATTTCGCCGAAGGCATCGCAGTCCGTAAGGGCCTCCCTTCCGTAGCTTGGTTTGCCGACAAAGCCTGTCTGTCGCCGGGTTATTTCGGAGATCTTATCCGCAAGGAGACGGGCATGAATGCCCAAGTCTTCATCCAACAGCACGTCCTCTCACTGAGCAAAGAGCGCCTCATGGATGACAACAAGGGCATCGGACAAATTGCCGATGAGCTCGGCTTCCAGTATCCCCAGCATTTCACCCGCTTCTTCAAGAAAATGACAGGTATGACGCCGAAGGAATATCGCCAGAAATAAACCAAGAAGGGATATCGTAGGGACTTGATTTATCATGTTCCGCAGAATCCATTGTCAAACAAAAAAATAATCAGAAAATGTATTTAGAAAACATCAAGAGTCCGAAAGATATCAAGGGACTCAGCATACAACAGTTGCAGGAAGTGGCGAAGGAAATCCGCCAGGGCATTCTCAATCGTGTCAGTAATCATAGCGGTCACGTCGGTCCGAACCTCGGCTTTGTGGAGGCCACGATAGCCTTGCACTATGTATTCAATGCCCCCGAGGATAAGATCGTCTTCGATGTCAGTCACCAGAGTTATCCCCACAAGATGCTTACGGGGCGCGCTGACGGCTTCCTTCACGTAGAGGATATGAATGCCATCTCCGGTTATTCTTCACCACGAGAGAACGCGGAATATGACAATTTCGAGATCGGCCATACCTCTACCTCCATCGCCCTGGCTTCAGGACTGCAGCGAGGCCGTGACATCCTTGGAGGAAAGGAGAATGTCATCGCTGTCATCGGCGACGGTTCCCTCTCCGGCGGCGAGGCCTTTGAGGGCTTCGACACAGCGGCAGAGAACGGCACCAATATCATTATTGTCGTCAACGACAACGAGATGAGTATCGCCGAGAATCACGGCGGACTCTATCGCAATCTCAAACTCCTGCGTGAGACCAAAGGCAAGGCTGAATGCAACTATTTCCGGGCTATGGGCTTCGACTATCATTACGTGGAAGAAGGCAATGACATTGAGACGCTCATCGCTGCCTTCCGTGGAGTGAAAGATGTCGACCATCCTGTCGTCGTACATATCCATACCGAGAAGGGCCGCGGCTATGCGCCCGCCGTTGCCAACAAAGAAGCCTGGCACTGGCATATGCCGTTCAATATCGCTGATGGCAGTCTGCGCCAGGAGGATAACAGCGAGGATATGGACACGATGCTGGGCGACTGGCTCTTCGAGAAGATGCAGAAAGATCCTAAACTCCTGCTGATCACCGCCGGCACGCCGGCTTCATTCGGCTTTACAAAAGAGCGCCGTGAGGCTGCAGGAAAACAATTCGTGGACACCGGCATCGCCGAAGAGGAAGCTGTAGCACTGGCTTCCGGTGCCGCCAAACGTGGGGCACACCCCGTATTCAGCGATTACGCCACCTTTTTCCAGCGTACCTATGACCAGCTGGCGCAAGACCTGGCTGTCAACGGCAATCCGGCAGTCTTCAATATTCTTGGCTCTACCATCTATGGAATGAACGACTTCACGCATATCTGCTTCTTCGATATTCCGATGATCTCCCATATTCCGAACCTCCATTATCTCGCTCCTACCACCTACGAGGAGCTCATCGCTATGGAGGACTGGGCTATCCGTCAGGAGAAATATGCCGTGGCCATCCGAGTGCCCGAAGGGCCCGTATATCACGCTACGGAAGCCGTAGAGACCGACTACAGTGATATCAACCGCTTCAAGGTGGCGCACCGTGGCAAGGATGTCGCCATTATCGCTGCCGGTAACTTCTTCCAGAAAGGAGAGCAAGTCCGCAAACTCCTGGCCGACAAGGGCATCGATGCCACCCTCGTGAATCCTCGCTGGCTCAGCGGCATCGACGAGCCGTTGCTTGAGGAGCTGAAGCAGGACCACAAACTCGTCATCACCCTTGAGGACGGCAGCCTCGATGGTGGCTTCGGTGAGCGTATCAGCCGTTATTACGGTCCGACCGATATGCGGGTTCTCAACTTCGGTGTCCGCAAGTCCTTATACGACCGCTATGACGTGGAGGAACTGTTGAAAGTCAATCATCTGACAAACGAGCAGATCGCTTCCGATGTCATGGCTGTCCTCTCTTCGCTCCGCTGATTCTACTTTTCCATCCGAAAAGCGGAAGGGCCCTATTGATTGTTTGTAGGAGGGAATGCCATCATTCCCTCCCTCTTCCTTTATTTTACCCCAAAAATCTTTCACAATAACTTTCTATTCTAGAAAAAGAAAAACGGGAAATGACAGCCCTAGCATCAGCAATAACAGACTATAAAATGACATCCAACGTAGGGACGCCCCTTGTGGGCGCCCCTACTGCCAAAAATTCCATGTGATATCTGGGCATTACCTTCTATGTTCCCACATAGACTGTAACTATTCAGCAGGGTGAAACATAGTCTTTAAAAAGAACTAAGGAATAACAATAATGAACAAAATTTATATAAGTAGTTTGAAAGAGGCGAGTGTACTGAGAGATAATCTTTCGGAAGTAAGTGTCACATATGAAATTTTAAGAAACACCAAGGATATATGGGTCCGGGATTTCATGCCTATTCCTCTCCATCGAAAGGCTTTCGATGGGCAACCGCTGTATGCAATCTATCGCTATTGGCCAAACTATCTTGACGATGAGCCAGAAAATGATGATGATGTTTACTATATCACAAACCAACCGGATGCTTGTAGAAATATTAAAATAGACCACAAACATTGTGTAGATCTCGGGCTAACCTTTGACGGTGGCAACTATGTTGATTGTGGTGATAAAGCAATAATAACGGATAAGGTTTTTGGCGAGAATCCAAATCTCTCGCATGAAGAAGTTATTAGGCGACTTGAAGCTACTTTTAGACAGGAAATTATCATTATACCATGGATACCTGTTAAAGATGACCGATTCGGCCATAGCGATGGTTTTGTGCAGTATGTACATGGCAATAAAGTATTGCTCTATACACCATTGGAATGGGTATCGGACGCAGAAAGGTTAATGCATGAAAGAATTGAGGAGATATTAAAGCGACATGGCTTGAAGGTTGTTCATCTGAATGTCCAGCCTGACCACAATGTTGAGAAAGACAACACTTGGGCGTACATCAATTTTCTGAAATTGAACGGTAAGATATATGTCCCATCTGCTAATCCAAAGTATGATGTTGACATTTGCAATCAGATTGCCGAGGTTTACGAAATGCCGATTGAAAATGTCATAATGGTCAATATGGATGCAGAGTTACTTAAATTAGGTGGAGCACTTCACTGTTGTACATGGACAAAAGAGATAGATTAAGATGAAAATACTGTCTTGGAACGTTAATGGGTTAAGAGCATGCATCAAGAATGGTTTTCTTGGTACGATAAACGACTTAGATACTGACATAGTATGCGTTCAAGAGGTAAAGGCAACTGAAGAACAGATGGCTGATGTCGAATTTGGGGCGTACCATTTTTATCAGCATGTCCCAACCTATTATAGAGGGACTTCGGGGGTAGCAATCCTCTCGAAAGAAAAGCCCTTGAACATCTATCGTAAAATGGAATCTGAATTCGATGATATGGGAAGGATGATTACGGCAGAATATCCTGACTTCTTCCTTGTAACCATCTATTCGCCAGTAATGTTTACTGATAAAGATGGTAATAAATTAGGGCTGCGTGATTACGAGGCTCGACGCATGAAATGGGAGGATGATCTGAGAAAGTATGTTGTCAGACTAAGGAAGAAATCTGTTATCATCTGTGGCGATTTTAATGTCAGCCGAGGTCCTATTGATTGTTGGGACGAAGATAACCATTCCAAGAGCCAGGTTGGATATACTGATGGAGAGCGAACCAAAATGGAAGAATTGCTCAATGCCGGCTTTATTGATACATTCAGATATTTGCACCCTGATAGCGGTGGCAGATATTCATGGTTATCATATCGTAAAGATTTTATCCGCCACACAAATGGTCTTCGTCTTGACTATTTCCTTGTTTCGAATGACTTAAAAGACAGGATAGGACAGTCTCTGATACTGAATGATATAAAAGGATCAGACCATAGCCCCATTGAATTAATACTACGCTGAGTAATGAGTTACCACGAGACGATAGACAACTACCTCTATGATGAGGAAAACGAATATACACAGGCTATCGACTTGTGGGATAACTTCTTCGTAGGAAGACTGGATGAAATAGATGAGCGTCCCTGGGTGCAGGCTGATGCTTTGACTCAACGTAATGATCTGAATAAGCAGGTTAGCGACATGCTTGACAGGGTTCTATAGAATACGATGGACTGATGGCCACGACCGGGAGTTTGAGGAGTTCCATGCTATCACTGAGAACTTCTACAACCAGCTTGTCGGTGGCCCTCTGAACAGGCAGTCGTTCATTCCGGGCAATCAGTCGAAGGACGTGAAATATGCGATGATAGTCTATTCCAAAGATGATGTCCCAGTGGCATGCTCCGGTCTGAAGGAACATGGCAACGGTGATGTAGAGATAAAGCGGGTGTGGATGCAGCCGCCCTTCCGTGGTCATCACCTTGCGACATTCATGATGCATGAACTTGAAACTTTCGCTCGTGATTACGGATATGAGCGGACGGTGCTTATGACACGTGAAAGAATGGACTATGCAATCAAGTTGTATGAAGGCCTGGGATATAAACGCATTGAGAACTATCCGCCATACCAGCACATGGATGACGCGGTTTGTTATGCTAAAGATTTACCTGCAATCTCTCTGACCGTTTAGTAAAGTATAGGATCCACTTTCCCCCTGATAAAAACAATAGATTTTTTATTCTTTTGGTATAATATCTCAGTTTTTTTATGTAAGTTTGCAGAAATAAAGCCAAAAGCTATTGTATAACTTAAAAAGCAGATCTGAAAACAGAATGACATACCCTTTAATATCAGAATATGTAGAAGCGGTGAGAAATGCGGAGGACAACTTCGATAAGCTGCGCAATCTTCGACCTGTGACCGATGACAATGGCAACCCCGTGATGACCAGCGGCGGCTTTGCCGTGGTGTTCAAGATGCGGGATGAGAAGAAAGACAAGCTCTATGCCGTGAAGTGTTTTCTCAAGGATCAGCCGAACCGTGCGGAAAACTACCGGATGATAGCTGAGGAACTGGAATTTGTCTCTTCAAGTTTCCTCACCAAGTTTCAGTATTTGGACAATGAACTGTTTGTCGACTCTGCCAATGCTGATGGTGAGGAGTTCCCCGTCTTGCTGATGGACTGGGTGGAGGGCACCAACCTCGACCAGTATATCCGTCAGCATCTCCACGACAGTTAT
>JAQXXT010000045.1 GCA_029226205.1 Prevotellaceae bacterium
CATAGAAATAACCACCGCCGGAGATATCGGGCTGCAGACGCCACGGCAGCTCTCCGGCTCTGTTATAGTCGAGATCACGGGGAGGCACGGAGAAACGTACCTGGACATTGACAACAGTACCGATGACGCCGTCGTCGATAATTTTCTTCACACGCTGGAAATAAGGGAGATAACGGCGATAGTAGGCCACGAAACAAGGCACGCCGGTCTGTTCACTGATACGGTTGATACGGATACAGTCCTCATAACTGGCTGCCAACGGCTTCTCCACATAACAGGGCTTGCCGGCCTTCATCGACATAATGGCGAAGGTGGCATGGGAGGATGGCGGCGTAGCGATATAGACAGCGTTCACCGCCGGATCGTCAATAAGTTCCTGGGCATCGTCATACCATTTCTTGATATGATGACGCTGGGCATAGTCACGCGCATGGGCCTTGCTGCGACTCATCACGGCCTCAATGTGTGATCCCGGTACTTCGTTGAATGCCGGACCGGATTTCTTCTCCGTCACTTCACCACATCCGATAAATCCCCAACTGATTTCCTTCATAGCGTTCTTGCTTATTATTTTATCGTGCAAAAATACAATATTTTTTCGACAACTGAAAATTTTAGACCTATTTTATTTTCATCGAAAAATTATCGACGAAACACCATCGGTTTTAACCCCTCCAAAATTCGCGATTTTTTCAGCAACTGACCATTCGCCCGCAAATACACGATTCTCAGCCAATTTTACATCTCTCTCATAATCAATTACTTGCAATTATCGTTATAACAACAACGAATAAAAATACGCATAAAACCAATAAAAACAGTCCGGAAATTATCGTTTTATTCATTTTCTCTACGATATTTTCGACCCGTAAACACCATCCAGAGAAAATTATCTCCGTTGTTTAGCGAAATATCTCCGTTGTTTACACCTCGCAAACTCGATCATTCTAAATTTTTCCTCCTTTTCCGCTCTCTTTTCTCTCTAGTTTGCAACTTCCATTTGTCAAGAAAATCGAAAAATCGCAATTTTCCATGATATTTACTCCGACGAAAAACATAAATCAACTCACAGAACGGGCTCCGTTTTCATCGGATTCATGCGCTAATGTTGAATGGCCTGCCGTTGTGTGCTTGCGCTTTGCAAGCGCAAGTTAGCGCATAAACCCACTCATTTGTCCCCGCTATGCCATAAAAAATATCATTTTCTCCACAATAAACCGCAAAATCTGCCGTTATTTAACACGATGAACAAGTTTTTCTATAGTTTAGTATTAATTTTTGCCTGCACAACTGTTAACGTACAGGCCCAGGATATCCTCCCCGATGCAATGCCACAGGAAGCGTGCGGTGACCACCACGGCCGCCCCACGACAGAGCAGAAACTCTGCGGTCCCGATGTCGTCGACGACCCCGAGCCCCTCTTCGAAGAACCCGAACAGCTCGATCTGAATGTTGAGAACCTCATGAAGATGCTCGATAAATACGATATCAAATGCAAGAAGATCGTACTGGCCCAGGCGCTGCTGGAGACCGGCTATTTCACGAGTAATGTATGCATGCAATGCCATAACATCTTCGGTCTGCGCCGTCCCTCCGACGGCAGCTACTTCACCTTCGACCGATGGGAAGAGAGCGTGCGCGCCTACCGAGACGATGTACAGTACAAATATACCGGCGGCAACTACTACGCCTTCCTCAACAACATCCACTATGCTGAGGACCGCGCCTACACCTCCAAAGTCATGAAGATCGCTAAAACACTTTAATTTTTATATTTAAATCATGGGTTACTTAACAACTGACAAGAAGAAAATTACAGCTAAGACATTTATCAAGATGAAGCAGGAAGGCGAGAAGATCGCCATGCTCACCTCATACGACTTCACAACCGCCGGCATCGTTGACGCCGCAGGCATCGACGGTATCCTTATCGGTGACTCCGCAAGCAATGTCATGCTCGGCAACAGCACCACACTGCCGATCTCTGTCGACGACATGATCGTCTTCGCCCGTGCCGTCGCCCGTGCCTGCTCCCATTGCTGCGTCGTCTGCGACATGCCGTTCGGTTCCTACCAGGCATCCCGCGAGGACGGCATCCATAATGCCATCCGCATCATGAAAGAGACCGGTGTCGACGCCGTGAAGATGGAAGGTGGCATAGAGATCGCCGATACCGTCAAAGGCATTGTCAACGCCGGCATCCCCGTCATGGGACACCTCGGCCTCACGCCACAGAGCATCCACCAGTTCGGCGGCTACGGCCTACGCGCAAAGGAAGAGGCAGAGGCAGAGAAACTGCTCAGCGACGCCAAAGCCCTCGAGGCCGCCGGTGTCTTCGGCATCACGCTTGAGAAAGTCCCCGCCGCTCTGGCAAAGAAAGTCACGGAGACAGTCCATGTGCCGACGATTGGTATCGGTGCAGGAAATGGCTGTGACGGACAGATTCTCGTCTATGCCGACGCCCTCGGCATGACAAATGGCTTCAAGCCGAAATTCCTTCGACATTTCGCCGATATGAACAGTTGTATGACGAAAGGCGTGGAGGAATACGTGAAATGTGTCAAAGACAGTTCCTTCCCTTCTGAGTCAGAAAGTTATTAATCGGAAAGATTATTGGCATAATATTTGTACAATTCCCAGAAAATATTTATTTTTGTAACCGAATAGACAGTTTTAAAAGAAAGGAATTGTAAAATATGACAAGTCAATTTTCACCCAAAGTATCGGAAGTGCTGGCTTTCTCCCGTGAAGAAGCGACGAGATTGGCAAGTCGATCGGTAGGTCCGGAACATCTGCTCCTCGGCATCCTGCGCGAGAAGAGCGGTGTCGTCCCTTCCCTGCTTGAGAAAGAACATGTCAACGTCTCTGCCATCAAGGAGGAACTCGAAGAGAAAGTCCGCGAAGATGAACTCTCCGAACCGCTGGTGACATCAGAGCTCGTACTCAACGACCAGGCAAGCAAGATTCTTAAGCTCGCCGTCCTTGAGGCACGGGTTCAGCACTCGCAGACCGTAGACGTACAGCATATTCTCTTGGCTATCCTTCATGATCAGATGGATAATGGTGCCAAGGAAGTATTGGAATTCAACGATATTCATTATGAGGAAACGCTCGCTACCCTCCAACAGATGACAGCGAAGAAGACCACCGACGGCTTCACCCTCCCCGAAGAGGCAGAGGATGAAGAGGAGGAGGGCTATGGCTCCGGCGCTCAGGGCAGTAACGCCCAGCAGTCACGTCCTACCGCTACTGCTACGACACAACGCGGCGGCAACGGAAAGACGCCGATCCTCAACGCCTTCAGCCACGACCTCACACAGGCTGCCGCTGAGGGAAAGCTCGATCCCGTCGTAGGACGTGAGAAAGAGATCCAGCGCGTCGTCGAGATCCTCGGTCGCCGGAAGAAGAATAATCCTATTCTTATCGGTGAGCCCGGTGTCGGCAAGAGCGCCATCGTTGAAGGACTCGCACAACTGATTGTCAAGCGCCACACCTCTCCGATCCTCTTCAACAAACGTGTCGTCAATCTCGACATGACTGCCATCGTGGCAGGTACAAAATACCGCGGACAGTTTGAGGAGCGCATCAAAGGCCTCATCAAGGAGCTCGAACAGAACTCGGATATCATCGTGTTCATCGACGAGATCCATACGATCATCGGCGCCGGCAGCAATCCCGGCACGATGGATGCCGCTAATATTCTCAAGCCGGCATTGGCCCGTGGCGTCATCCAGTGTATCGGTGCTACGACCCTCGACGAATACCGTAACTCCATTGAGAAAGACGGTGCCCTTGAGCGTCGTTTCCAGAAGGTAATGGTAGAGCCGACAACTGCCGACGAGACACTGCAGATCCTGCAGAACATCAAGGAGCGCTACGAACAGCATCACCATGTCAGTTATTCTGATGAAGCGCTGAAGGCTTGTGTCAAATTGGCAGACAGATATATCAACGATCGTTTCTTCCCCGACAAGGCTATCGATATCATGGATGAAGTCGGCAGCCGTGTCCATCTACAGCATGCCACCGTCCCGCCGGAGCTCGCTGAGAAAGAGAAAGAGATCGACGAGACGAAGCAGAAGAAACAGGAGGCCGTGAGAAATCAGAATTTCGAACTCGCCGCCAGTTTCCGTGACCATCAGACACAGCTCGAACAGGAGCTCAACGAGATTCAACAGAAATGGGCACAGGGTGACAGCCATGAGAAAGCGACGATCGATGAAGGTCAGGTGGCCGATGTCGTTGCAATGATGACGGGTATCCCCGTACAGCGTATGGCGGAGTCCGAGGGCGTAAGGCTGCGTAACATGGCCGGTGAACTGAAGAAGAAGGTCATCGCTCAGGATCCTGCCATCGACAAGATGGTGAAGGCTATCCAGCGGAATCGTATCGGCTTGAAGGATCCGAATCATCCCATCGGCGTGTTCATGTTCCTCGGTCCTACGGGTGTCGGTAAGACATATCTCGCCAAACAGCTCGCTCAGGAGATGTTCGGCTCGAAAGACGCGCTCATCCGTATCGATATGAGCGAATATACCGAGAGCTTCAACACCTCCCGTCTCATCGGCGCTCCTCCGGGGTACGTCGGTTATGAAGAGGGCGGTCAGCTCACGGAACAGGTACGCCGTCATCCCTACTCTATCGTCCTGCTCGACGAGATTGAGAAAGCACATGCCAATGTTTTCAACATGTTACTCCAAGTGCTCGATGAAGGACGACTGACGGATGGTAACGGACGACTCGTGGATTTCCGCAACACAATCATCATCATGACCTCCAATGCCGGTACACGGCAGTTGAAGGAGTTCAGCCACGGCGTCGGCTTTACCGCCGGAAACGCTGCCGGTCTGGCACTGAATGACAACGACAAGCAGTATGCGCGCTCCATCATCCAGAAGAGCCTCAGCAAGCAGTTCTCTCCGGAGTTCCTGAACCGCCTCGACGAGATCATCACGTTCGATCAGCTCGATCTTAACGCCATCAAGCAGATTATCGACATCGAACTCAAGAGTCTCTACAAGCGGATTGAAGATCTTGGCTATCATGTCACGATCACAGACAAGGCTAAGGAGTTTGTGGCAACGAAAGGCTATGATGTGCAATTTGGCGCCCGTCCGTTGAAACGTGCCATCCAACAGTATATCGAAGATGGCCTGTGCGAGCGGATCCTCAGTGGTGAAGTCCAGGAAGGCGATACGATTTCTATCGGCAAGGATCCTCACCAGGAAGCCCTCACCTTTAAATAATAGGATGCTGAGTCCGTTCATGGGACTCAGATATCCTTGAAAAGGAAGCCGCTTCCCTTGAAAAGTTGGTAAAAATGAGAAAAATATAAATTTCCTAGAAAAAACCGGTCAAAATATTTGGCCGGTTTATTTTTTTTGTGTACCTTTGCAATCGCTTTTCAAAAGGAAAGCAATTTGACTTGTTGGAGTCGCCGATATGGCTCAGTTGGTAGAGCAACGCATTCGTAATGCGTGGGTCCCCGGTTCGAGTCCGGGTATCGGCTCAAAAGGAGGAATCGAAAGATTCCTTTTTTGTTTTATATCCTTGCGGAATTAGCACATCGGTAGTGCATCAGCTTCCCAAGCTGAGGAGGCGGGTTCGACTCCCGTATTCCGCTCTTTCTCTTCTCCGCATCAACAAATGAAAAAAATTATCTTCTTTCTATCTTTATTCTTTGCTGCGCTGACTGTCAACGCTCAGGGTTATTACACCCAGTATCACGATGATCCCCAACTGCTGGCGAAAGCTGAGGCGTGGGTCAAGAGTGGCGAATGGCGCTGTGGCTTCACCGGCGCTGATCCTCATCCAAGCGTCAACGCCATTGAGTTCTATGAACAGTATCAGAAGAATCCCGAACAATGGAAAGCGCTCTTCTCATGGCTCGCCCATACAAACCTGCTGGCCCTTCCGAAAGGAAAACAGCCTATTCCCGGCAGTACGCTCGTAGCAAGTGTGGAGGATGATATCAACCGCCCGCTGGACCAACAGCGCAGCGAGAGTCATCACCACCATATCGACTTCCAGTATGTCGTAAGGGGCACGGAGCGTTTTGGGATCATCGACCATTATACAAGTACACCGAACTGCCGTTATAAGCCCGATGTCATCCATTATGACTACCAGAAAGAGAAAGCGCGCTTCATGGACAGTAATCCCCGGCAGTTCTTCCTCTTCTTCCCCGCTGACTGGCATATCGCCAAGATCGACAATGGCACCGATGACCAGCAAATCCGTGTCATCGTAGTAAAAATAGATTATAAATAAGGTATATGATTAAAGCTCTCTTCTTCGATATCGACGGAACCCTTGTTAGTTTCAAGACCCACCGTATCCCGCAATCCGCGGTCGATGCCTTGCAGCATGCCCACGACAAAGGCATGAAGATCTTCATATCTACTGGACGTCCCGTTCCGTTCATCAACAATCTCGACCAGATCGAGCCGCTCATCGACGGCTATATCACCACCACCGGTGCCTACTGCTTTATCGGAGACCGCGTCGTCTGTGAGTATCCGATGAACCGGGAAGAGGTCCAGAAGATCATGGATATGGCCAACCGGGACGGGAAAACAACAGCTATCGTAGGTAAAGAGGACATCGCCATCATCAATCCGAAACATGTGGCTGAAGAGGTCTTCATCAAAGGACTGGGACTTACGGGTTTCTGCTTTACACCGCTTGATACCGTTCTTCATCAGCCTATCCTCCAAGTGACGCCATTCTTCGATGATGAGGAAGAGAAGGAACTGAAACCGCTCATTCCTCACTGCATCAGCAGTCGCTGGCACCCAGCATTCACGGATATCACCGATGAACATGCCGACAAAGGAAAGGCGCTGCACGCCATGGCTGATGCCCTTGGGATCAGTGTTAAAGAGACGGCAGCATTCGGCGACGGTGGCAACGACATCCCCATTATCCGTGAGGCCGGCATCGGCGTCGCCATGGGCAACGCCAAGGATGATGTGAAAGCTGCTGCCGATATCGTCACACGTGACATCGATAACAACGGCATCGCCACCGCTCTGAACAAGCTCTTGTAGGGACATGGTTTATCATGTTCCGCCCCGCAAATAAAAAGACAGAGTAACAGATCTAACATATCTAATATATGTTTTATCTGTTACTCTGTCTTTTTTTGTATGCAACCCCGTTTCTTTCGTATGGTATCTAACGCTGTCCTTCTTACTTTTTTATTCTTCCCCGTCGAGGTCTTCTTCCTTGACTTCGTCGGGACTGTAATCGGGCTCAGGTTCTTCGTCGTCCTCATGTCCTCCAATGGTCAGTTTCCGTAAGTCATAATAACTGCCATTGTAGATGTTCAAATCTACATAACCACGGATACCCGGTAACTTTCCGGCATCCGTATGCTGCCAGAATTTCCACGGTCCTTTGTATTCCACTTTATCGACATAATAATGGGCTATCCAATAAGGATAATCGTCGAAGACAGGGTCCGAGAGATAGTTCTCCTTAAACTTATAATAGGAGTAGATAATGGGCTTCACATGATAACGGTCCTCAACGATATGCAACCATGTAAGCACATCAATCTGGAAATCCTCCACGCTCTGGTTCTGCGGCTTATGTTCAATATCAAGGACGGGCGGCAGATCACCGTCTGTCAGATGGACCTTATCCAGGAAATGATAAGCCTGGGCACGTGCGGAACTTTTCGTACTCCAGAAATGATAGGCGCCACGAATGAAACCATACTCCCGGGCATTGCGGAAATTATCCACGAAATTCTCATCCATCTGCGTACTGCCCTCGGTAGACTTGACAATGACAAAACGCACGGGACAGCCATTGATCATCGCATTGCGCAATTGTTCCCAGTCAATATTACCCTGATAATGACTGATATCAATACCCTGGATATCGTAGCCTGACGGATAGTTGGGATCACCATAGAGGGCACGCCAACGGAAGCCCGTAGGACTGACAAAGAAATACCAGAAAGCCCAGATATAAAGAATGATAACACTCAAGCCGCCAACCCACCAGCTCCAACGGGGAAGATGACGGAGAAAGGGAAGAAGAAGATGATGGGAACTCGAACGACGCACACGACGCCCCGTCCGTCTTCGTGCGGAAGACGTTTTGCGTGGTGTTATCCTTCGTGTTCCCGTCATAGACAAAAAAAGAAGATAAAGGCGGACGTGGCCGCCTTTATCAATATTAGTTCATTATTCTATTTTCATTACTTTCCCTGCTCGAGAGCCAGCGTCTTCGTCGGCTGGTCACAGACATCAGCAGGACCCCAGTACTGGATAGGACCGGGATAGACATACTCGGTGTTCTTAGCGAGCTCGTCACGCATGGAAGCCCAAGCCTTGAAAGGTGCACCGTCGAGCTCTACAAGAGCCTTGCGGATCACCGGCTTCATCTCACCATTACGACGCTCCATGTTCATCATCATCGTGATAGGCACACCACCGGCTTTCCACTCGTCACGGTTCTGGGCAGCGACATTCTTCACGATTGCCATGTAACCCGTCTTGCCGTTGGCGATGAGCTGTGCGGCACTCGTACCGAGAGCATAGCAGTAGTCTGCATCGAAGTTGGAAGGAGCAGCGCAACGACCCTCATAGCCGAAGAAATGATGCTGGGCAGCGAACTTGCCATTATACTTGCCTTCCTTCTTCCACTCAGCGAGCTTGTTGCCAACCATCTCGGAGATCAACTTCTCGGTCTCGATGAGAGAAACCTGTACGTTTCCGTGCGGGTCACGGTCGAGAGAGAGCTGACGGGCAACACCCTCAGGCAGCGTAGCGAAAGTCTCTGCGTTCTCCTTGCTCAGATGAGCGAGGATGTAAGCACGCTGTGCGTCCTTGTCGAGGTCCTTATAGTCGGCGCCGTGAGCAGCGAGGAGGTCGTTGAGCTCCTGGATCAGACGGCCGATAGCGGGGATGAACTCGATAAGACCCTCAGGGATGAGGACAACACCGAAGTTGTTACCCTGCTCTGCACGGTAAGCGACAACCTTGGCGATAGACTCAACGATCTGGTTCAGCGTCATATCCTTTGCCTGGACCTCCTCAGAGATCAGACAGATGTTCGGATGTGTCTGAAGGGCACACTCCAGAGCGATATGGCTGGCACTGCGGCCCATGAGCTTAACGAAGTGCCAGTATTTGCGGGCAGAGTTACAGTCGCGCTCGATGTTACCGATGAGCTCAGAATATGTCTTCGTAGCGGTATCGAAACCGAAGGACGTCTCAATCTGATCGTTCTTCAAGTCACCATCGATGGTCTTCGGGCAACCGATCACCTGAACACCATATTTCTTGGCAGCATAATATTCAGCGAGGACACAGGCATTAGTGTTGGAGTCATCACCACCGATGATAACGATAGCCTTGATGTCGAGCTTGCGGATGATCTGCAGACCTTTCTCAAACTGGTCTTCCTTCTCCAGCTTCGTACGACCGGAACCGATCATATCGAAACCACCCGTGTTACGATAGTCCTTCAGGAAGTCCTCTGTGATCTCAATATAGTTGTGATCAACGAGGCCGCCGGGACCCATCAGGAAACCATAGAGACGGTTCTCGGGATTGAGCTTCTTCAGCGTGTCGAAGAGACCGGTGATAACGTTATGGCCACCAGGAGCCTGACCACCGGAGAGGATGACAC
>JAQXXT010000046.1 GCA_029226205.1 Prevotellaceae bacterium
GTCCAACACCTTATAAGGAGCGGAGAAGCCGAAACTCTTCATGCCATAGATGCGGCTCTTCGGACCGATACCAACAAGTCCCTCAAGGGTACAGGGCAGACCGGCCGTGAGACCGAACTTCTTCACCTCATAAGGCAGTACGGCCTCCTGATAGTCGGCAGGCTGGCGGCGGAAGAGACCCTCAGAGGGCGCACTGACGACACGCACACGCAGACCGTCCTGACGGAGCAGCGGAGCGGCAGCCTCGAGGGTGGACACCTCAGAGCCACTGGCCACGAGGATCACGTCGGGATGCTCATCACTGCCCTTGACGATATACGCGCCCTTGCGGGCCTCGTCGTAGTCGTTGCCTGCAGGCAGGCAGGGGATACCCTGACGGGAGAAGATCAGCGCGGTCGGCGTGTCCATATTCTCCATGGCCATCTGCCAGCATACCGTTGTCTCGTAACAGTCGGCGGGACGGAACACACGGACACTGTCCTGGCCGTTATGGTTCTGCAGTTTCTCCATCAGTCGGATCTGAGCCTCCTGTTCCACAGGCTCGTGGGTAGGACCATCCTCACCGACACGGAAGGCATCGTGGGTCCAGATGAATTTCACGGGCACTCCCATGAGGGCAGCGAGACGGACGGCGGGCTTCATATAGTCGGAGAAGACAAAGAACGTACCCATGGCGGCGATGACACCACCTTGGAGCATCATACCGATACACATATCGGCCATCGTCAACTCACTGACACCGGCCTGGAAGAAAGCGCCTGTGAAGTCGTGAGCCTGCAGGGCATGCGTCTCCTTCAGGAAGCCATCGGTCTTATCGGAGTTACTAAGGTCGGCGGAAGCACAGATCATGTTCGGCACCTCATGGGCCAGCACTTTCAGACAAGCCGAAGATGCGGCACGCGTGGCCGAACCTTCTTTCTGTTCCACCTTCGTCCAGTCGATCTTCGGCGCCTTACCGGAGAACCACGTATCCATGAGCGTTTTCTTCTCGGGATGAGCCTGGGCCCAAGCCGCCTCCTCCGCCTTACGGGCGGCAACGATCGTCTTCAGTGCGGCGGCACGGTCGGCATAGAGCTGTTTCACGTCGTCGAAGATGACGAAGGGATGCTCGGGATCACCACCAAGGTTCTTGATGGTGTTGATATAGGCGCCGTCGCCGAGGGGAGCGCCGTGAGTCTTCACGTTATGCTCATAACTCGTGCCGTCGGCCTTACGGGCTCCCTTGCCCATGACAGTATGACCGATGATGAGGACAGGATGACCGGTACCGGCGATAGCCTTATCGAGGGCCTCACGGATCTGCGCGACATCATTGCCGTCGATCTCCATCACCGTCCAGTTCCACGCACGGTATTTAGCGGCCGTGTCCTCCTTCATGACGACATCGACCTCCGTAGAGAGCTGGATATCGTTGGCATCATAAAACATGATGAGGTTGTCGAGACAGAGCGTGCCAGCGATACGGCCGACACCCTGGGAGATCTCCTCCTCTACGGCACCGTCGGAGATATACGCGTAGATATGATGCTGCATCACCTCATGACCGAGACGGGCCTCGAGGAATTTCTCGGCCACGGCGGCACCGGCAGCGATGGCATGGCCCTGGCCCAACGGACCGGAGGAGTTCTCAATGCCGCGACGGACATCAAGCTCAGGATGGCCGGGACAGGGGGAGCCCCACTGACGCAACTGTTGGATATCATCCAGGGTATAACGGCCCTGGAGCGTCAGTGCGGCATAAAGCATCGGACTCATATGACCGGGATCGAGGAAGAAGCGGTCACGGCCCGTCCATGTGGGATCCTCAGGGTCCCAGACGAGATACTCAGAGAAAAGGACATTGATGAAGTCGGCACCGCCCATAGCCCCTCCGGGGTGTCCGGACTTTGCCTTCTCTACCATGCTGGCAGCAAGGATACGGATGTTGTCAGCGGCATGGTTCATCAGTTGGATACTGTTCATGATTTTCGTTCGTTTTTGTTGACAATAATAGCTCACAATAGATTTTTATAGCGCACAATAGAACTTCGGCCTATAGTAGGTGGCCGCCATGTTGCGGCCACGCCACCTATTTGAAGTTCACGGCTGCCTGTTCGATTTGCAGGCCGCGCTTGTAATTCTCGATATAGGTGTTGAAGCCATCGATCTCATCGGGCGTGGCCATGATCTCCGAACCTTTATTTCCGGCAAAGACCTTCGTGTCAAGGAAGTCGGCGAGGCTCTCGTGCTTGTCACTGTTGACGAGATAGGAGGCCAGGAGCGCCATGCCCCAGGGACCACCCTCCCCTGCCGTCTTCATCACGGAGATCGGCAGACCGAGGGCCGCGGAGAGGATCCGCTGGCCCACCTCCGGCGTGGTGAAGTAACCACCGTGGCCCGTGAGGCGGTCTACGGCGACCTGCTCATCCTTGAAGAGGATATCATTACCGATCTTCAGTACGGCAACGGCGCCATAGAGGTTCGCCCGCATGAAGTTGGCGAGGGTGAACTTGTCATTCGGGGAACGGACGATCATCGGACGGCCCTCGGAGAGTCCTGTCACGGGCTCACCGGAGAAATAGTTATAAGCCATCAGACCACCACAGTCACCGTCTCCCTTCGCGCCGGCCTGGAAGAGGGTCGTAAAGAGCTGTCCCATGTCGACCTGCTGTCCCATGGCCTCGAGGAACTCCTTGAAGATCTCCACCCACGCGTTGATGTCGGAGGTGCAGTTGTTACAGTGGACCATGGCCACGGGGGCACCGTCGGGTGTCGTAACGATATCGATACTCTTGTACGGTTTCGAGAGGTTCTTCTCGAGGACGATCATCGAGAAGGACGACGTGCCGCAGGACACGTTACCCGTGCGGGGACGGACGGCATTCGTAGCTGCCATGCCCGTGCCGGCATCACCCTCGGGGGGACACATCGGGATACCGGCCTTCAGATGACCACTGGGATCGAGGAGTTTCGCGCCCTTCGCCGTCAGCGTGCCGGCCTCCTGACCGGCCACGAGGACCTTCGGCAGGATATCACGGAGTTTCCAGGGATAGCCTTTCGGCGCGATGAGGGCGTCGAACTTCTTCACCATATTCTCGTCATAGTCCTTCGTGTCGGGATCGATCGGCAGCATGCCCGAGGCGTCACCGATACCCGTGACGCGCTGTCCCGTGAGCTGCCAGTGGATATAGGCGTCGAGGGTAGCGAGGTAGTCGATATCCTTCACGTGACTCTCGCCGTCGAGGATACACTCGTAGAGATGGGAGATGCTCCAGCGCAACGGGATATTGAAGTTGAAGAGATCGGAGAGCTTCGCGGCGGCCTTGCCCGTATTCGTGTTTCGCCACGTACGGAAGGGCACGAGGATCTGCTCGTCCTTGTCGAAGGCCATATAGCCGTGCATCATCGCACTGATGCCGATGGCCGCAAGCTGTTCGATCTCCACGCCATACTGCTCTTTCACATCATTACGAAGGGAGGCATAACAGTCCTGCAGACCCTCCCAGATAGCCTTGATGCTATAGGTCCACAGCCCATTCTCCAACTGGTTCTCCCACGTATGGGAGCCCTGGGCGATGGGCCGGTTCTCACCATCGATGAGAACGGCCTTGATACGGGTAGAGCCAAACTCGATACCGAGGATGGCCTTACCCTTTTCTATCGTTTCCTTTGCGGTCATACCTTAACGTAATGCTTTGTTCAACATATAGTATACCTCATTCCAACGGAGCTCCTTACGGAACTGCTCGTAGTCGGTGTCCTTGTTGATGATGCAAGCCTCAACATCGAAGATCTCAGCGAAGTCACGCCAGTACTCATCGGTGAGTCCGAAGGAGAAGCAGCTGTGGTGCGTGCCGCCGGCATTCATCCAGCAGCCCACGCCGACCTCGAAGGTAGGCTCGGGAATCCACAGGGCAGAAGCGACGGGGAGCTTCGGCAGCGGTTTCGACTTGATAAGGTTCACGTCGTTGGCGATGAGACGGAAGCGGTTACCCATATCGACGACGGTAGCCGTGATGCCATGGCCCTGCTTCGTGGTGAAGACGAGACGCGCCGTAGGGGTCTTACGCACACCGATACCGAGGAAGTGAACCTCCAGACGCGGCTTCTCCTCAGCGATATCAGGACAGACCTCGAGCATGTGACTCTCGAGGATGGACGTGTTGTCACCATCGAAGTTCAGCGTGTAGTCCTCGAGGAAGGACGTACCGCCCTCCAGGCCCTGACTCATGAACCAAGTGGTACGATAGAGGCAGGCACTCTTCCAGTCTCCCTCGGCACCGAAGCCATAGCCGTCGTGCATGAGGCGCTGGGAGGCGAGGCCGGGGATCTGGTCGAAGCCATGACCCGTCTCCTCGACATTGACATCACCGAGGTCGTCGAAGTTCGTCGTGAAGCCCTTGGCACCATAGGCCTTCAGGACGGCACGGATCGTCAGCTCTGCCTTGGCGGCATTCCAGATCTTCTTATATTCCACGGTAGACTCATCCTTGAGGTTGTCGGCTACCTGGTATTCCTTGAAATAGACATCGTGAACGAGGGCATCGACATCGGCATCCTTGACCTTGTCGAAGAACTCCATGACGGTAGAGAACTGGACATAATCGACATGATAGCCGAAGACCTGCTCGAAGGCGACCTTGTCACCATCGGTCACGGCGACATTGTTCATCTGATCACCGAAACGGATGATGAGGCAGTCCTGGGCATCGGCGACACCGGCGCAGACACGCTCCCAGACAGCGATATGATCCTGTGTCTTCGGATCCTTCCAGTAGCCGATAACGGTCTTGCGCGGCTTGCGCAGACGGGAGAGGATATGGGCATACTCACGGTCACCATGCGCACTCTGGTTGAGGTTCATGAAGTCCATGTCCATCGTGTCATACGGGATCTTCTCATTATACTGGGTATGGAAATGGAGCAACGGCTTACGGAGGATCTCCATGCCTTTGATCCACATCTTCGCGGGAGAGAAGGTATGCATCCAACAGATGACACCGACACAGTGCTCATCGACATTGGCACGGTTCATGACATCAGCGACTTCCTTGGAACTGTTGGCGGTACCTTTATAGACGACTTTGATAGGCAGACGGCCGGAGTTGTTCAGGCCCTCGACCATCTCCTTGGAGTGTCCGTCGACCTGTTTCACGGCATCACCTCCGTAGAGAAGCTGTGCGCCTGTTACCCACCAGATTTCGAAATTATCAAATGCTTTTACCATAGTTGTAGTTTTTAGATTGATTGTTTGATATATATAATAATGTGTAGTTTGAATTTCTATTTGTTGTTGTTCTTCTTCCGCTGACCGTAGTAGGCGTTGGGACCATGCTTACGGGAGAAATGCTTCTCCACGAGCAGCGGGTTCATCGTCGTATACGGGTTGACGGAGAAAGAGATGAATGCCATCTTCGCCACCTGTTCGGCAACAACGGCATGATAGACGGCCTCATCGGGATCCTTGCCCCAGGTAAAGGGACCGTGGTTCTTCACGAGGACACCGGGAGTATGGACGGGATTGATATGGTCTTTCTTGAAACGGTTGACGATGACAACACCCGTATTGTACTCGTACTCGTCCATCATGTCAGCGGTCATATCGGCCGTACAGGGGATGGCGTCGTGGAAATAGTCGGCATGCGTGGTACCGATATTCGGGATGTCCTTACCGGCCTGCGCCCATGCCGTGGCATAGGTGGAATGGGTGTGGACGACACCGCCGACCTCAGGGAAGTTGCGGTAGATGACGAGGTGCGTCGGCGTATCGGAGGAGGGGTTGAGATCACCCTCAACGACCTTGCCGGTCTGGAGATCGACGACAACCATATCGGAGGGGTTCATCGTGTCATAGCTGACGCCGGAGGGTTTGATGACCACGAGGCCCTTCTCACGGTCGATACCCGAGACATTGCCCCAGGTGAAGAGTACGAGACCGTGCTTGACAAGGTCCAAATTGGCCTTGCATACTTTTTCTTTCAGTTCTTCGAGCATAATATTTCATTTTTTTCGCTTGCAGGGGCCGTCCCTTGTGGCGGCCCGATGCCGGTACGGCATTCAAAGAGAGGGAATAATCCAATATAATTCGGCGTTCCGCCGACGGGCCGCCACATTTCTGTCCCCCGGGCACGGGGGAAATGAAAGGGGTGGACGGCCCCTGCAAGTGGATCGTTTACAGTTTGATGGTCGGCTCCTCACCGTATTTCTCCTTGTTGAAGCGGTAGAGCATAGCGCCCGAACGGGAGGAGGAGTGATCGATGAGGTCCGTCTGGACGACGATATCCGTCTGCTTCAACCGCTTACGGAAGTTACGCTTGTCGATAGGCTCTCCGAGGACAGCCTCAAAGACATGCTGCAACTGCGTCAGTGTGAAGAGTTCCGGCAGGAGGTTGAAACTCAGGGGCCGTGTGTAGATACGACGGCGGAGCTGCATGACGGCATTATGAATCATCAGGCGGTGGTCGGAATACATCTCCGGCAGTTTGTCGAGGGTGACCCATTCAAGACCGTATTTCTGTCGCAGCGTGTCGTCGTAGTCCTTGACATTGATGAGGGCACAGTAGGCGATAGAGATAACTCGGTCACCGGGATCACGGTCTACCTCACCGAAGGCGCCGACCTGTCGCATGTACATCTCGTCAAGTCCCGTGAGAGAGAGGAGCGTACGATGGGCACAATCCTGCAGACTCTCGTCGGCCTCGAGGAAGCCACCGTAGAGGGACCACTCGCCGCGGCCCGGGTCCATCTGTCGTTTACCGATGAGTACCTCGAGCTGCGAGCCGTCGAAGCCGAAGACGATACAGTCGACGCTGACGTAGAACTTACTATGTTGACTATAATATTTTACCATATCTTATTTAGAAGAAATACCAATAGAAAGCACCACAGAGGGCGAGGACACCGAGGGAGCCGACGACATCCCGCCAGTCCCAACTGGCACGGATCTGCCGTTTGTAGTCCTCCGTGAATGTGATGGCTGCCACCTGCTCGGCCGTGGGCTTCGGCGTGAACATCGACACGACAAACATGAAGGCGATGATGAAGACGAGGAGCCAGCACTCGAAGACGAGCCAGTTGGTCTGCCAGAACCATGTCGTAGCATTCCAGAAGGCACCGTCCATCGGCGTGTTGCCCGTGTCGGTGATAACATTCGTCACGAGGCGGAGCATACCGATGAGGAAGCCGACGATGAGGCCCCACTCTCCGGCCTTCGGCGTGATGCGCTTGAAGAAGATGCCGAGGAAGAACGTGGCGACCATAGCCGGAGCCAGCAGACTCTGGATACCCTGCAGATAACTATAGAGTTTGCCGAGGCTCATCATCACGGGGATCCAGATGATACCGATGATGACGATGGCTACCGTGGCGGCACGACCGGCGAAAATGTAATGACTCTCACTCTTGCCCGGGCGCAGCGGCTTGTAGAAGTCCTCGGTGAAGAGGGTGGCGCAGGAGTTGAAGAAGGCGGCGAGGGAGGTCACGAGGGCACAGACGAAGCCGACGGTGACGAGTCCTTTCACGCCGGCGGGGAGGATATCCTTCACCATATAGGCATAGGCGCCATCGGTATCTCCCATATGGAACATACCCTTTGCGGAGAGGGCGGCAGCGACCATTCCCGGGATAAGGAACATGAAGACGGGGAGGATCTTGAAGTAACCGGCACAGATGGTACCACGACGGGCACGGCGCATGACGACACTGTTGTCCTCACCTTTCTTCTGTCCAAGGACACGCTGTACGATATGCTGGTCGGTACACCAGTACCAGAAACCGATGATGGAGGCACCGAGGAAGACGACGAAGCCGGGATACTCATGATAGAGGGGATCGGGATGACCGGAGGCGTTGATGGTTGCCCAGTGGAACATGTG
>JAQXXT010000047.1 GCA_029226205.1 Prevotellaceae bacterium
GCCAAAGCTATCGAAGAGCTGCTGAAAGCATAATATCCAACATCCCATCGTAGGGGCGGCCCGTGTGGCCGCCCTAACAACGTAAGGACATGATTCATCATGTTCCGCCCCTAAAAACCCTAACCAACCCAACTTATGAGACAAAAGAAATTTTTACTGGAAGAGAAAGACATCCCCACAGCATGGTATAACATTCAGGCCGACATGCCCACGAAGCCCCTGCCGCCCTTGGATCCAAAGACCCACAAGCCCCTCACGGCCGATGATCTCAGCCATATCTTTAATGCTGAGTGCAGCCGACAGGAGTTAAACCAGACTGACTCATGGATTCCTATCCCTGATGAAGTCCGTGAACAGTATACCTACTACCGCTCCACACCCCTCGTGCGTGCCTACGCCCTGGAGAAAGCCCTTGATACCCCCGCACATATTTATTTCAAGAACGAGAGTACGAATCCCCTCGGCTCTCATAAGATCAACTCTGCCCTGCCCCAGTGTTACTACTGTAAGCAAGAGGGTGACACGAATGTCACCACAGAGACCGGTGCCGGTCAGTGGGGCTGCGCACTCAGCTATGCCGCCAAGCTCTATGGTCTTGAGGCTGCCGTCTATCAGGTGAAGATCACGATGAAGCAGAAGCCGTACCGGTCCATCCTCATGCGTACCTTCGGCGCTACCGTCGAGGGATCACCGTCGATGTCCACCCGTGCGGGAAAAGACATCATCACGCGTGATCCGAACCACCCCGGTTCCCTCGGCACGGCCATCAGTGAGGCTATTGAACTGGCTACGACGACGCCGGGATGTAAATATACCCTCGGCTCCGTCCTAAACCATGTTGCCCTCCATCAGACGGTCATCGGCCTCGAGGCAGAGAAACAGATGGCTATGGCCGGGGAATATCCCGATAAGGTCATCGCCTGCTTCGGTGGCGGTTCCAACTTCGGCGGCACGGCCTTCCCCTTCATGCGTCATGTTTTCGACGGCAGCCATAAGAACACGGAATTCATTGCTGCAGAGCCGCAGAGCTGTCCGAAGCTCACCCGTGGTAAGTTTGAGTACGACTTCGGTGATGAGGCTGGCTATACACCACTGTTGCCAATGTTCACCCTCGGTCATGACTTCAAGCCCGCCAACATCCACGCCGGTGGCCTGCGCTATCATGGCGCCGGAATGATTATCAGCCAACTTGTGAAAGACGGATATATGCATGGTGTCGATATACCGCAACTCGAGAGTTTCGCCGCCGGCATGCTCTTCGCACAGACAGAGGGCATCGTCCCCGCGCCCGAGAGCTGCCACGCCATCGCCGCTACCGTCCGTGAGGCCAAGAAGGCAAAGATCGAAGGAAAGGCACCCGTCATCCTCTTCTGCCTCAGTGGTCACGGCCTCATCGATATGCCGTCCTACGACAGCTATATCAATGGCGACCTGCAGAACTACCAGCTCAGCGACGAAGAGATAGAGAAAAACCTGGAGGATGTCCCCCAGGTTTAACCAATCTCCTTTAATACTTCCACTCCTTCTTTGACGGAGTGGACATCCTTAATCACCATCAATCGATGGTGATTTTTTTCTTTTAATACGGCACGCTTCACATGACTCGTGGCGTAGTTGAGCACATTCGTGAACGCCTGACTCTGATAGAACGGACTGTCGACATTGGAGACAAACTGCAACTGCATAATCCCTTGCTTGAGGATGACTTTCTCACAGCCACAGCGCTTGCCATAGCGGCGCAGCCTGACGACTTCCATGAGCTCTTCGCCCTCCGCCGGTACAGGGCCAAAGCGGTCCTCCAACCGTTTGCGGTAAGCCTCGAGATCACGGTCGGTCTCTATACGGTCCAGTTCACGATAGAGCAGCATACGCTCACTGCTTCCCGGTACATAGTTGTCGGGGAAGTACATCTCCAGGTCACTCTCCACGGCACAGTCGTCGACGAAGTCATCACCGGTGATAACGGTGCCATTGGCCATCTCATCCTTATAGATATCCTGGAACTCCTCATTCTTCAGTTCCGTGACAGCCTGCGAGAGGATCTTCTGATAGGTCTCATAACCGAGGTCTTCCATGAATCCGCTCTGTTCGGCACCAAGCAGGTTTCCGGCACCACGGATGTCGAGATCCTGCATGGCGAGGTTGAAGCCGCTGCCAAGGTCGGAGAAATTCTCCAGCGCTTCAAGACGACGGCGGGCCTCGGGATTGAGGACACTCTTCGGCGGCGCAAGGAGGTAACAGAATGCTTTTCGGTTACTGCGCCCTACTCGTCCGCGCATCTGATGGAGGTCGGAGAGGCCGAAGCGATGGGCATCATTGATAATGATGGTGTTCGCGTTCGGGATATCGATACCGTTCTCCACAATCGTTGTCGACAGCAAGACATCATAGTCGTAATTCATAAAGCCCATGATGATCTTCTCGAGCTCGTCGGGATTCATCTGTCCATGACCGATGGCGACACGACAGTCGGGGACATACTTATGGATCAGATCAGCGATTTCCTGAAGGCCATTGATACGGTCACTGACGAAATACACTTGTCCGTTACGACTCATCTCGAAGTTGATGGCGTCGGCAATAATCTCATGACCGAATGTCGCCAACTCCGTATGCACGGGATAACGGTTGGGTGGCGGCGTACGCATGATACTCATATCACGAGCGCCCATCAGTGAGAACTGCAGCGTACGGGGAATCGGCGTCGCCGACATCGTCAGTGTGTCAACATTGACCTTCAACTTCCGCAACTTCTCCTTCGTGGAGACACCGAACTTCTGTTCCTCATCGATGATCAGCAGGCCGAGATCGTGCCAGTGGACCGTCTTGCCAAGGAGCTTATGCGTGCCAACGAGGATATCCACCTTTCCGGCAGCGAGATCGGCGAGGACTCCTTTCGTCTCCTTTGTGCTGCGGGCACGACTGAGATAATCTACTCTCACGGGGAAATCCTTCAAGCGGTCACGGAACGTCTGATAATGCTGGAACGCCAGCACCGTCGTCGGCACGAGGACGGCGACCTGCTTACTGTCACAGGCAGCCTTGAAGGCGGCACGGATAGCCACCTCTGTCTTGCCGAAGCCGACATCACCACAGATCAGCCGGTCCATCGGCCGGTTGCTCTCCATGTCTTTCTTCACATCCTGCGTAGCCTGATACTGATCGGGAGTATCCTCATAGAGGAAGCTCGCCTCAAGCTCATGCTGCATATAATTATCGGGACTGAAGGCAAAGCCTTTCTCTTTCCGGCGTTGGGCATAGAGACGGATAAGGTCTCGGGCGATATCCTTGATCTTCTTCTTCGCCTTCTCTTTCAGACGGTCCCAGGCTCCCGTGCCAAGGGCACTCAGACGTGGCGGCTCGCCGGTATCACTGCTGCGGTATTTCGATATCTTATACAGAGAGTGGATACTGACGTCAACAATGTCATTGTGCTGGTAGAGAATACGGATCATCTCTTGGTAACCGCCTTCGGGATGGTTGGCATCCTTGGGGATCGGCACGCGAACGAGACCGCCGAACTTACCGACACCATAGTCGACATGCACAATGAAATCACCGGGCTCCATCTCCTGGAGTTCCTTCATCGACAAGGCTACCTTTCCCGCACGGGCGGCATCACTGCGGAGACTGTACTTATGGAAACGGTCGAAGATCTGATGGTCGGTGAAGAAACAGACTTTCAGATCATCATCGACAAAGCCCGCATGGAGCGTCTTGTCGACAGGAACGAACGTGATACCGTATTTCTGCAATTCCTCAGAGGCGAAGATATCCTTCAACCGCTCTGTCTGTTTCTGACTGTCGGCAAATATATATAGGTGGTACCCCTTGAGGATGTAGTCCTGCAGACTCTTCGAGAGGAGATCGAAATTCTTATGGAAGAGTGGCTGTGGCGTGATATGGAAAGGAATCGTTGTCTGCGGCGTCCCCGTAGGACTATGTCCGAACTCCACACGACGGAAACGGGAGGCATCATCCGTAAACTGCGTTGCCGTACAGAGACTGTTGTCCCGTTTGAGCTCGTCCTCGATCTCCTTACGCTCCACCTCCGTGGCACTCGACAGCCGTTCTGTTACTGCTTGATCGGAGAAGCCGTCCTGATAGACCTGTCCGATACGGTCGTGGATGAACATGAAGTCTTTCATCACGAGGGTCGTAGCCTCCGGAAGGAACTGCAGAAACGGCACCTTCTCCTGACGGCCTTTAGCCAACTCGGGGACAATCTCGATCTGGTCCTTCTTATCTTTCGACAACTGCGTGTCTACCTCAAAAGTACGGATGGTATCGACCTCATCGCCGAAGAAGTCGATACGATAAGGATACTCACAGCTGTAGGAATAGACATCGAGGATACTGCCACGGACGGCAAACTGGCCGGGCTCATAGACATAGTCCTGACGTGTGAATCCCAACGTGCCAAGCTGAGCCTCCAACTTCGTTAGGGCAATGGTATCACCCGTCTTCACCTTCAACACCTTATCGGAGAAACGGTCCTTGGCGACGACAAGTTCGGCAAGGGCATCGGGAAAGGTGACGACAAAGAGACTGCCTTTCTGCGATGACGACGCGTCGAGGCGTGCCAGCGTCTCCGTACGAAGGATCTCGGAGGCATGGTCACGCTGTCCGTATTTGACGGCACGACGATAACTGCTGGGAAAGAAGAAAACGCGTTCATCACCCAGCAACTGTTTAAGATCATAATAGAAATATCCGGCCTCATCGGCATCATCAAGGATGAAGACGACGGGTGCCTGCAACTTCCAGAAGACGGAAGCGAAGAGCATCGGCGTCGCCGAGGCTTGCAAGCCCTGAAGAAAGACCGTCCGCTGCTTGTCGTCGGCAAAGGTCTTCACCAGGGCGCCACACTGTGGCAGATGACCATAGAGGGTCTGAATATCTTGTATGGTCATCAGTCTACTTCCCTATCTTCGGATATTTGCGGAACCAGCCGTCGAGGCGCAGACGCATGACACCGAAGAAGGCCTCACCGAAGATACCGCCACTCATCTTGCTCACGCCCTCACGACGGTTGACGAAGATCACGGGTACTTCCTTAATCTTGAAACCAATCTTATAAGCCGTGAACTTCATCTCGATCTGGAAGGCATAACCTTTGAAACGGATCTTGTCCAAGGGAATGGTCTCCAACACGCGGCGCTTATAGCACACGAAGCCCGCCGTGGTGTCATGGACCTTAAAGCCCGTGACGATCTGTACGTACTTGCTGGCAAAATAACTCATCAGCACACGACCGATAGGCCAGTTGACAACATTCACGCCACTGACATAACGGCTGCCAATAGCCATGTCATAGCCCTCGTCATGGGTGGCAGCATAGAGCCGCGGCAGGTCATTGGGGTCATGACTGAAGTCCGCATCCATCTCGAAAATATAGTCGTAGCCATGCGCCAGAGCCCATTTGAAACCGGTGATATATGCCGTTCCCAAGCCTTGTTTGCCACTGCGCTCAATGATGAACAGTCGGTCGGCAAACTCTTTCTCCATCAGTCCGTGGACGATCTGTGCCGTCCCGTCAGGACTGCCGTCATCGATGACAAGGATATGGAAACATTTCTCCAGACCAAAGACGGCCCGGATGATCTTCTCGATGTTCTCCTTCTCGTTATAAGTAGGAATGATAACTATGGAATCACTATTATTCATTGTGCTTTGATTTTTCTAATTTGTAGGGACTTGATTTATCATGTTCCGCCTTAGGACGGCCACAAGGGCCGCCCCTACGGAGTGATTATTGATCCGGATTCTCCACAAATCCCTGATATTTGGGTTCGAGGCCACTCATGATCGCCTCGTAGCTCTTCTCCATTTGGTTCTTGATATTCTCCGGTCCCTTGCCGATCGGCGGAATAGGCTCGTGGATCGTCAGTTTCAACGGATGCCAGAGAATCCAGTAATAGTCCTTCGTACGAGGCTTCACGTCGAAAGAGCCATTGATCGTCAGCGGGACCACAGGCAACTGAAGCTCATCGGCGAGCATGTAAGCGCCACGGCGGAAAATTCCCATGTGACCCGTGAAGGTGCGGGCACCTTCAGGGAAGACGACAAGCGACATACCGCCCTGCAGCACTTTCTCCGCCTGCTGATACGTACGGTGAATGGCATGGGGACCACTGCGGTCGACGAAGATATGATGGGCAGCCTCACAGGCAACACCGACGAGCGGGATCGTCCGCAGGCCCTTCTTCATCATCCATTTGAAGTTACGGTCGAGGAAGCCATAGATCAGGAAGATATCGAAGGCACCCTGGTGGTTGGCTACAAAGACATAACTCTGTTTAGGATCGAGATGCTCCCGGCCCTCGACCTTCACGGGCAAGAGACACATCCTGACGATCAGCCGCGACCATAACTTTCCGGGATAGTATCCCCAGAAATGGCCGTTGCCCCACCGGCAGCCGAAATACGTGAACAGAGCCGCCAGCAACGAACCGACGAGCACCACGGGCACCGCCACGAAGAGCTGATAAATCCGATATAAAATCTTCACCATATCTTATATGTTCTATTATACGCTATATAATTTCTATTGTAGGCTATTATGATATTCTATTGCGGGCTGTTATATTCTATTGTGGGCTATCTCCCCTATGCAACGTGATGACAACGACTTCGGGTGTCGCTCCGAGCCTGCAGGGAAAAGCGCCGTTCCACCCGCAGCTGACATAGAGATATCGCCCGTTATTCTCATAGAGTCCGTAGTCCTCCTTATACGACAGCATCGTAGGACGAAGACCAAAGATCTCTACCTGTCCGGCATGGGTATGGCCCGACAAGGTCAGTTGAGCATGACTCTCGGGAAGGATATGCAGATCCCACATCTTCGGGTTATGCTGCAAGACGATCGTGAACGCCTTTTTGGGGATACCGCGCAATGTCTTCCGCAGATCAGAGCGGTTTGGACAGCGCTTGGCCTTCGGTATCTCTCCCCACTCTTCTCCGGCTATCCAAAGGGTATCACGGCCGCGGACAACAGGCATGTTCTCATTGCGCAACAACCGCCACCCCAAAGACTTCTGCATCTCTACCATCTGCCGCTCTACCTCCAGCTGATGGGCCTCACTGCCTCCGACATAATAACTGTAGTCGTGATTGCCAAGGACGCTGATCACAGGCACGCGGCCTTTCGAGAAGGTAGCCAGGCGGCGCAGATCCTTGGCATGGAGCTGGAGTTCACCGGGCTGCAGATTCTGCAGGTCGCCCGTGAAACAGATCATATTGGGACGGGCAGCGATGACACTGTCAATGTTCCGCTCCAGACAGTGGTCCATGACATGATTGAAACTGCCGATATGGGCATCACTGAACTGGACGAT
>JAQXXT010000048.1 GCA_029226205.1 Prevotellaceae bacterium
GTGCGGCCCTTGTGGCCGTCCTAAAGGCGAAAATATTACCGGTTAGGACGGCCACAAGGGCCGCCCCTACGGCGGGTGTTAGGACGGCCACAAGGGCCGCACCCTACGTTGGGTGTTAGGACGGCCACAAGGGCCGCACCCTACGGAGATTATTTGTGCAGTAAGTCTTTGATGCCGTCCATATCGAAGGTGAGGGTGAAGCGGAGCGTCTCGTCGAGCGGGTTGCTCTTCGACGTGGCGATGACATATCCCGCGTCGAGGCTGAAGGCGCTAATCTTGAAACCGGCACCGACAGTGAAATACTTTCGGTTACCCTTGTCCTTGTTCTCGTCGTGATAACCGGCACGCACGGCGAAGCGGTCGTTGTAGTTGTATTCCGCGCCGACACTCCACTGGATCTCCTTCAGCTCCTCCTTGAAGCCACCGGGGGCATCATGGAAACTCTTGAAGATACCACTGATGCTCGACACGTTATTATACTGTTCGAGCACCCACTGGCGGTAGGGACTCTGCTGGTCCTTGTCGGCCTCCGTATATTCGGCGTTGGCATCATCCTTATGCTGGTCGATGTAGTCGTCAAATTGCTGCATTGTCGGCACGGTGGGCACGAGGAGCTTGTTGGCATCGGCGGAGAAGGAGATGCGGTTATAGTTGTCGATAGGTACCATCAGTGAGGCACCGATACGCATGTTCGTCGGGATGAAGTGGCTGTCCTCCTCACCGGAGTAGGTGATTTTACTACCGATATTGGAGATGTTCAGTCCGAGCCCGAGCTGACACTCCCGCTGTCCGAGGGTGATATAGTTCTGATAGTAACAGGCGAGGTCGGCTGCGAAGGCGGAGGCGGGGGAGCTGTCCTCCGTGGGGTTGAAGCGCAGGTCGCTGTAGATCCATCTCACGGCGGCGGCGATGGAGAACTTCTCACTGAGCATCAGGGAGTAGGCGACGTCGAGGGCCATCTCATACGGTTTGATGGTCATATCGTAGTTGTCATCGCCCGCGCTGGAGTAGTAGACATCACCGAGGGAGAAATAGCGCAGGGAGGAGGAGATGGCGCTGTAGTCACCGATACGGTAGTATCCGGCGACATAGGCCATATTCATATCGTTGACGAGTTTCCGCAGCCATGGCGTATAGTTCAGCGCGATACCCGATCGAGAGATACAGAACGGATATTTGGCGGGGTTCCAGGCCTGCGAGTTGACATCCGGGTCTGTGGCGGCACCGACGTCACCCATACCACCGGCACGTGCGTCAGGGGCGATCATCTGTGAGATGACGGAATATTCCACGGGGTTGTAAGTGCTTCTCTTATAGTCCCCCGAGCCGTCATCAGCCTTGGCGCCGGTAGCGGCAAGGGCCAGCAGGAGGAGTGTAGCGATGCGATTTCGATTCATTCTTTCTTGTTTTCTGGGATAACGGAAAGATCATACTTTTATTGTATGATGAGTTTTCTCACCTTCGAGGCCTTACTGCTGTTCTCGCAGCCGAGCTTGGCGCGATAGATATAGATGCCACTCGGCAGTCGGGAGCCGGCGGAGGAACAGAGGTTCCAGGTCACGGAAGATGTGCCCGAGGACGACGAGCTCTCTTCGGCATGCTCCCATACGAGGCGGCCGGCCATGTCGTAGACCTCGATATCGGTATTCACGGTACTTCCCGCACGGTCATGCGAGATGATGAAGGTCGTGGAGGTCTTGGCGGGGTTCTCCGTGGCCGTGATCTCGAGGATGTTCGGCTCGAGGTTCTTCACGACATTGAAGTTGAGCACCGTCGTCGTGGCGTTGTTGAGGATGTCCCATGCCGTGAAGCGCAGCTGGTGCTTGCCCGCCGTGAGCTCGGGGATGGAATACCAGGTCGTGCCTTGCGTATAGGAGTTGAAGGCGTAGGTGAAGTTGTCATTCAGACTGTAGGTCATGTCCGCGCTGCCGTCGATGACGAGCTGCAGGTTATGGCCCAGACCGGCGCCGGAGGCGTTGATGCCGTCGCTGTCACTGATCTCCGCAACGAAATAGGGCGTGCTGTTCACGCTGCCGCCGTCGACGAAGGTGGGACTGTTGAGATAGGCGTAGACCCGTGGGCCGATGGAGTCATTCTTCGCCAGGGCGCTGCCGCCGACGGTGAAGGCCGTGGAGGAGCCGTGAGCCGTCTTGTTCTTGTCGCTGTTGACGGCGAAGGCGGTGATGAGACCATTCTGGTTGCTGTAGTTGATATCCTTGGGAACGGCGAAGGAGAAGGCGAACGTGCCGTCCTTCACGGTGTTCTGTCCCTGGTAGATCGTCTTCGTACGGTCATAATAGGTGAAGACGGTATCGGTGACGGCGGCGGAGGTGTTGCCCTTGCACGTCACGAGTTCCTTGTTGTCCCAGACGGTGAGGGTGATGAGACCGTTGAAGTCCGTGGCGGTCGTCGTGGCGGCAGCGGTGGTCGTCGACGTCGAGGTGGCGGCCTGCGCGATATGCCCCTTCACGGAGGCGATGCCACCGGCTTTGAGGGCCGGCAGGGTGGCGGCGGAGGCTACGGCAGTGCCGTTGATGGAGTCGATGACGACCTTCAGCGACGGGAGGTTCAGGCTCAGCGCAGGGTCTCCGATGAGGGAGTACTGCAGGTGGTTGACGGTATTGTCGAGCTCCGTCACCGTCCGCTGCTCCCAGTGTCCGCCCGTATACTGCCATTCCTTGTCCTTGAAGCGTCCGAGCATGATGTCGTTCTGCGACAGGCGGTGGGCTTCACCGATGGTCATCGCCTTACCGTCACTCGTATGACTGAGCACCCGGCGGAGGAAGGCGCGGTTGATGAAGCGGTTGTAGTTGGCATATACCGTACGTGTGGTGCCATAGAAGGCCATGGAGCCGCCGTTGCTGTTGAGGAAACTCGATACGCCGATATTCTGTTCCACACCGTCGAAGGCCATGATATCGCAGGCTGCCGTGATCCACAGGGGCAGGTTCGCGTTGGCGAAGGAGGTGAAGTCACTCAGTTTAAGCACGGCCTCATGGGAGAGCTGCACGGCATCGCCATGACCGGCATAGTCCATGATCAGGGCACCGTTGTTCTGCAGTTTCTTGATATAGGCCGTGGCCTCGGGATAGCTGTTGCCCGTAGAGGACGACACTTCGGTATAGGCATCCCACATCACCTTGTGGATGGCATAGTCGGGGTAGGCCTCGGAGACCAGCTCGGCGGTGTTGTTCTCGTCGTTCATGTGGAGGTTGTTGTTACCGTCATCACCCATGAAGACGAGGTCGTTCTCCCAGTTGCCGGCATTGCTGTTGGCGGCATAGTTGATGGTCTTGTCGACGGCGATCTTCGCCTCGTCGGCATCGGCCACGGGGAAGCGTCCCACGGCGACATCGATCTGTTGCTGCGCGGGGTTGGCACCCTCCCCGTCGTCGAGGAGCCCGTACCAGGAGTCATCGAAGTAACAGTATATCTCGTTGAAGGAGTTGTCGCTCTCATACATCAGCAACAGGTCGTCGGCATTGAGGCTCTTGCACTTGGAGGTGAGGAGGCGGTTGTCCCATACGCCGTTGCCGAAGAGCAGGAGATATTTCGGCTGGTCGCTCTCCGTCGTGGCACGGTCGTAGAGCATCTTCAGGTAGTCACGGTAGGCGGCGGCGTCGGGGGTGCCGCCGGAGAACTCGTTGTAGAGCTCGTCGGCGGGAACGATATTCACGCGCAGTCCGTCGTGGCTCTCGTGGAAGGCCTTCAGCCGCTCAGCCTGTGCCTTCAGCTTCTGCGACGCGGGGATGATGATGACCATGTCGGCCTGACTGTCGCCATGGTGGTTCTGGTTGCTGATGTTATCGACATATTCCGGGGCCTGCGTGACCTTACTGAGCTCGGGGAGGGCTGTGGGCACGTCCCAGGTCTCGGAGACATAGTCGAGGCGGATATCGTTGCTGCTTGTATTCTTGATATTGATCTTCGCGCTGACGAGGGAGTCGCGGAGGATGAACGTGCGGTAGGCGGCAGCACCCTTGTCGTAGTCGCCGAGCTGCTTCGTCGAGATGGTCCCGATGACGGAATCACCGGCGAGGATCTGAGCCGTGGCTCCTTTGGTGGCATTGCTGGAGATGCCGACATAGAGCGTGGTCTGCGTGGCGCCCTTCGGCACGGAGAATGTCAGCGTCTTTGTCTTGCCCGACGTGATGGCCTCGGCATCGAAGAGGTTTCGGCCGCCGGGATACCAGCTGTAGCCGTCATTCTCGTAGAGGGCGTGGTAGTCGTCGTTATGATGTTGTGACCCCTCGAAATGGGCACTGTCGACGGTGGCCACGGTGTCGTTGTTCTGTGTGATGAAATAATAGCCGTAGGAGGAATAGGGATTGCGCGTGCGGACACCACTCGTCCTGCTGGTCCAGCTCACGGGGCCACGGGCATAGAAGAGGTGCTTCCCGCCGATGATGCACTGCGGCACCTGCCGGAGGTCGTCATGGGCTTTGAGACTCTCCTCCGTGATCTTCTCGGGGATGAGGTTGCCGCCGCAGCCGTAGATCTTCACCTTATTGATATCTGAGAAGCCGGCCTTGCGGATGACGGCATCGGTGAGCTGGTATACGCCCGTATTTTTCACGCGGATCTTCGCCCAGGAGCCGGTGGCGAGGACGGATGTCGTGGCATAGCGGTCGGAGACCGATGACGTGGAGGCGGCACGGGAGGCGGAGCGGCTGCCGTTGAGCCGTACCGTCCTGGCAGCCTTGCTCCTGGCGGCAGTGACCTTTGCCTCGGCCTTGATGTCGAGGAGGAAGGATACGAGGAACTGGTATTTGCCGTTTCTGAAGACGACGGGACAGAAGGAGAACACCACGGCGCCGCGCTTGCGGTCGAAGGAGAGGCTCTCGTTGACCGTCGGCATCTCTCCGGGTATCGTGCCGTCACTGAGGCGCTCATAACGTTCCACCTCCGACGGCGCGAGGTCGATGAACTCGGGGTAGAGGAGGGTAGCGGTATACGTGCTGTCCTGATAGGCCCCATCTACGGGGAGGGCATAGACGTATGCCGGCAGGGTCGAGTCGACACGTGCCGTGTTGCTGCTGAGATACACCATCTCCCTGATCTCCCGCGCCGTCATCGTCAGCGGAAGTCCTGTCATCAATATCGCAAATAGAAGTATTATCTTTCTCATAAATTTATATATCTGTCCCTTCGTAGGGTGCGGCCCTTGTGGCCGTCCTAACCGGGAATACGATCCTTGTGCGGGGTGCGGCCCGTGTGGCCGTCTCCCCTTCGTAGGGTGCGGCCCTTGTGGCCGTCCTAACCGGGAATAATTTGTTTTTTTGCGCATAAATCCGTCGTACCGGCGGCGGACGGCCACAAGGGCCGCACCCTGCGGAGGAAAACCTGCCACCGTAGGGGCACCCCTTGTGGGCGCCCTAATGGCGAATCTGTGGCGTTAGGACGGCCACAAGGGCCGCACCCTACGGTGGATGATATTATCGCCATTAGGACGGCCACAAGGGCCGCACCCTACGGTGGATGCTACTTACAATTAAACTCCAATACTTTTCTCTCCCCGATGAATCCCTCCAAATGGTCGTTCTCATGGACGGCACCACAGGCGGCGGGACACCCCGTGAAGAGGAGATCTCCCGTGCGAAGGGTCCAGAAACGGGAGATATAGGCGATGATCTCGTCAATATTGAAGAGCATGTCGGCCGTACAGCCTTCCTGCACCGTCGTCCCGTTGATGTCGAGATGGAACGGCAGATGACCGAGGTCACGCAACTGCTCCTTCGGGATCCACTCCCCGATGGGCGCGGCACCGTCGAAACCCTTGCAGAGGTCCCACGGTTTCCCCTCGGCACGTGCCTGCTGCTGGCGCTCCCGTGCCGTGAAGTCGATACCGACGGTCACGGAGTCGTAATAGCGGTGGGCGAAACGCTCGGGGATCGTCTTGCCGAGACGGCAGATCCTCACCACGACTTCTGCCTCGTATTCTATCCGTCCCAGATCATCGGGGATAAAGAACGGCTTATGGTCCTTCAGCAGGGCCGTGTCGGGCATGAGGAAGATCACGGGCTCCTTTGGTTTTGATAACGCATGGCCCATCGATTTATTGTGCTGGGGATAGTTCATCCCAATGGCGAATAGCTTCATTTCTTGTCTGTTATGGTTGATGTTGCAAAGTTCGCAATTTTTTTTCAAGCATACAAGAAAATTATATATTTTCCAACAAAAACTTCATTGGCTGAATGCGGGGGAAATAGATTTCAACGAAAACATGAAAAACAAAAATAAAACACGTGGGTGTGTTTTTTACGAAGAAAACCTTTAAAAACAAGATAAAAACCAATTAGAAGTAAAGAAGTAAAAGGGGCCGAGTCCCTTTATTCCCTATCTTCTTTGCGTGGCCGCAATAGGACGACACCTACAAAAGGATCTATGAATTATGGCGCACGGGATATTATCTGTTGGAATGGCTCCATCAATATTCGCCTAGAGTATCGTCTCCATTAATGTTTCATTAATGATCATTAATGGAGACGCCCATGCCGCCACCATCAATGATCATAGATGGTGGCATGTCATCCACATTAATTATCAGGTGGCACTTGCAAATAGGTTGTTTGTAATCCTATCTTTATGAGATATTTTTCTATCTACGTGAGATAAAAATGGAAACCTCGGCGCCAAGGGTACCAATGTCACGGACTATTACCATGAGTCCACGGCAACAGGTATCACCACGGTCCATCCCGCCAGCCACCGCAGCATTACCGCCATCTATGATATCACGGGTAAGGCGCAGCACCATCTCATGCCGGGACTCAATCTCGTGAAATATAGCGACGGCGAAGTGAAGAAAGTAATGTATTAAAATCTCCCTCCGATCCTCTTGCAGGGGCCGTCCCTTGTGGCGGCCCGTCGGCGGAACGCCGAATCGAAACGCGCAAATGGAATGCCGTACCGACGGCGGACGGCCACAAGAGCCGCACCCTGCAAAGGGGGAAAATATAACAAATTTTAAAATTAACCTATCAACATAATGAAAGCAATAACAAAGCTCTTTTTCGCTGCCGCCATCACGGCGGCAAGCCCTTGTGTCACCCTGGCACAAAACTATAACTATGGGGAGTCACTGGCGAAGTCACTCCTTTTCTACCAGCTCCAGGAGAGTGGCAAGCTCTCTCAGGAGACCCTCAGCCGTACGAATTGGCGTGGTGACTGCTGTCTGAAGGACGGACAGGACAACAACATCGACCTCACGGGCGGATGGAACGATGCCGGCGATAATGCCAAGTTCAACCTCCCGATGTCGTTCTCTTCCATGGTCCTCGCCTGGTCCTATCTCAACAACCCCACGGCCTACACCGGCTCCGGTCAGGAGAAGTGGCTGTTGCACGACATCAAGTGGGCCAACGATTATTTCGTGAAGTGTAACCCCGATGCCGACACCTATTATTTCCAGGTGAGCAATGAGCAGGACCACTCCTGGTGGGTGGCCACGGAGATCATCGAGGAGATGATGACCCGTCCGTCGTATAAGGTCGACGGCACGAGCGGCAAGGGCGGCTCCTGCGTCTGCGGTGAGACGGCCGCCTCTCTCGCCGCTGCCTCCATTATCCTCAAGGACAAGGACCCGGAGCGTTCGAAGACTTACCTCGAGCACGCCAAGACCCTCCTCGCCCTCGGTGAGAAGGCCAAGAGCGATGAAGGCTACAATCCCGCCGTCGGCAGTCTCTATCATTCCTGGAGTGGCTTCTACGACGAGCTCTCCCTGGCTTCCGCATGGCTCTATCAGGCCACGGGCGACAAGACTTATCTCGACAAGGCGAAGGATTATGCCACTCATTTCGGCAAGGAGTTCCAGGGTGGTTCCGAAACGTCCTATTCCTGGCCGATCTGCTGGGATGACGTCCACCTCGGTGCCTGCATGAAACTCGCTGAACTGACGGGCGACGAGACTTACTCCAAACCTATTGAGAATATGATCGACTACTGGTGCGGCCGCAATAACGTGAAGGGTTCCAACCCCATCAACCGTACGCAGGGCGGTCTGCCCGTGATGAGCAACTGGGGCTCTATCCGTTATGCCGCCGGTGCCGCCTTCATGGGTGAGGTCTATGCCAAATGGGACAAGGCCAAGGCCGACTATAAGACTGCCGCTGACGGACTGGCCCAGCAGATCACCAACTATGTCCTTGGCAGCAGCGGGCAGGTGTTCCAGGTAGGCTACGGCACGAACTATCCTACCCATGAGCATCACCGTACGGCCCATGGCTCCTGGAACAACAATATGGCTGATGAGCCCGATCAGAACCGTCACGTCCTCCAGGGCGCCGTCGTCGGTGGTCCGTCCAGCGGTGATGACAGCTCCTACAAGGATGTACGCAACAACTACGAGACCAATGAGGTGGCGTGCGACTATAATGCCTGCTATACCGGTATGGTCGCTGCCGTCTTCGAGAATACGGGCGTTAAGAAGGTCGCTGACCCCAGCGCTATCGAGACGCCCGACGGCAAGGAGTTCTTCGTCGAGAGTGGCATCAACTGCCAGGACTCCCAGAACCAGACGAACTTCGTGGAGCTGAAGATCATCGTACGCAACCATACGGCATGGCCGGCCCGCGTGTCGAAGAACCTCCACGTACGGGTATACTATGATATCAGCGATGTCCTCAAGGCCGGCAAGAGTGCCAGCGACTTCACCCTCTCTACAAACTACGCGCAGAAGCCTGTGAAGATCTCCAAGCTCGAGCCAACGGGCAAGGACGGTATCTATTATGCCGACCTCGACCTTACGGGCGACAAGATCATGCCCGCCGGTCAGGATCCGAGCCGTTGTGAGATTCAGTTCCGTGTCTCCGGTCCCCAGGGCGTGAAGTGGGACTATATGAAGTCGCCGTCGCTTGAGGGTGTCGGTGGCAGCAGCCAGAACGAGATGAAGAGCAATGTCAACATCGAGCTCTTCGATGGTACGACGAAGGTATGGGGTACTTATACCGGTGCTGTCACGGGCATCAGCCAGACGAAGAGCAAGCCGTCCAACTTTCGTACCGTGGGCTATTATGATCTTACTGGCCGTCGTGTCAGCAGCAGCCATCATGGTCTTACGGTCGTCAAGATGTCGGACGGAACGGTGAAGAAGGTTATCCTTTAATATTCACTAATATTTATCAACATGTTAAGAAAGATCAACTTGCTATTCCTGGGCGCCATTCTTTGCGCGCTCATGGTTTACGCAAAATCTTCCGTCGTATGGACCGGCGCTTTCGATGCCAACAACTGGGGTAGTTGGCAGGAAGTGAGCATCGGATCCGTCTCCAGCGGCGACAAGATTGTTTTCAAGGGTGACGCCTATTCGAACGCGCAGATACAGATCTGCTCCAAGGACTGGCAGCAGAAGTTCACGGGTGACTACGCGTCGTTCGATGGTACCTATACCATCGACGTGACGTCGAGTAACGCCTCTACCCTCAGCCAGGGTGTCTACGTGAAAGGACAGAACTTCAAGCTCACCTCAGTGACCGTCATCTCGGGCGATGGTGGCGACAGTGGTAACACCGGCGGCAATACCGGTGGCGACAGTGGCAACTCCGGCAACACCAATTACTCCGGCAAGGGCTTCCACACCAGTGGCACAAAACTCCTCGATGCCAACGGCAACGAGTTCGTCATGCGTGGTGTCAACTACTCCTGGGCTTGGCAGCATGCCAACGGCGACGGTAATACGGCTGATGATGTGATCCCCGCTGCTAAGCGTCAGGGTTGCAACTGTATCCGTATTCAGCTTGGCGACGGTGGTGCCAGCTGGTGCACGAAACCCTCTAAGGATCAGCTCGAATATCTGATCAAGCTCTGCGAGGACAACAAGCTCGTGGCGATCTTCAACACTCATGACGAGACGGGTTCTACCAATGTCTCTGACCTTGAGCGTGCCGCCAACTTCTGGATCTCCATGAAGGATGTGCTGAATGCTCACCAGGCTACCGTCATCGTCAATATCAGTAATGAGTGGTACGGTACATGGGATGCTTCCGGCTGGGCTTCCGGTTATGAGAAGGTGATCCCGATGATGCGTAACGCAGGTATCAAGAATACCCTCATCGTTGACTGTGCCGGTTATGGCCAGTACCCTGCTTCTATTCCTGAAGCTGGTGCCAAGGTGCTCGCCGCTGACTCCGAGAAGAACCTTATCTTCTCTGAGCATCTCTACGACTGCTTCCCCAACGCCAGTGATGTGGATGGTGCTATCGACAACGCTCTCAACGTCGGCGCTCCCGTTATCGTCGGTGAGTTTGCCTACAACCACAAGGGCAAGACTGTGGCTTGGCAGGAGATCCTCGATCACTGTCAGGCTAAGGGCATCGGTTACCTCGGCTGGTCCTGGACGGGCAACGGCGATGGTACTGAGGCTTGCGATATGTTCGGTGGCTATGATGACTCCGACATGAAGGAGAATGGTAAGTGCATCATTCTCGGTAGAAATGGTATCAAGGAGACCTCTAAGGAGTGCTCCGTGTTCAGCGGTATCAAGGGCGGTGGCTCTACCGATCCCGATGCCAACTATCTGCCTTGGACGGGTAGCGCTACAGGTGGTGACGGTAAGATCTTCTCTGCCGCTGGCTTCGCTGTAGGTGATACGATCCAGTTCGTTGGTAATGGCAGTGGTACGCTGACGATCCAGACGAAGGCCGGCAAGACGATTGTCTCCGGTTCCTTCAACGGTGACTACCGTCTTGCGCTCACCGACGCTAATTTCTCTGCGCTGACAAGCTCTTGGAAGCTCGCCGGTAGTGGTTATACTATCACCGCGATGAACAAGAAGCGCTATGTCAAGGGTGGCAACGATCCTGTCGTCCCCGTTGAGAATGGCTATCGCGTGACGATCTGGGAAGGCTCGTTCCCCATCGAGTGGAGCGGCAATGGCCTGAAACTCCTCGGCTATCGCTTCGACGGCGCGCAGAAGGGCGACAAGCTGATCTTCACTATCACTGATCCTGTCTACTCCGGTAAGAAGGGCCCGCAGCTGCAGATTGGCAACAGCGGCTACAGTGCTATGGTTGAAGGCAAGGAAGGCCAGGGCTGTGTGGATATCAAGAAGGGCAAGACAACCTATGAGTTTACGCTCAACGCCGAGAATGTCGACGACCTCCTCAATGGTGAGCAGGACGGCGGTCTCCGTATCAAGGGTCAGAACTGTACGCTGACAAGTGTTGTCCTCGAGACAGCTACTCCGCAGTATGACTACACGAAGAAGGCAGTCTTCACGCCTAAGGGCGACGGCCCGGAGCCTTGTAAGCAGCTCTGGCATATCATGTATGATTACTTCCAGCAGCGTGGCTTGCATAACCTTATCTGGGTTTGGAACTGCCAGATCAATGATGACGAGTGGTATCCCGGTGATGATTATGTCGATATTATCGGCCGTGATCTCTACAATTATACCGCCACACCGAAAGACAGCACAGATGATCAGGCAAAATACAACTCTGCCAGCTGGTCTTTTGAGTTCATGCATACTTATTATCCCCATAAGATGCTGACGCTCTCAGAGTGTGGTAACTCCCCGATGATGACGGATATGTGGGCCGCCGGTGCCAAATGGCTCTATGCCATGCCGTGGTATCACTATCAGTATCAGATGGGACAGAAACATCAGTGGGCCGGCAGCGACTGGTGGCAGAATTGGTTCGGAATGGATAATGTCATCACGATGGACGATATGAAGACGCTGCGCGCGCAGTATCTCAAGGATGAGCCCACAACGGCCATCAAGACTGTTACAACGGCTAAGCAGTCTGTCGATGACAGCTGGTATACGCTCCAGGGCGTGCGCATTCCGAAGCCAGTCCGCCGTGGTGTTTATATCCATCAAGGCAAAGCCGTGGTTCTGCCGTAAGGACTTCCTTGCGCTTGCAAAGCGCAAGTACGTAACGGCAGGCCCATTATTTCATACCTTTTGTCATGCGATTAAAGTTAAGTGTAGTTAGTAAGTAGTCTTTTCCTCAACCCATCATCTTCAATTAATTTGAATCGATCTGATAAAGTTACAGTAAGAAACGGCGAGTTGTGAAACCCGCCGTTTCTATTTTGCTTTTCTCCTTTCTCTATTCTCTATTCTGACACAATTATCCATTATCCATTATCCATTCTCCATTAAAAAAAGCCTCCCACGGAGCAATACTCCTGGGAGGCAATCTTATTTTCAGGTGGTCACAACGACCAATTAGTCTGCGGAGAGAGAGAAACGCTTGTAAGCAACGATCTTCAGATCCTTGTCCTGGCTCTTGAGCCACTGGCTGACAGAGATCTTATCGCCGTCACCGAACTGGAACTCCTGGTCAACGAGGCAGTTCTCCTTGAAGAACTTCTTCATACGGCCCTGAGCGATGTTCTGAATCATCTGCTCCTTCAGGTTGGCAGCAGCCTGCTCACCGACGGTCTTCTTGATCTCGCGAGCCTTGTCAGCGTCTTCCTTCGTGATCCAGCCCTTGGCCATGTTGCTCTCGATATGATCATCAGAGTCAACGAGGTTCGGGTTGATACCAGCCTTCTTGATGGCGTTGACAACCTGGCGCTCTACCTGCTCTTCCTTCGTCTTCTCGATAGCGACCTTCAGCTCCTCGTCCTTGACAGACTGGGGAACGCTGGCCTCGTCGAGAGCGACAGGCTTCATGGCAGCGACCTGCATGGCAACCTTGTGGCCTGCCTCTGCATTGTCCTTGTTGAGCTGTACCATGGTGCAGAGGGTGTGCTTGTTCATGTGGTCGTAGACCTCCACGTTGTCACCCTCGATGAAGTTGTAGCCATCGAGCTCCATCTTCTCACCCGTGATACCGGAACGCTGCTGAACAGCCGTAGCGGCATCCTCACCGTTGGCGAGCTTGAGAGCCTTCACCTCGTCGATGCTCTTCGCCTTGGCAGCGATGGCAGCGTCGAGAATCTGCTGTACCATGTCGATGAAGTCCTTGCCGGCGGCAACGAAGTCAGTCTCACACTTCACAGCAACCATAGCAGCGAAACCGTCAACTTTCTTGACGAGCACGCAACCATTGGAAGTCTCACGGTCGGAACGCTTGGCAGCGATAGCGAGGCCACGCTCACGGAGGAGGTCCTTGGCCTTGTCGAAGTCGCCTTCGGCCTCAATCAATGATTTTCTGACATCACCAAGACCTGCACCCGTCATGGAGCGCAGCTTCTTGATATCGTCCATACTTGGTTTGTAAGCCATAATTATTGATTATTGAAGCCTCTCTTAAACTCTCCCCACAGGGAGGGTTTGCAAGAGGCGGTTAAATAATAGTTCTTATTGTTTGTAGGTGGCCGCCATGTTGCGGCCACGCACCCACGTGGTTGCGGAACATGATAATCATGTCCCTACGTGATACCTTATTCAGCAGCGGGAGCCTGCTCTTCCTGAGCGGGAGCAGCCTCTGCCTTACGGGCGCGACGGGGCTTTGCCTCTGCAGCTTCTTCCTTCTGCTCAGCAGCAGCCTTCTCGTCAGCCTTCTCAGCCTTACGCTCCTCAAGACCTTCGGCGATAGCGCCACAGACAGCGTCGAGGACGACCTCGATAGAGTCCTTGGCATCATCGTTTGCCGGGATGACGTAGTCGATGTTCTTAGGATCACTGTTGGTATCTACCATAGCGAATACGGGGATACCGAGGCGGTTAGCCTCCTTGACAGCGATGTGCTCCTTCATCACGTCGACGACGAAGAGGGCAGCGGGCAGACGAGTCAGGTCAGCGATAGAACCGAGGTTCTTCTCCAGTTTAGCGCGCTGGCGGCTGATCTGTAGGAGCTCACGCTTGCTGAGGTTAGCGAACGTACCGTCAGCCATGAGCTTGTCGATGTTCGTCATCTTCTTCACGGCCTTGCGGATGGTCGGGAAGTTGGTCAGCGTACCACCGGCCCAACGCTCGTTGACATACGGCATGTTGACACTCTGAGCCTTCTCAGCGATGATGTCTTTAGCCTGACGCTTCGTAGCGACGAAGAGAATCTTCTTGCCGCTCTTGGCGATGCCCTTGAGAGCCTCTGCAGCCTCGTCGATCTTTGCGACGGTCTTGTTGAGGTCGATGATATGAATACCGTTACGCTCCATGAAGATATAAGGAGCCATAGCGGGGTTCCACTTGCGCTTGAGGTGACCGAAATGGCAGCCTGCCTGCAGTAACTGGTCAAAATTTGTTCTTGACATTGTTTTCCTTTTTAATTGTTTACTTTCTTTTGAATTCTAATTGTTTCCCTCGTAGGGGCACCCCTTGTGGGCGCCCTAATTATCAGGGGCACCCCTTGTGGGCGCCCTAATCATCACCGTGGCGTTAGGACGGCCACAAGGGCCGCACCCTACGAAGGGAGAATCTGCCTCCGTAGGGGCACCCCTTGTGGGCGCCCTAATTATCACCATGGCGTTAGGACGGGCACAAGGGCCGCACCCTACGAAGGGAGATGTTCAGAATCAGCCGACAGGTAGTCCAAAGGAATCCTATCGGTTTAGATACTAAACGGAGGTCCAGTAGATTAACGCTTACTGAACTGGAAGCGACGACGAGCCTTCGGACGACCCGGTTTCTTACGCTCAACGGCACGGCTGTCACGAGTGAGGAAGCCGGCATCCTTGAGCTGTTTCTTGTCGTCAGCATTGATCTTGACGAGGGCACGGGCGATAGCGAGGCGAAGAGCCTGGCTCTGACCGGTGAAACCGCCACCGTCGAGGTTTACCTTGATATCATACTTTCCGTCAGCCTCGAGGAGGTTCAGCGGCTGCTTCACGATATAACGGAGGATAGCAGAGGGGAAGTATGTTTCGATATCTTTCTTATTGATAGTGATCTTGCCGGTACCTTCTGTGAGGTATACACGAGCGACAGAGCTCTTGCGGCGACCGATTGCGTTAATGATTTCCATCTTTCTTCTTTATTTGTACTGGTTGATGTCAATAGCCTTGGGCTTCTGAGCTTCCTTGTCGTGCTCAGCGCCTTCGAATACATAGAGGTTGTCCATCAGGGCACGACCGAGACGGCCCTTGGGGAGCATACCCTTTACGGCGTGACGGATGATCTTATCGATACCACCCGGACGCTTGCGCAGGTCCTCAGGAGTATTGAAACGCTGGCCACCGGGGTAACCAGTATAACGCGTGTAGATTTTGTCGGTCTCCTTCTTACCAGAGAAGACGACCTTAGCGGCGTTAATGATGATGACATTGTCTCCACAATCTACGTTGGGAGTGAAAGACGGCTTGTACTTTCCGCGGAGCAGCTTTGCAACCTTAGAGCAGAGGCGACCGACAATCTGGTCGCTGGCGTCTACTACGACCCACTCTTTCTTTACTGTCTCCTTGTTGGCGGAAATAGTCTTGTAGCTTAATGTGTCCATTTTTTGAACTTGAAATTTTTAATAAAAATATGAATTAAACACATGATAACAGAGACCTCGCGGCGCCTCCAGTCTAAAAGAGACCATCCACAGCATTCTCTCTGATGTCCAATGGATTCACTAACCACCCTCCCCGGCCATGGAAAGGGCTATTAACACCACCGGACTATGGGGACTCTAAGACGCATCCCCACAATCGGTGTGCAAAGGTACAACTTTTATTTAAGATCGCGCGAGGAGATGATGATAAATTTACGAATTATTAACGCAATTTCGCATATTTAACAGTCGTGCAGAGGCCTTGCACACTTTGTGCAGACGCTTTGCACACTTTGTGCAGATGCTTTGCACATCTTGTAAATGGCTTTCTCATGAAATTATCATCGGCTTCTTTTGTTTCTTTCAGCATTTTTCCTTACTTTTGTAGGAAAATTGAAAACCATGGTTTCTATGAAGGAATACGATTATCTGATTGTCGGCTCTGGTCTCTTCGGTGCGACCTTTGCCTATTTCGCCCACCAGATGGGTAAGCGGTGCCTCGTCATCGACAAACGGCCGCAGCTTGGCGGTAATGTCTATTGTAAGGATGTGGAAGGCATTCATGTGCACCAGTATGGCGCGCATATCTTCCATACCTCTAATAAAAAGGTATGGGACTTTGTCAACTCTCTCGTGCCTTTCAACCGTTACACTAACTCTCCTGTTGCCAACTATCAAGGCAAGCTCTACAATCTGCCGTTCAACATGAACACGTTCTATCAGATGTGGGGCGTGACGACACCGAAGGAGGCCCAGGCGAAACTCGACGAAGAGCGTGCCGAGATGCGTGCCCGTCTCGATGCTGAGGGCGTGAAGGAACCGCGGAATCTTGAGGAACAGGCACAGCTGCTCATTGGCAAGAGTGTTTATGAGCGGCTTATCAAAGGCTATACGGAGAAGCAGTGGGGCCGGAAATGTACGGAGCTTCCCGCTTTTATCATCAAGCGCCTCCCCGTGCGCCTCGTCTTCGACAATAATTACTTCAATGACAGTTTCCAAGGTATTCCTATCGGCGGATACAATAAACTCATTGAAGCGTTGCTCTCTGGTGTGGAGACGCGTGTGAACACTGATTATTTCTCCGACCGCAAAGTCTTCGACGCGCTGGCTGACAAGATCGTGTATACGGGTCAGTTGGATGAGTTCTTCGATTATAAATACGGTCATCTGAACTTCCGTACCGTCCGTTTTGAGACAGAAGTCCTCAACGAGCCGAATCATCAGGGCAATGCCGTTGTCAACTATACGGAGGCTACGGTCCCTTATACCCGTGTCATCGAGCATAAGCATTTCGAGAGTTTCGGTCAGGCCGTCTACGACAATCCGAAGACCGTCATCAGCCGTGAGTACAGTACGGAGTGGAAGCCGGGCATGGAGCCTTACTATCCCGTCAATGACGAGAAGAACAATACGCTCGCTGACCGTTACCGTGCCGAGGCTGCCGAACAGAAAAATGTTATCTTCGGTGGTCGCTTGGCAGAATACAAATATTACGACATGGCCCCGATCATCGAGAAGGTCATGACATTGTTTGGAAAATAGAAAATTGACCCACCGTAGGGTGCGGCCCTTGTGGCCGTCCTAACGCCACAATTCCCGTTTAGGACGGCCACAAGGGCCGCGCCCTACGGTGGGAGTAATCTCGTTTATTTATTCTTTTTATGCAACAGATAGCCGACGCATTCCTTCATCACCTGTGCGCCGGCTATTTGCATGACGGCGATATAAAGGATGACGGCAATGATGATCTTCATGACCATGCGCAGTAACATACCGGGGATGAAACTGGCTATGAAATAAGCGATGCCACAGGCTGCAAGAGCCGTCAACAGGAAAGGCAGCAAGTCTTTGAGAAGATCGAGAAAGCTGTAGTCGACGATCTTCCGCGTGAAATACTGCCAGGCCACGGTCCATAAGGCAATGAAGGCGGAATAGGCGGTGACCATGGCGATGATGCCTTGATGGGCGAAGATGAGGATGACACCTATCTGAATGGCAATTTGTGCGATGTTCACCCACATGAAGATGTCGGACCGTCCCTTACTGACAATGAGTTGTTGCATGGGCAAGTAGACGGGGATGAAAGCACCGCTGATGCAGAGAATCTGCAGGATAGGGATACTGGCGAGCCATTTGTCGGAGATCAGCAGTACGATGAACTCCGGCGCGATGATGGCGAGGCCGAACATGGCGGGGAAGACGAGAAATGCCGTGAAGCGCGTCATCTTCCGTAGAATATGCAATTGCCGGTTCTCCTCCGTCTGAACGGAGGCGAAGACGGGCTGTGCCACTTGCGCGAGCATGCCGGATACGAAGCTCGAGGCCATATTGTTCCATTTCCATCCCTGCGTGAAGTTTCCTACTGTCTTTACGGGGAAGATACGACCGAAGATAACGGTAAGGATATTCTGACTGAACTGTGAGATAATATTCGTAATCAGAATCTTACTGCTGAAGCCGAACATTCGTTTCACGGGCGTGAAATCAATATCTAGTGTAGGGCGGAAGGGCATGAGAAAATATTTGCCGATGCTCTGCAATCCCGTATAGATGAGCTGTTGCGCGACGAGTGCCCAATAACCCATACCTTGAAAAGCCAGTGTAATACCCGTGATACCACTGATGATGAGTACGACAATACGTTGCAGCGTGACGGGCTTGACGATCAGGTTCTTCGTCAGATAGGCTTGTGGTACGATACCGAAAGCAGAGAGTGGAATACAGAGGAAGGCCACACGACAGAGCAGTATCAGTTTCTCCTGATGATAGAACTCCGCGATCCAGGGTGCACAGAAGAAAAGAAGAATATAGAGTCCTGTGCCCATGAGCATGGAGAACCAGAATACGGAATTGTAATCCCTGTGTTCCGGTGCCTTGAGATTGATCAGGGCAGAGGTGAAGCCGCTGTCCTGCAGCGTACCGGCAATGGCGGTGAAGATTGTGATCATTCCCACGAGTCCATAGTCGGCAGGATCCAGCAGACGTGCCAGAAAAATACCGATGACGGCATTGAGGATCTGCATGCTGCCATTGTTCATCGCTGCCCAGAAGAGTCCGGAGGCTGTCTTTTCTTTCAGTGTGCTCATCAGATCTTTTGATAGATAGTATTATTGCGTTTGGCAAAGTTATAATGGAATACCTTTCTACGGAATTTCGAGTAGTTGAATTCCCATACGAAATACAGTCGCTGCCACAGCGTCGCTTTCTTCCCGTCCTCGTATAACCCTGGTGGAAGATAAGTACGGTAGAGCATGGCGAGGGTATCGAAAGGACTATAGTCATGCGGACGGGCCGTGAAGACCCAGGTCTCGGCGAGCATGCGGTCTTCCCGTGCCTCTTCGCTGACGGGCCGGAGCTTACGGACATAGGAGGCGCGGGCCCACCAGAAGTTACCGGAATACATCGTGTAAACAGCGGGCCGTGGCGGATAGCGCAGACAACCATAGGTGTCGTAGCCGGACGAGAGGACATTGGCAGCGACGAGCCATTTGTCAATATTATAATATTCCATCACTTCCCGCCAGGCCTCCACCTTTTTCTTAAAGTAGAGCCAGTGGCGGTCTTTCTGTTGGGGACCATGATAGGACACACCTTTGGTATGGAAATAATAGATGAGACAGTCTTCCTCTTGGGCTTTCTGACAGACAACATCCAAAGCGGGATATTCAAAGCGATGAGCATCGGTGGTGCTGGCGGCGATTTCATAACGGATGCCATCAAGCATCTGGCGGAGTTTCACAAGGTCTTCTTCCTGGCGATAGATGATGCTGATGAACAGCGTCTTGGTCTGTGCGGCAAGGCCACTCTTGCGCAGCCGGTCAATCTGCAGAGGCACAAGTTGCTCCCATCCCTCAGCGCAAAAGATATGGTAGACGCCGTAGATGGGGAGTTCACCCGAATAAGGATGTTCCCAGGGAGTGAGATCCTTTTTCCGATTGATATGGAAAAGGGTCGTATTGATGGTTCGCCAAATATTCATTGTTCTTATGAAATCTTTGCAAAAGTACGATATTTTCTTTGAAGGAACAAAATATAGTTGTATTTTTGCATCATGAAAGCAAAAAAAGTTGTTGTCAACCAGACGATCCAGTTTAAGGCCTATTCGAAGATCAGCGCTTTGGGCAAGGCCCGTGATGATGTCAACCGCACGCTGAAGGATTGCGGCTATGATGTGGAGGTGATTCTCTGCAAACAATATCGTGTGCCGTTCCTTTCCAATGTGATGGGACTGTTGAAGAATATCGCCATGATCCTCCGCCATCCGTTGGGGACGGAGTATATTGTGCAGTATCCCGTGTCGAGTAAGGTAATCTTTCCCTGGGTGCTGCGGCTGCAGCGGCTGTTGGGAAACAAGGTGACCATCCTTATTCATGATATTCAGACCATACGCAACGGCCGTGATCTTAAACCTGACCTCCGTGTCTTTCGGCTGGCCAATAAACTCATTGCCCACACCGAGGCCATGAGTCGCTGGATAAAGGATCATGGCGTAAAGACACCGACAGCATTCACGCAGCTTTTTGACTATTATACCGATGATGATTTCCGGCCGAAGGAGGACTTGCTGAAACGGAAGAATGAGATTGTTTTTGCCGGGTATCTCAAGAAGTCATCATTCTTCGCCCCTTTGTCGGCGTATGATTTCGGTGATCTCACGTTTCATCTTTATGGAAAGGTGGATGAGGGCTTTCAGGCTGGCGGTAATACGCAGTATTGCGGCATTTTCCAAAGCAATCATACCGCAACGGTCCTCGGCGGCTGGGGACTGGTATGGGACGGCACGTCGATAGATACCTGTGAGGGCGATCTCGGTGCTTATCTCCGGCTCATCGCTTCACATAAACTCTCGCTCTATCTCGCCATGGGCATCCCCGTTATCGTATGGAAGGAGAGTGCCGAAGCAGAATTTATCACTCGTGAGGGCTTAGGCATTTCCGTAGCCAGTCTGAAAGAACTTCCGGAACGTATCTCCGCCATCACCGATGAGGAATACAGCCGTATGCTCGACCGTTGTCGTGCTCAGGGAGAGATTCTCCGGCGCGGCGGAAGACTGAAAAAATGTATCATGTCCCTACATTACAGCATATACCACGCAATGAGATAACCATTGTATCCCCAGAGATAAACCGTCAGGAGCTTGATAAGGAAACTGACGTTTGCGGCATGACGCTCGGGTAGCTTTCGGAGCATACAGGCCAGGGCCACAGGGATGATAAACATCCAATGGCCGCCGTTGATGGCTACTTCGTTGAGACCGAAGCCAAGGACGACATGAATCATCAGGTCGATGGCAAACCAGGAAAGGAGCATCTGCAGGATACGGTCTTTGTATCCGCAACAGATGCCGATCATGAAAAGCAGGAACACCAATGCCTCTACTACATAGTTGATCCATGAGGAATAGGTCACGTCGATCGGTCTTCCGAGAAAGACATCGCCGAGCAGATATTTCTGATGAAGCTGTACCGACTCGCCGAAGAGTCCTTCCACGATGCCGTTCCATCGTGACGCGTCGGCATTGATCCAGCGAAGGAAGGGCTTGTCGCTGATGGTGTGGCCGTTGATCTTCGTCATGGCAATGGCATTCTGTGCGTCGCGGATAGAGTCCTGGCGGAATTTCACTGGATCCTGCGCCGCCTTTTTCTGTTGCATGACGGCGGCATTATTGTCGCGTTGTGCCACGAGTGTTTCATTCTGGATCCAATAGGTTCCTACAAGGAGAATTGTAGGAAGGAAAAATCCAAGGAGCAGATTCTTCCACGTGAATGCTTTACGCTTATCGACGAAGAGGGCACCGAGGAGTGTCTTCGCACCGTTGGTCAGTGTGATGCCCGATGTGAAATAATAAAGGATGGCTGGCTTGTACCAGGTGATGTCTTTTCCTTGTCGGATATATCTGCCGAAGATATAGAGCGTGAAGACGAGAATGGAGAAGGAGAATACGAAATGGTCCGGTGACATCGCTGTTGTCATGATGGAGGCGAAGGAGAAGAGCAATGCCGTGAGCCATATACTGTCACCGCGCTTCAGTCCCATGAGCTCATGGAGTGTGCGGAACATGAAGACGGCGGCATACGTGCCGGCGATGATGACGAGGACAGCCATGATATACATCGCGGCATTGACATTCCACGTCGTCATGATCCAATGGTTGAGTACTGAGAAAGGATAGAGCAGCAGCGTCAATACAGGATGACGGTCGAGACTGTAGTAGACATTGAACTTTGTCAGTGTCATATAGGCATAGGGATCATAGCCGGAGAGATGGAGCTGATTGTTGAACAGACTCCAGCCGCCGATCCGTCCCCATTTTGCCTCAAGAAATTTCGGACTGTGGTTATAAATGAGCAGGCCGTTCAAAGCCGTGAGGATAAGCGTCGCTACGATCGTGAGCCATCGCTCATCTTTGTGGATGGCAAATATATGAAATGGATTTCGCATTGTAGGAATGGAAAGTACTACCTTATTAATATAGTATGTTACACCTTATTATATATAGGGTCTTATTTGATGATATCGTTTAAAACACAGGCTTGCGGTTGTGGTAGATCTGTGGCCTGCCATAGCGAAAATAGGGCCAGCCGTCTTGTCCCCAGAAGATCTCTTGAAGCATCAGATAACGGTACTGATCGCCATGACTGTTGATATGGTATTTGCTTTCAGGACCATGACAATGATAACAGATATAGTTATGCCCCGTCTTATCTTGATAGATTTCGCCATTATGTCCACAGCCATACCATGCGTCGCCACGACGGGAGTGAAGAATTACTTCAAAGCCGCCTCGTGTCATTGGGATGCCTTTTCGATTGACGAAAGGACCACCCAGAGTCTTGCTGCGTGCGACGACAAGGGAATAGCTATAGTCGTTATACTGTCCACGGCTGGCAAAGAGATACCAATAACCGTGATGTTTATAGAGATAGGTTCCCTCACAGAGACGGGATTTGTTGGGATTGCCTCTGCTATAGCTTCCGGCCATCAGTTGGTAATGCGCTCCGGGAAAGACGGAAAGACCGTCGTCGGCAAGACGGATGCGATAGACCTGTCCCACACTGCCGAAGAAAAGCCACAGCCTTCCCTTTTCATCGGCGACGGGATAAGGATCGATGGAACAGTAGATGCCATTACTGGGATAGTGCAGCGAGTCATAGCCGCCGTAAGAGGTGACAATGCCATGGAAACGGAAATAGCCGTCGGGATTGTCGGAGCTAAGGACGGCGATGCCGGAATGGATCTTACAACTGTCATTACCGGCGATGGCGATATACATCAGATATTTCCCGTGACGGTAAATCACTTGCGGAGCCCACAGCCACAGACCGATACTCGTCGGGGACGGCTCGCTCGTGCCACTGACTATCTTGTGGAAATCTTCTTCGGTGAATGCCGGCTTACCGGTGTCTGTCCAGTCAACGAGATTCTGACTCTTGTAGATATGCTTGCTGTTGTCGTTCTGAATGGAATAGAACGCATAGAACGTCTTCGTTGTCGAATCACGCCAGATACAGCCATCGGGTGCGTCAATGTCTTTGAGAACGGGATTGTCGTAAAAGCCGGTCGTCGCTGACTCTATATTCCCTTCATGTCCGTAGCTCTGACTATAGACCAGAAGGGTCATAAGAAGAAGTAATATGTTCCGTTGCTTTCGTATCATCATTGATTTTATCCTTTGCGGCTTGCAAAAGTACAAAATATTTTTTTATTTCTCAGTAAAGTTTGTTCTTTTCTTTTTTTTCTCGTAACTTTGCCAAAAAGAATAAGCCTATGGAAGTAAGAAATCATATCATGCAGGACAGAGAGATTCATTTCGCTGTACTTGCCATTGGGGCGGCTGCCCGTCGGTTGAAGACCAGTCCAAGGGATATCTATTTGCGGTTAAAAAAATACGACCTGATCAAGCAACTCCTTTTTGACTGCTATGATACTCTTCATACAGAGAGTATTGATGGTGTGGCATGGAGTGTTGAAGAGGCTTTAAAAGCAAGAGAACAATGAAACTATATCATGGTTCATATACGGAAGTGAGAGAACCGTTGGTTCGTGTAGGGCGGAGAGCATTAGATTTCGGTCCAGGCTTTTATGTTACTTCTTTGAAAGAGCAGGCAGAGAAATGGGCGAAACGAGTGTGTGTGATTCGTAACCTACATACACCGACTCTTAATGTTTATCAGTTTGATGAGCGTATTCTACATCAAGGCCAAGCTAGGGTTCTATCTTTGCCAAATTATAATCAAGAGTGGTTGGAGTTTATTGTGGCGAGCAGAAGAGGTGAAGAGCCATGGAAGGACTATGATATTGTAGAAGGCGGTGTTGCCAATGACCAAGTGATTGATACGGTTGAAGATTTCTATGCTGGCCGTATTACGGTAGAGCAAGCCTTGGGATTATTGCGATTTGCAAGACCTACTCATCAGATGTGTATATTGAACCAAGAGGTTGTAGACCGTAATCTTATTTTTATTGAATCCAAACAGTTAATATAAATGCGAGATCAAGTATTATGGCGTAAAACAGCCAGAATAATAGAAATGATTCGGGACCGGCTGGATATCTCAGCGGAAAAGGCGATGGACTTGTTCTATCGTTCAAGGACCTTCGAATTATTAAATAACCCCGACAGTGGACTTCAACTATTGAGTGATCAATATATTTTTGAAGATTTCTGTCGAGAGATGCAAGCGTAGTCAATCTCGTAACTTTGCCAAAAAGAATACAGTGATGGAAGCCACGAAAAGTGTATCGATAGTGATGTGTACGTATAACGGGGAGCGATATATCCGGGAACAGTTAGACTCGATTATCGCCCAGACTTACCCGTTGAAGGAACTGATCATTCAGGATGATGGTTCTACGGACCATACTGTGGATATTTGTAAGGAATATGCTGTTCGTTATCCTTTTATTCAGGTTTATGTAAATGAGCAGAATAAAGGACTTGATGAGAATTTTGAATCGGCGACGATGCGGACGACGGGCGACTTTGTGGCTCTCTCCGATCAGGATGATATCTGGTATCCGGAGAAAATCAGTAAACAAGTGGCCGCTATCGGTGAGCATGATATCTGCTTTTCCTGTTATGACCGTGGCCCCGACCGTGAACATTCCGTCCTTGTCCGTCAGCAGTATCAGCTGGAGGCTCTTCTCTTCGCCGGTTTTGCGGGACATACGATGCTGCTGCGCGGTGATTTCGCCCGAACACACGACCATTGGGCTATGGCGCGGCGCATTCCCTTCATGCATTACGACTGGAGTCTTGCCATCTATGCCCAACTGGGACATGGCATCATTCGTCTTGAAGAAGCACTGAATCTTCATCGTTATAATCCTTCATCGGCCATTGCGCAAGAGTTGAAGAAGGATCAGCATGTAGCAGCTTATGTTCCTTATCTGCATGGGCTGCACGAGTACCGCCGTATGCAACGAAGACCGGAATATCAA
>JAQXXT010000049.1 GCA_029226205.1 Prevotellaceae bacterium
ATCTGGTCGAGCATCGTGAAAGCCACGAAACCGACAATCATCATCTTGAAGAGTTTCAGGAAATGATAGCGTACGAAGTCAAAGGCATTCGGCTCTACCCTCCGCTCTCCTTCCGGCAGTCCGAGCCCGTCCTCATATTTCATCACGAGGCCGTAAGCACTCAGGAAGAGGAACACAGGCACGCCATAATGGCCGAAGAACGACAACAGATGGACGGGAAGGTCGGCATCGGGCGACACGAGTTCGCCGTTGAGTCCGATGACATTCGACTTGAAGAACTGGTATTCGTTCTCTTTCACGATCGGTCCGAGCCAATGACAGTAGTTGTGCAGGAAAATCCCGATAATGGCGATTCCCCGCAGCACATTGCATTCCGCCCGTGACAAGAATTCAGCATTCATATAAATATTATTTCATTTACACCAGTAGGTGGCCACCATGTTGTGGCCACGCACCCACATTGGACGGATCATGATGAATCATGTCCCTACGTTTACTTCTTTACTTCTTTACTTTTTTACTTCTTTCCTTCTCTCAGCTTGTCGTAGTCCGCACTATTCTTCAGGATACGCGGCCGGTTCTCATCATAATCAGGACTGATGAGGTCATACTTCGCATGATAATCCTTCGCATGGATTCCCGCGAGATCGAGCAAGAGATGCGGCAGGGCATCCGTCATGAACTTCTTATGACGGGCACGGATGATGCTGCGGAAGATCTGACGATGCTGACGACGGTAGGACGGTGAGCAGTAGATCCAGAACGGAATCTCAAACTCATAATGGGCCAACGGCCAGTCAATCTTCGCGCTATGGTTGCGGCAGAAGAAGTTGCGGTTGCCCTCAAAGCATTCCTCACCATGGTCCGGCATATAGATCACGACGGCATTCTCCTTACGGAAGCGTCTAACGATCTGATTGACGATGGAGTCATTATACCGGCACGCATTGTCATAATACGACAGAATCTTACGCTGGTGGTCGTTGAGGTCGGGACGCTTATCCTGGTAGCTGCTGGCCCAGAAATAGTTGCGGCCGGCGGGATAGCGGTCCTGATAGGCCACATGCTGACCGATGAGATGGAAGATGATGAGGTTATGGTCCTTCTTCCCACCGAGTTTGATCTTGCCTTGTTTCACAAAGTCATCATAACAGTGCAGCAAGCCTTCATCATACTGATAGAGCCTATGATTCCGGAGGTCAAACTGATACTTGCTCAAGGCAGGATCATTGAGGAAGAAACCGCCACTGAAGTCATACACCGCCTGCTTGGCCGCGGGGAGGAACTGATTCGTCAGGAACGTCACCTGATAGCCCGCCTTGCGGAACAGCTCGGGGAAGAGGGGATAATCGCACCACTCTCCCGGCTCGCCGACGACATGGAGGGAGAGGACATTCTTGAACACGTAACTCGTAAGGTTCCAACACGTCACGACATCATCAAACTTAATCAGTGAGCCCTGCTTCTGCATCCGTACCTGATTAGGCGTCGTCTCCATGAAATAACCATACTGCTGACTGTGCTGACGGCCGTAGCTCTCTCCTATTATCAATACGATCGTAGGAGACTTATAGTCACAACTGTCGACCTTCACCGTTCCGGCGGCCTTCATCAGCGTCACCAACTGCTGATTGGCGAGATGATTGGCATAAAGGCTGAAGACCAGACGGTAGATCGGCTCATAGAGTTCTCCATGGTCCTTCTCCGTCAACGTATGCTCCACCTCTCCGATGGACGTACCGCTGAAGAGCTTATGCAGTGCCATCTTGTTCGGCCAACTGGCCACGGCACTCCACACGAGGAGCACGAGGACGATGGAACCCATACAACGGGGAATGAGTTTCAACTGATGACGGAAGACATAGGCTACACGCTCATGAAGGGCTGCCATCTTTTGATCGACATGCAGTTTGCGGAAGATCCAGTGGCGCATGCGGAAGAGGATGTGACAGAGGATCAACAGCAATATCCAGCCTACCTTACTGAACACAAGGTCGGCGTCGACGAGGGAAGAGAAGAAATCACCCACCTCACGGCTGTCGGTCTCATTGACGAGCATGAGCATTGACGGGTTCAGCGTGGAGTCAAAGTTCACAAAACAGTAGACATCCACGAGGGCCGTGGCATAGAGGATGACATACAACAGTCCCTTGATGATGTTCCTCACCCTCTTCGGTATCGGCGTCAATATCAGACAGACGATATAGAGGTCGAAGAACAGCTCCAGATAGAGATTGTCATAGATCTGTGGTCCGTGGCCGCCGGGCATCGTGCACAGCGCACAGAGGATGCCGAGGGCATACATGAAACCGAAAAAGATCGGATTGGTCTTGATCGGCACGAGGACCTTGTCTACGATGGTAAATACCTTCTTAATCAAACTCATATTTTTTCTTCATCAGTTTTTTGTTTTGGCGGAACATGATAAATCATGTCCCTACAAAATAATCCTTGATCACCCGTTGCTCGATACAAGCGGGCACAAGGCCATGGATGGACTCGCCGGCACGCACACGTTCACGGATGAGCGTGCTGCTCACGGGCAACAGCGGCGTATGGACAATCTGCACGCCACGCACGGGGAGTCCCTCGGGCAACGGCGGATTCACGGGATGCTCGTCACGGGGGTAGACAATGATGGGATAATCCCTGAGAATCTCCGCATAGCCATACCAGTGGTCGAAGGCGGCCCAGTTGTCACCGCCGATAAGAAGGACGAAATCCGTATCGGGGTCATCCTTCCGAAGCGCACGGAGGGTATGGAGGGTATACGACGGCTTGGGGAGATGAAACTCATAATCACTGGCCACAAGACCGTCCTCCCCTTTCACCGCCTCCCTGACGAGTGCCAGCCGTTCCTCATCGGCAAGGAGATCTTTCTGCTGCTTCCACGGGTTCTGCGGCGTCACGAGAAACCACACCTCGTCGAGGCCACCCTGACGCCGCAATGCCTTGGCCAACGCGATATGTCCCACATGGATGGGATTGAAACTGCCGCCGAAGAGGCCGACACGCCGTCTGCTGTGCATCATTATTTCTGCTCCAGAAATGCTTTGATCAGGGCATACGTCTGCTGCTCGGCAGTGGCCAGGTCATCATTGACAACGACATGATCGAACTTCGGCGCAAATGTCAGCTCATAGCTGGCTTTGGCCAGGCGCTGCTCGATAACCTCAGGGGCGTCGGTGGCACGACCTACAAGACGGCGCCGCAGCTCCTCGATCGATGGCGGCTGGATGAAGATGCTCATGGCACGGTCACCATAAAACTGCTTGATATTGCAGCCGCCCTTCACGTCAACATCGAAGACGACATTCTCACCACGGGCCGTCTGTGTCTCTACCTGTGACTTCAACGTACCATAGAAACGGTTCTCGTAGACCTCCTCATACTCGAGGAACTCACCGGCGGCAATCTTCGCCTTGAAAGCCTCGGGAGTGAGGAAGAAATACTCCACACCATCACGCTCCGTGCCCCGTGGGGCACGACTCGTACAACTGATAGAGAAGGCGAGGTTCAACTCGGGATGCTCGCGCATGAGCCACTGCACGATCGTACTCTTTCCGGATCCGCTAGGGGCAGAGAAAATAATCAATTTTCCAACCATAACTTTCGCTTTAGACGTTCAAAAATGCTGATTGTAAAAAGACATGGATAAATCATTGGGGATCGGTTTACAGGGCATTGAGGACCTGCTCCTTGATCTGTTCCAATTCGTCCTTCATCTTCACCACGATATTCTGCATCTCGGCATTGTTGCTCTTCGAGCCCGTGGTGTTGATCTCACGACCCATCTCCTGAGCGATGAAACCGAGCTTCTTGCCGACAGGACGCTCTTCCTCCATGGTCTCACGGAAATATTTCAGATGATTCGTCAGACGCTGTTTCTCCTCACTGATGTCGAGCTTCTCAATATAATAGATCAGCTCCTGCTCCAAACGGTTCTTGTCGTAGTCGACCTCGGGAATCTGTTCGAGATTCTTGATAAGCTGCTCCTTGATCTTCGGCACACGACTCTTCTCGTAGGGCTCGATGCTCTGCAGCAGTTTCTCAATGTTGTCGACCTTCTCATGGAACTTCTTCTCCAGAGCGGCACCCTCCTGACGGCGGAAAGCCTTCAGACCGGCAATAGCCTCATCGATGGCCTTCGAGGCCACGGCCCACTCCTCATCATCGAGCGTCTCCGTCTCTGTCGATGTCAGCACATCAGGGAGACGGAGGAGGACAGAGAACCAGTCCTGCGGCTCGGGAATACCCGTACGCTGGGAGAGATCCTTAATCTGATGGTAGTAGTTCTCCACCAGAGCGCCGTTGACAGGCGTGGCGTCAGAGCCCGCCTCTTTCTCCACCCAGATGGCGAAGTCCACCTTGCCGCGCTCAAGCGCTTTCGTGATGACGCGACGGATCTCCATCTCTTTCTCACGGTAGATAGGAGCAATACGCGTGGAGAGGTCCAGACTCTTCGAATTCAGTGATTTAATCTCTACATTGATCTTCTTTCCTTTGTAAGTGGCTACGGCTTTTCCATAGCCAGTCATGGATTGTATCATAATAGTTCACGTTAAATTTCTGCAAATCTACAAAAAAATCGGGAAAAATCAGTAAATTTGCACCTTATAATAAGAAAATATTTTTTATGTCGGTCATATTGAACATTGAAACGAGCACAAATGTGTGCTCTGTCGCCGTCTCTCAGAACGGTGAATGTATTTTCAACAAAGAGGACCACAGCGGTCCTAATCATGCTGAGCAGTTGGGTCAGTTTGTTGACGAGGCTCTCTCTTTCACAGACAATCACGCCATTCCTTTCGATGCCGTCGCTGTCAGTGGAGGCCCCGGATCCTACACCGGACTGCGTATCGGCACGTCCATGGCCAAGGGTATCTGCTATGGCCGTGGCCTGAAGCTCATCGCCGTCCCGACGCTCGAGCTCCTCTGCGTGCCCGTACTCCTCAAGGAGCTCATCCCCGAGGAGAACGCCCTGCTCGTGCCAATGGTCGACGCGCGCCGCATGGAAGTCTACGCACAGGTCTTCGACCGCAGTCTGAAGGAGATCCGTCCCATCCAGGCCGATGTTGTCGATGCCGATACCTATAAGGAGTATCTCGACCGCGGACCCGTCTATTTCTTCGGTAATGGTGCCGCCAAATGTATGGAGGCCATCAACCATCCCAATGCCCATCTCATTCCGAACATCGAGCCGCTGGCAAAGAACATGTTCCCGCTGGCGGAGAAACGTATCGCCGAGGAACACTACGAGGATGTGGCTTATTTCGTGCCGTTCTATCTGAAAGACTTCGTTGCCAAGAAACCCAAGAAACTGTTATAATATGAATATACAAGGATTGGACTATAATACCCAGCGCGAGCAGCTCGTGCTCCCGGAGTATGGCCGTGTGGTACAGAACATGGTCGACTACTGTGTCAACATCCCCGACCGCAACGAGCGACAGGTCTGTGCCGAGACGATCGTCACCATCATGCGACGGATGTTCCCCGCCGACCAGGATGCGGAGGACTACGACCGTAAGCTGTGGGATCATCTCGCCATGATGAGTCATTTCAAGCTCGACATCGACTATCCTTACGATGTAGAGGAGGCTCGTCAGGTCCGTCAGACCCGTCCGAACCCCATCGAATATCCGATGAAGCGGATCCCTATCCGGCATTACGGCAATCTGATGTTCGAAGTCTTCGACCAGCTCAAGCACATGGAGCCGGGACCTGAGCGTGACGAACTCGTACGTATCACAGCCAATCAGATGAAACGTGACCTCATGCAGTGGAGCCACGGCTCTTGCGATGACGAGAAAGTCGCATCCGACCTCGCCCGTTTCACCGATGGCGTCATCCAGCTCGATCTCGACAGTTTCCAGTTTGACCACATCAAACTGGATAGCGGCAATACGAACAACAACGGAAAGAAGAAACGCAAATAGGCCTATGGAGTCGTTCATCATTGAAGGAGGACATCCCCTCCACGGAACTATCACGCCCCAGGGCGCCAAGAACGAGGCCCTGGAGGTGATCTGTGCCACTCTGCTGACGACAGAGCCGGTACATATCGACAACATCCCGAATATCCTTGATGTCAACAACCTCATCAAACTGCTGCAGGACATCGGCGTGAAGGTGACGCGCCACAGCGCCCACGACTACACATTCCAGTCTGACGAACTTGACCTTCACTATCTCGGCAGCACGGACTTCGTCCATAAGTGTGCGCAGCTCCGCGGTAGTGTGCTGATGATCGGTCCCCTCCTGGGACGTTTCGGTAAGGCTACGGTGGCACAGCCCGGTGGTGACAAGATCGGACGCCGCCGCCTCGACACCCATTTCCTTGGTTTCAAGCATCTCGGCGCGAAGTTCGTCCGCGATGAGGAGCGTAATGTCTATGAGATTCAGGCCAAGAAACTCAAAGGCACCTATATGCTTCTCGACGAGGCTTCCGTCACGGGTACGGCGAATGTCATCATGGCTGCCGTCATGGCCGAAGGTACGACAACGATCTATAATGCTGCCTGCGAACCGTATATCCAGCAGCTCTGTCATCTGCTGAACCGCATGGGTGCCAACATCAGCGGTATCGGCAGTAACCTCGTTACCATCGTCGGCGTGAAGGAGCTCCATGGCGCTACCCATCATATTCTTCCCGACATGATCGAGGTAGGATCCTTCATCGGCATGGCGGCCATGTGCGGTGATGGTGTACGCATCAAAGACTGTTCGGTGAAGAACCTCGGCATCATCCCCGATGCTTTCCGCCGTCTCGGCGTGAAGATCCACGTGGAAGATGACGATCTCGTTATCCCACAGCAGAAACATTATGCCGTGGAGTCGTTCATCGATGGCACGATCATGACGCTCGCCGATGCCCCGTGGCCGGGACTGACGCCGGACCTATTGTCCGTTCTCCTCGTCGTGGCAACCCAGGCGAAGGGTACCGTCCTCATCCATCAGAAGATGTTTGAGAGTCGTCTGTTCTTCGTCGATAAACTCATAGATATGGGTGCACAGATTATCCTCTGTGATCCCCACCGTGCCGTCGTCGTCGGTCATGACCGCCATCGCACGCTGCGTGCCGGCCGTATGAGCAGTCCGGATATCCGTGCCGGTATCGCCCTGCTCATCGCTGCCATGGATGCCCATGGCACGAGTCGCATTGAGAATATCGCACAGATCGACCGCGGCTACGAGGATATCGAGAATCGTCTGAACCGCCTCGGTGCCTGCATCCGCCGTGTCAGCGAGTAGGGACATGATTCATCATGCTCTACTCTCGTAGGGACATGATTATCATGCTCTGCCCCACGATCCACTTGCAGGGGCCGTCCCTTGTGGCGGCCCGATGCCGGAACGGCATTCAAATCGCAGATCCGGAACGGCATTCAAATCACGGATCCGGAACGGCATTCAAAAATGCGAATCCGGTACGGCTTTCACAATGCGAATCCGACGGATAAAATAAAAAAATAAATGATCTCCAGAGACTCTATATATAAAATAGGTGTAATCGGAAAGCCGCACGGCGTGAAAGGTGAGGTGACTTTCAATTTCGACGATGACATCTTCGACCGCACGGATGCCGAATATCTCATCCTTGATGTTGACGGCATCCTCGTACCTTTCTTCATGGAGGAATACCGTTTCAAGAATGACGAGACAGCACTCATGAAGTTCGAGGATATCGACACCCAGGAACAGGCGCGCACGCTCACGGGCTGCGACGTCTTCTTCCCGCGTGAGAAAGCCGAGGAAGCTGAAGGTGAAGCCTCACTGTCACAGCTCATCGGCTACACCCTCGTGGATGCCGGGGATAACGATGCCGCCACGGCTAACGAAGACAAAGACAATGCCGCCACGGCTAATGAAGAAGAGGCCGGCACGCCCATTGGAACGATCTGCGCCATCGACGACAGTACTGCCAATCTCCTCATGGAGGTGGAGACACCCGACGGCCGTCAACTTCTTATCCCGATGAGTGACGACCTCATCACCGATATTGACCAGCAGGGCCGCCGCCTCGTCATGCGCATCCCCGATGGTCTCCTCGATCTCAATTAGAACAACAATGAAAAAGCAACAAATATGTATCCTCGGCTCTACCGGTTCCATCGGTACGCAGGCCCTCGATGTCATCGCCCAACATCCTGACCGTTATGAGGCTTACTGCCTCACGGCCAATAACAGTGTGGAGAAGCTCGCCCAACAGGCGAAGACCTTCCATCCTGCCGCCGTCGTCATTGCCAACGAGGCCCATTACGACGAGCTGCAGCAGCTCCTCGCCGACGAGCCCGACATCAAGGTCTATGCCGGCAAGCAGGCCCTCAACGAGATTGTAGAGGCTGAACCCATTGATATGGTCCTCGCTGCCATGGTCGGTTTTGCCGGACTGACGCCGACGATCCATGCCATCCGCGCCCATAAGAAGATCTGTCTGGCCAACAAGGAGACGCTCGTCGTCGCCGGTGAGCTCATCTGCCAGCTGGCACAGGAGAACCACGCTCCTATCCTTCCCGTGGACAGTGAGCACAGCGCAATCTTCCAGAGTCTCGTCGGAGAAGACCAGAATGAGATTGACAAAATCCTGCTGACATGCAGCGGCGGCCCCTTCCGTCTCTTCTCCCATGAACAGCTGAAGACTGTTACTGCCGCCGATGCCCTCCGCCATCCTACCTGGGACATGGGCGCAAAGATCACCATCGACTCCGCGTCACTGATGAACAAAGGCTTTGAGGTCATCGAAGCCAAATGGCTCTTCGGCGTCCCCGCAGAGAAGATAGAGGTACTCATCCACCCGCAGAGCGTCGTCCATAGTGGCGTACAGTTCAAGGACGGTGCCGTGAAAGCGCAGCTCGGCGTCCCCGATATGCGGCTGCCGATCCAGTATGCCTTCTCGTTCCCGGAGCGGCTGAGCCTCAACGGTGACCGGCTGAACCTCTTCGAGATCCAGCACCTCGACTTCTTTAAGCCCGACACGAAGAAGTTCCCGTGTCTGGCCTTGGCTTACGATGCCATCCATCAGGGTGGTAACATGCCGTGTATCCTCAATGCCGCCAACGAGGTCGTCAATGCCGCTTTCCGCCGTGGCGATTGCTCGTTCCTCGGTATGGCAGATGTCATCGAGAAGACGATGGCGAAAGCCACTTTCGACAAGAATCCCGACTACGACGTCTATATGCAGACCGACGCCGAAGCCCGTAAAATAGCAACATCACTCTTATAAGACAATGGAAATTTTTCTGATCAAGGCCCTTCAGTTCGCCTTGGCCATCTCTCTACTGGTTCTCCTCCACGAAGGAGGCCACTTCTTCTTCTCCAAGCTCTTCGGCGTAAGAGTGGAGAAGTTCTACCTCTTCTTCGATCCCTGGTTCCATCTCTTCGAGTTCAAACCGAAACATAGTGAGACTACCTATGGCATCGGCTGGCTGCCTCTCGGCGGCTACTGTAAGATTGCCGGTATGATCGACGAGAGTTTCGATACCGAACAGATGAAGAAGCCCGCCCAGCCGTGGGAGTTCCGTTCCAAGCCCGCCTGGCAGCGCCTGCTGATCATGGTCGGCGGTGTCCTCGTCAACTTCATCACGGCCCTCGTGATTTACGCTGCCATCATGTTCCATTGGGGCGAGACTTATGTCGCCACGAAAGACATGAGCTATGGTATGCAGTTCAACCAGGAAGCTAAGTCTTATGGTTTCCGGGATCATGATATCCTCATCGGTACAGACCAGGTGACATTCAAGGATTTCAATGTCGATGTCTACCGTAAGATCAGTGAGGCCCACCGCGTCGACGTACTGCGCCACGGTAAGAAAGTCAGCATCTCTCTGCCCGGAGATATCAATCTGCTGGACATGCTGAAAGCCAAGCCGACCTTTATGGTTCCCTATATGCCGAATACCGTCGACAACATCGTCAAAGGTTACCCGGCTGATAAGGCCGGTATCCGCCATGGCGACAAGATCCTCGCTATCAACGGTAAGAAAATCAATACCTATGGAGATTTCATGCTTGCCATACAGGCCAAACAGGATGACCTCAACAAAGGCATGAGCCATGCCGACAGCGTGAAGATCCTCACCGTGCCCATCGTCTTCCAGCATGCCGGTGCCGCGAAGGCCGACACGGCAATGATCACGCTGACATCCGACGTGAAGATTGGTGCTGTCTTTACGAATGTCCTCAAAGACTATAAGCAGACGCATATCACCTATTCTTTCCTCCAGAGTATTCCCGCCGGTATTAAATATGGCTGGAATGTGCTGAAGAGCTATGTCGACGACATGAAGTATGTCTTCTCCGCCGACGGCGTGAAGAGTCTCGGCGGCTTCGGTGCCATTGGTAATCTCTTCCCCGCACAGTGGGACTGGTATGTGTTCTGGAAGATGACGGCATTCCTGAGCATCATCCTCGCCTTCATGAATATCCTGCCGATCCCGGCCCTCGACGGCGGCCACGTGGCCTTCCTCCTCTATGAGATGATCACGCACCGCAAACCGAGTGAGAACTTCCTCGTCAAGGCGGAATATGTTGGCTTCGCCATCCTCATCGTCCTCCTTGTCGTGGCGAACCTCAACGATATCCTCCGGGCATTGGGATATATGTAATATGTGTAGGGACATGATTTATCATGATCCGCCCATCGCGGAACATAATAAATTAGGTCCCTACATTCATTTTGTAATCTGACACCTGATTAACCTACAAAAAAACACGTTAAAACTGTATATTTATGTAATTTCACTTAATAATCGTAAGTTTTCAAAAGTTTTTTATAAGTTTTTCCATCATTTTTTGCGCTTTTTTGAAATAAAACTTGTATCTTTGCAACCAAATTGATAGGAAATAGATAATAACTGAATTATAATACTAGCGTTTATGGCAAAAGGATTGTATAATGCGTCCTACGAGCACGATGCGTGCGGCGTAGGAATGGTCGTGAACATCCACGGCAACAAGAGCCATGATCTCGTTGATAATGCCTTGAAGGTTCTGGAGAACCTGCGCCATCGTGGTGCAGAAGGAGCCGACGGCAAGACGGGAGATGGTGCCGGAATCTTACTGCAGATTCCTCATGAGTTTATTCTTCTGCAGGGTATCCCTGTTCCCGAGAAGGGAAAATATGGTACCGGACTGGTCTTTTTGCCTAAGGACGAGAAGCGCCAGCAGGAGATCCTTTCCATTATGATTGAGGAGATTGAGCGTGAGGGCCTGTCCCTGATGCATCTCCGTAATGTCCCCACGAATCCCGACTGTCTCGGTGAGGCTGCGCTGAAGTCGGAGCCCGACATCAAGCAGGTATTCGTCACGGGCGTCACCGACGACAAGGTACCGACCTTCGAGCGTACCCTGTATATCATCCGTAAGAAGATCGAGCGTCGTGTCCACGACAAGGACTTTTATATCTGCTCACTGTCGAGCAAGAGCATCGTATATAAAGGTATGCTCTCCTCTCTGCAGCTCCGTCAGTATTATCCTGATCTAACAAAAAACTATTTCACTTCCGGTCTGGCACTCGTCCACAGCCGTTTCTCCACGAACACCTTCCCGACCTGGTCGCTGGCACAGCCGTTCCGTATGCTCGCCCACAACGGTGAGATCAATACCATCCGTGGCAACCGCTCATGGATGAAGGCCCGTGAGAGCGTCCTCTCCTCTCCTGCCCTCGGCGATATCCACGAGATCTCCCCGATCGTTCAGCCGGGAATGAGTGACTCCGCTAGTCTTGACAATGTCTTCGAGTTCTTCGTCATGAGTGGTCTGTCCCTGCCTCACGCCATGGCTGTCATGGTTCCTGAGAGCTTCAACGACAAGAACCCCATCTCCGAAGACCTGAAGGCCTTCTATGAATATTACTCCATCCTCATGGAACCGTGGGACGGTCCTGCCGCCCTCCTCTTCAGCGATGGCCGCTACGCCGGTGGTATGCTCGACCGTAATGGTCTGCGTCCGGCTCGTTACACCATCACGAAGAACGACACGATGGTCGTCGCTTCCGAGGCCGGTGTCCTCGACTTCGATCCTACGGAGATCGCTGAGAAAGGACGTCTGCAGCCTGGTAAGATTCTCCTCGTTGATACGCAGGAAGGCAAGATCTACTATGATGGTGAAATCAAGGAGCGTCTCGCTGCCGAGCATCCCTACCGTCAGTGGCTGAACACAAACCGTATCCAGCTCGAGAAGATCCACAGTGGCCGTAAGGTCTCCAACTCCGTTGAGAACCTCACACGTAAGGAGATTGAGTTCGGATTTGGTGAGGAGGATGTCGACGGCACGATTGTCCCGATGGCAACGAAAGGCCAGGAGCCTACCGCTTCCATGGGTAATGATACGCCGCTGGCTGTCCTCTCCGAGAAGCCGCAGATCTTCTTCAACTATTTCCGTCAGCAGTTCGCGCAGGTCACGAACCCGGCTATCGACTCTATCCGTGAGAACCTCGTGATGAGTCTCACCGAGTATATCGGCCGTGTCGGTACGGGTATCCTTAATCCTGATGAGACCAACTGTAAGATGGTCCGTCTGCCCCACCCGATCCTGACCAATACGCAGCTCGACATCCTTTGTAACATCCGTTATAAAGGCTTCAATACCATCAAACTCCCCATGCTCTTCGAGCGTGAGAAAGGTGCTGAAGGTCTCCACGAAGCCCTCGACAAGCTCTGCAAGGCTGCCGAGAAGAGTGTCGACGACGGTTACAACTATATCATCCTCTCCGACCGTGATGTCGACGAGAATCATGTCGCCATCCCGTCACTCCTCGCCGTGAGTGCCGTACACCACTACCTCATCAATGTCGGTAAGCGTGTGCAGACAGCGCTGATCGTTGAGAGCGGTGAAATCCGAGAGGTGATGCACGCTGCCCTGCTGCTCGGCTATGGTGCCAGCGCCCTCTGTCCGTATATGACTTACGCCGTCCTCGACGACCTCGTCAAGCGCGGCAAGATCCAGGAGGACTATCCTACTGCCGAAGCCAACTATATCAAGGCCGTGAAGAAGGGTCTGTACAAGATCATGGCAAAGATGGGTATCTCTACCATCCGTTCCTACCGTGGCGCACAGATCTTCGAGGCTGTCGGTCTTTCGGAGAGTCTGCTGAAGACCTACTTCGGCACGGAGACGAGCAGCATCGGCGGTATCGGTCTGAAGACCATCGCAAAGGATGCCATCGCCTTCCACGACAAGGCCTTCGGCAAGGGTGAGCACCGCAACGCGAAGGGTGAGCTCGTCGGTCCGAAATTCCTGCCGAACTTCGGCCAGTTCCACTATCGTAAGGACGGTATCAAGCATGCCTGGAATCCGGAGACCATCGCCACACTGCAGCTTGCTACACGTAAGGGCGACTATAACCTCTTCAAGAAATATACAGATCTCGTAGACCATAAGGAAGAGCCGATCTTCATCCGTGACTTCTTCGACTATAAGAAGAACCCCATCGATATTAATAAGGTGGAGCCTGTTGAGAAGATCGTCCGTCACTTCGTTACCGGTGCTATGAGTTTCGGTGCCCTGTCAAAAGAGGCTCATGAAGCTCTCGCTCTGGCTATGAACTACCTCGGCGCACGTAGTAACACCGGTGAAGGTGGTGAGGACAGCGAGCGTTTCCACGAGACGGTCGACGGTATCTCCCTGAGTTCAAAGACGAAGCAGGTGGCTTCCGGACGTTTCGGTGTCACCACCGAATACCTCGTCAATGCCGAAGAGATTCAGATTAAGGTTGCCCAGGGCGCTAAGCCTGGTGAGGGTGGCCAGCTGCCGGGCTTCAAGGTCAACGAGATTATCGCCAAGACCCGTCACTCCATCCCGGGCATCTCCCTCATCTCTCCGCCGCCTCATCATGATATCTATTCTATCGAGGATCTGAAGCAGCTGATCTTCGATCTGAAGAATGTCAATCCGAAGGCCGCTATTTCCGTGAAGCTCGTTGCTGAGAGTGGTGTCGGTACGATTGCCGCCGGTGTTGTGAAGGCAAAAGCAGATCTTATCGTCATCTCCGGTGCTGAAGGCGGTACGGGTGCCAGTCCTGCTTCCTCCATGCGTTTCGCCGGTATCTCTCCTGAGATCGGTATCGCAGAGACCCAGCAGACACTCGTCAAGAACGGCCTGCGCTCTCTCGTCCGCCTGCAGGTCGATGGACAGTTGAAGAGTGGCCGTGACGTCATCATGATGGCGCTCCTCGGTGCTGAGGAGTTTGGTTTCGGTACTGCCGCACTGATCACCCTCGGTTGTGTGATGATGCGTAAGTGTAGCCAGAACACCTGTCCGATGGGTGTCGCTACCCAGGATCCGAAGCTCCGCGCTCATTTCCGTGGCGATTATCACTACGTCATCAACTACTTCAAGTTCCTCGCTCAGGAGGTTCGTGAATACCTCGCCGACATGGGCTTCACCTCTCTCAACGATATCGTGGGCCGTACGGACCTCATCGTTCCGAAGCACACCGATAACCCGAAGTGGGAGACGCTCGACTTCAGTCATCTCCTTCATCAGGAGACGGGCGACAGCAGTCTCTACTGCACGAAGACGCAGGAGCACGACCTCAGTGGTATCCTCGACCAGCAACTCATCAACGCTTGCCAGAAGTCTATTGAGGACAAGGAAGAGGTCAACCTCGACTATGCCATCCGCAATACGAACCGTGCCGTCGGTACGATGCTCAGCGGTGTCATCGCTTCTAAATATGGTGAGGCCGGTCTGCCCGACAAGACCATCAATGTGAAGTTCAAGGGCTCCGCCGGTCAGAGTTTCGGTGCCTTCCTCGTGAAGGGTGTCGACTTCAAGCTCGAGGGCGAGACCAATGACTACTTCGCCAAGGGTCTCTCCGGTGGTCGTATCTCTATCCTCCCGCCGATCCGCAGCAACTTCGCTGCAGAGGACAACATCATCGCCGGTAACACCGGTCTGTATGGTGCTACGAGTGGTGAGCTCTATATCAACGGAAAGGTCGGTGAGCGTTTCGCCGTTCGTAACTCTGGCGCCATCGCCGTCATCGAAGGTGCCGGTGATCACTGCTGTGAGTATATGACGGGTGGCCGTGTCGTCGTCCTCGGTGAGACAGGCCGTAACTTCGCCGCCGGTATGAGTGGTGGTGTCGCTTACGTATGGGATAAGAACCACAACTTCGATTACTTCTGTAATATGGATATGGTGGAAATCAACCTCGTCGAGGAGAGCAGCTACCGCAAGGAGCTCCACGAGCTCATCCGCCAGCACTATCTCTACACTGGCTCCAAGCTCGCCCGTACGATGCTCGACGACTGGAACCACTACGTCGAGCACTTCATCCAGGTTGTACCTATCGAGTACAAGCGTGTCCTCCAGGAGGAACAGGTGAAGAAGCTCCAGCAGAAGATCGCAGATATGCAACGTGACTATTAAAAAGACAAGACAATGGGAAATCCAAAAGCATTTTTAACGATACAACGCAAGGAGGCGGGATACCGTCCCATCAACGATAGAATTCATGATTTCGGTGAGGTTGAGCAGACCCTCAACAGCAACGACCGCCGTCTGCAGGCCAGCCGTTGCATGGACTGTGGCGTTCCTTTCTGCCACTGGGCCTGTCCGCTGGGCAACAAGCCGCCAGAGTGGAACGATGCCTTGTATAAGGGAGACTGGAAGCTCGCTTATGAGTTGCTGACATCCACGAACGACTTCCCCGAGTTCACGGGACGTATCTGCCCGGGACTCTGCGAGAAAGCCTGTGTGCTGAACCTCATGGAGCACGAGCCGACAACGAACCGTGAGGACGAGGCTGCCATCATCGAGCATGCCTTCCAGGAGGACTACGTAAAGCCGAACTACCCCATGCGTAACGGCAAGAAGGTACTCGTCATCGGTGCCGGTCCTGCCGGTCTCTCCGCCGCTACTCAGTTGAACCAGATGGGCTACCTCGTAACGGTCATCGATGCGCGTGAGGATGCCGGTGGTCTGCTGCGCTACGGTATTCCTAACTTCAAGCTCAACAAGGCCGTCATCGACCGTCGTATGGCTATCTTGCGTGAGGAGGGTATCGACTTCAAATTCGGTATCCGCGCCGTCTCTAAGACGGAGAAAGAGCATCAGCCGATTCAGAACGACCCGCTGATCAACAACGATAAGATCGTCGTCATTGAGGATGAGGCAAAGAAATATGATGCCGTTGTCGTCTCTACGGGTACGCCGACAGCACGAGACCTCCCCATCCCCGGTCGTGACCTCAAGGGTGTTTATTTCGCCCTGGAGATGCTGACACAGGAGAACCGCGTGCTCGCCGGTGAGGAAATCAAGAAAGAGGATCTCGTCAATGCCAAAGGCAAGAACGTGCTCGTCATCGGTGGTGGTGATACCGGTTCCGACTGTATCGGTACAGCACACCGCCAGGGCGCCAAGAGCGTGACGCAGATCGAGATCATGCCGAAGCCGCCGGTAGGTCCCGATGATCCGAAGAATCCGTGGCCGAACTGGCCGCGTACGCTGAAGACAACGTCCTCTCACGAGGAAGGCTGTGTACGTCGCTGGAACATCAACTCTCTGGAGTTCCTCGGTAAGGATGGTAAGCTGACGGGCGTAAAGGTCCAGGAGATTACGTGGGTGCCGAATCCCGATGGTGGCCGTCCGCTGATGAAGCCGGCGAAAGAGCCGGAGATCATCAAGGCAGAGATGGTGCTCCTCGCCATGGGCTTCCTCCGTCCCCAGCAGCCGCAGTTCCCCGAGAACGTGTTCCTCGCCGGTGACGCCGCCAGTGGTGCCAGTCTCGTCGTCCGCGCTCTCGCCAGTGGCCGTAAGGCAGCTCTGGACATCGATAAGTTCCTCAGCAAGTAACAACAGCGTAAAATACTGCCCAGAAGGTTGCCGGGCCGCAAACCGGCAACCATCCTATCAATTTCTATACAGGCAGACCGAGCGGAACCTCAGTGGAGGTTCCGCTCATTTTTTTATTTGGGCGTATAAAGCCAACGAAAACCGATTTATTCTCTATTTTAAAAGAAAACCATAAAAACCAGCTGCGCTATCGCTACGCCATATTCTCCCTCCGTAGGGGCGGCCCTTGTGGCCGTCCAAACCGCAAGAGTTCGCCCTCTTCGAGGACGCAACGCTGGACCATAAATAGCCCCAAGTGGAAGGACCGCTCGCTATCGCTCGCGTTCCTTCCGCTTGGGGCTAACCATTCTGGCCCTCTTCGAGGGCCTTGGACGGCCACAAAGGCCGCCCCTACGGTCGAAGATTCACTTCATGCACTGATACTTTTTTGACACCCGGAATTTGTTCATATTGCCCACAGGAATCACGAACCTTAGGATCGCCCGCAAATACGTGAATTTTAAAACAAATATACAAGTGTCTGATTATCAATTCGATAATTATTTGTAACCTTACCACAGCACAAAATACTGCATAAATACTCGCATAAAACTACAAAACAAAGCCCCAAAACCAATAAGTATGCAAATTTTCAATGGGGTTTACGACTCATAACGATGTCATTTACGCCTCGTATCTACCATAGATAATTTTCTAAACACGTTGATTACGAAATTTTCCAAGCCATTTACCACAACAAAGTCCGAAAAACAGCCTTTTCTCTCCTAGAACAGAAAATTTCACGTAGAAAAAATGGAGACAAAAAACAGTCAGTGGGGAATTTAACTTGTTTGAATAAACTGAGGAGGATGTTGTCCTACGCGGATTCGAACCACGACTGACAGAACCAAAAACTGTAGTGCTACCATTACACCATGGGACAATTCTGGCTGCAAAGATAATACATTTTTATCTTCTGACCAAATTTTCGGGGGAATAATTGCTTACGCCCCCACATACGTTAGTTGTGTTTGTGACAACAGTCACGAAAGCCCTCTCGTGAAGGGCCTTTTCAGGTAGAGTTTATCGGCATGACCAGTGATGATCAAACCATTTTTATCATGATGAGAAGTGTTATCTTGATTTGCGGCTGCAAAATTACAACATTTTTTCTTATTCACGAAAAATTACAGACAATTTTTTTTAAAGATTTTTCCTTTTTAGTATGTTCTTCCTCCGTAGGGGCGGCTCTTGTGGCGTCCTAACACCTCGATAGTCCATTTGTTTCCCAGTTAGGACGGCCACAAGGGCCGCCCCTACGAAGGATGAGATTATATGTTCTTCACCGTTCCTGTCCGCTTCAGTACGCCCCACTGTTGCAGTTCGCCCTTGATGGCTTTGAGATAGCTGCGGAAGAGAACGACGTACATGATCCAACGATAGCAGAGACGCTGGGGAATGATCCACAACAGGCTCCACAGATGTTCGTGCTCATAGACATACGCCATGATGGAGATGCTCGCGTCGACGATGAGGAAGAGACAGTAGTAGAGCAATACCTTTCCGATATTTCCCGAAAACAGTCCCACGATCATCAACAGATCAGCGATCGGCGAGAACGTCGGGATGATGAACTGGAACAACAGCATGTTCGGCAGCGCCCACATGCCGAGGCCTTTATAGCGGCGTTTGAACATCTCCCCACGATGTTTCCAGAATGTCTGCATGATACCGAAGCACCAACGCGTACGCTGTTTCATAAACTGTCCGAGTTTCTCCGGCGCCTCCGTGAGGGCAATGGCGTGGTTCTCATTGCCGATGACATAACCGGCTTTGAGGATGCGCATGGTCAGATCGCAGTCCTCGGCAAGCGTATCCGTCGTCAGTCCACCGGCATCGAGGATCGCCTTGCGGCGGAAAGCGCCGATGGCACCGGGGACGACGGTGATGGCATTGATAGCGGCATAAGCCTGACGGTCGAAGTTCTGACTCGTCGTATATTCGATAGCTTGCCAATAAGTCAGCATGTTCACCTTATTACCGACCTTCACATTACCGGCCACGGCACCCACGCGGCCTTCCTTGTCAGCGAAGAAATGGCGCATGAGGAGGCTCACGGCATTATGATAAAGCTGTGTGTCGGCATCGATGCACACGACAAAGTCGGCTTTCGTATGAGAAATGCCATAGTTCAGTGCCGATGCTTTTCCGCCATTGGGCTTCGTGAGCAGCTGCATCTTCGGATGTCCCAGGAAGGCTTTTGTCACTTCCTCATAAGTATGATCCTTGCTGCCGTCATCGACAAAGACGATATTGAAGTTTGGATAGTCTTGCTTGAGCAAGTTATTGAGCGTATTGACGACGTTCACCTCCTCATTATAGGCCGGCACGATGATCGACACCAGCGGAGCCTCAGCAGGGATATTGTTTGGCAGGGCAAGGTTCTGCTTATGCTCCTTGATGACGAGCGCCAGCATGAAGAGCAAACGACCGATGCCGAGGACGAGGAAGACGATGAAGAGGGCATTGATGAAATAGCCGAGATAATAGACGCCCTCTGCCAGCGTGAGGTTCGCCTGCATGGCGTAATATTCCTGTCCCTTATCGATATCGGGCATAAGCACGGCCTTACTCTTATGGAGATACTGCGGCAGCGTGATGAACTTGTAGCCGCGGGCCTCCAGGGTATCGATGATGCGCGGCAGTGCCTTCAGCGTCTCCTTTCGCGTCGTGCCACCGGCATCATGGAGCAGGATGATATGTCCGTTGCCGTTCTCCACGCCCTTGATGACACGCTCATAGATCTGGTCGGCCTTGACACCCGGCTCCCAGTCCTCCGGATCGATGCTCTCACCGACATCGAGGTAGTTCTCGTTGCGGGCCTCGATGAGCGGCAGCAATTCGTCACGCCCCGACGGATCACTGTCGGCATTATACGGCGCACGGAAAAGAATGGTGGTATGACCGGTGATACTCTCGATGAGCAGACGCGTCAGCCGCAGTTCCATGAACGTACGGCGCGGAGTGCACTCGGCGATATTCGGATGGTCGAAGGTATGGTTGCCGATGATATTCCCGGCATCGAAGACCTTCTTGACAATCGGCAGGTTCTTCTCGATATTCACGCCGACCATGAAGAAGGCGGCGTGAAGGTGATGTTTCTCCAATATCTTCAGCACCTGCGGCGTCCAACGGGCGTCAGGGCCATCATCAAACGTCAGCAACAGTTCTTTCGGACCACAGCTGCCGAACTTCTGCAATTCATAAGACGTCGGGATCGTCGTATAGTCCTCGTCGGCGATGAGGACATCATCATTATCCATATCGATATGACAGCGGCCGTCTTTCGGCGTACCGATCAAGTCGAGGACTTCACCCTCGCCGATATAGTTGGCAGAATGGTTACCGGGGAGATGCTCAAGGGTACCGATAGGCAGACGGGCCGCCATCGTCTTCACGAGGTCCTTATGATAGAACGACCAAAGACGACTGTCCTCGGTGCCGAGGCGCCATACGGCGAAACCGGCGAGACCATAGTCACAGCCGAAACGCATGGTATTGAAGTTCGTGGCAGCGTCATTGAAATATACCTGATGGCGTACGTTCTGGTCGTCATAATAGGCATAATTGAGTCCGTAACTGTCTTCATCGAACGTGATCTTATCGCCACTGTCGGCAGCGGTGGAGATAGCGTCATGATACGACACGCTCTGGTTGTTGTCGCCCTTTGCCGTCCAGTCATAGCCATAGGCAGCCATACAGAGCACGATCTTCTCATTGGGGATCTTTGCGGCAATATCGTCGACACTCTTCTCGATGAACTGCTGCGAGGAGATATCACCGGGCTGCGAGAGGGAGTTATGCTCATCGTAAGCCATGAGGAAGAGATAGTCGTTATATTTGGCGAGTTCCCTGACGTCATAGTCCTCATTATCAGGCATGATATCCTGCGTGAGGTAGAGATTATTGCTATGGAAGGCATCGGAGAGCTGACGGACAAAGGCCGTGAGCGTGCTGTTGTCGTTATCCGTCAGTTCCTCAAGGTCGAGGTTCAGTCCGGCGAAATGGTTCTTCTTACAGAGCGTGAGGAGATTCTGGATCAGCGCTTTCGTGCGACGGGGATTATGCAAGATCTTCTCAATACCCTGCGGACGGAACTCACCGTCCCAGGCATTCGTGAGCATCGGCATGATCGGCACACCGGCACGGCGCATCAGCGACAGGCCTTTGCCGTCGATCTTCGACTCTACCTTCAGCGTCTTCGGATTGAGGAAGAACCACTCGGGAAGGACGAGGTTCATCTTCGAGATGCCTTGCTTCAGGGACGCGTACGACTGTGGATCCCACGTGACATAGAAGCCGGCACGGATACCGGCTGACATCTGCGTCCAACTGTCGATATTCTTATATTCCGCAGAGCCTTTCTGTCCGGCAAAGCGGTTATACTTCCGGATATGCTGCTGCTTCCATTTCGTATAGTTGTCGTGGGCTTTCTCCGTCGCAAAGAACTTTCGGAAGCCTTTATACTCCTCAGCCAACTTGTTATGCCGCATGAACGGCTTGTCGGCAGAGAGGGCACTGCGGAAACTGTCGTGGAACGGAAATCCCGGGGCACGGTCTACAAAGAGCATCGTGATAAACACGACTACCAACAGCACGATGATCGTGAGCAGGGTGCTGACAGTGAGCTTAAATCGGTTCCAGCGGGACTTTGAGTCCGTCTGAAACACTTGTCTTTCCTTCATTTTATCCTAAATACAATCAACTTCGGTTAACATGTCGCCTTGCGGAACATAATAAATTATGTCCCTACAACTGAGGCAATGAATCATGTCCTTTTTCCGGCGGCAAAATTACAGAAAAAATATGTTCGTCAGCATTTTTCACCGCATTATTAACGATGTTTACACATTGCCACCGTAGGGTGCGGCCCTTGTGGCCGTCCTCAATTCAATTGCAAGGGCCGTCCCTTGTGGCGGCCCGTCGGCGATAACGCCGAACGATCCTATGCCCTCTCGAATGCCGTTCCGGCATCGGGCCGCCACATGGGACGGCCCCTGCAAAAGGATAAAATTATGATGCCACAAAATTACAAAATTATTTCTTAATGATCCTACGCTCTTCTAAAAAAATTCTGTATATTTGTGCACAAATAGAAAGGACAAAACTATGAAGAAGATGATGATTCTCGCAGCATCACTGCTGATGGCAATGACGCTGCACGCACAGAGTAACCGCACCGTTGAGACTCAGCGCGATCAGTATGGACATATCACAGGCACGGCGGAGACGACGACCGACAGCCGTGGCAATCAAACAACCGTCTATAAGGACCAATACGGACATATCACGGCACGCAGTGAGACACGCCCGTCTTACAACGGTTCCACGACAACTACCTACAAGGACCAATACGGACATATCACGGGCACGAGCAACACGCGCCCGTCGTATAACGGTAATACGACTACGACGTATAAGGACCAGTACGGTCATATCACCGGCAGCAGTGAGACGCGCCCGTCATACAACGGTACGACCACAACCTACAAGGATCAGTACGGACATATCACGGGCACGAGTACAACGAGATAAGTCTCCCGCCGTAGGGGCGGCCCTTGTGGCCGTCCTAATAGCACCACAAAGGCCGCCCTTACTATTGGATCATTTTACGGCCGTCGGGATACGCTTATCGGAAAGGATGCTGCGTCCGGCGGCACGCTCATCAAATTGAACCTTATGGAGCGTGAAGTCAGGCGTGTTATAACTATCCAGCAAGCGGTCATAATACTCCGCGGGATGGCGCTGGGGTAATAGGAACGGTTTACTGATATGTCCCTTATCGTCGATGCTCGCCAGATAAAGGCGAGTATAGAGGCCATTCTCACGGCGCGACGTGAAGACAAACCAGTGACTGTTGGCGCTCCAGTTATGCCAGCTGTCCGTATTCTTGCTGTTGCACTCCGTCATCGGACGGGCTTTTCCCGTACGAAGATCGAACAGCCAGTTATCAGCCTCTTTATGCCAAATGGGAAAACAACCATAATCACTCAACGTAAACATGATATAACGACCGTCATAGGACGGACGGGGATGATTCGCGCTCTTCCCCATCGCGCGGGCGTTGAAGAGCGTGTCAACCTTTCCCACGGTCTTTCCCGTCTTCGGATCGAAGCCCACCCGACAGAGATTATACCGGATATTCTTATAATGGGCCGGGATGTCCCAGGCCTCGGAAGAGACAAAGTAGAGCGTACGGCCATCGGGAGAGAAAACGGGATAGTTCTCGTAATGATCCTTCGTCATTACCGTCGGATTGAGAACAATCTCATGAGTCGATGGATGATAGATCAATATATCCGAACTCTGGTCGAATACCTCAATGCGCTCACCACGCACGGCATGGAAACTCTGGTGCGTCTGATTCGTACTGTAAGCGACCCATTGGCCTGACGGATGCCAGTAAGGATAGACCATAGAACCGTGGAGGGAGTCGTTCTTCGCCTTCAGCCATTCGTCCTTACCGTCATGATGGATCAGTGTGGCACCATGATCGCCGCGAACATGGAAGGTGAACTGCGACGGATTAGTACGGTTGGACGTATGACAGTTGACGCAGGCACCAGGGGCGGCGGTATTCTCAAAGATCGCCGTTTCATCAAAGTTACTCAAGTCCCGCTGATAGATTCCCATCATGCCATAGACCTCGTAACCTGGAGCGATACGACGATAGGTAAGTCCCCAGTCGCCGAGAGCGTAAGGGCTGACAGTCATCGTGAAGTCACGGAATTGCTTCCACTGTCCGTCCTGTTCCACACAGACGGTAAACGTCAGTTTTCCACCTTTGTTCTGGGCCGTCAGGGCGTGCCAGTCGTCGACATCAAAATCGACATCTTCACCATTCGTATGCAGTTCTCCACCCTTGCTGCCTTTCACCGTGACATCGATACAGTCGTAACTGCCTCCGGTGAAGTCAAAATCCATCGGCGCAATCTCAGCAGGGATAGTCACGCCGGCATAGTCGGGATAGATCGCCGGTAGTGTGTCCACTCTCGTGACATTCTCCGGCGTCGAGGAACAGGCAGCCAGCAACAGTGCCGTAACACCAGCTGCCAGATATTTCATATATTTCGTTTTCATCATGAATTAATATATCGCTTTACTCTTTTCTTTCTCGGGCCGCGGCTGGACCTTTACGAGCATATAGCTCCAGAAGGTATTGCCAAGGGGCGGCGTGATCAAGGACGGATCCTTTTTGTTGCGCATATACGTTTCGATAAACTGCGCCATGGCCTGCTGCCACTGCGGATCAATGCTGTAAGGCATACCATCGAAACTGTTATGCTTCTGTGTCCAGTCGTAGAGCAGGCCCTGCTGGATGGCGTATGGGATATGATCCGTATAACCGGCAAAACGACCGATAGGATAATAGGCCATAAACTTCTGCATATTCCGGTTGACGAGTTCACAAGCCATCAAATACTCATAGGCATTCTTATTCTCATGACAATGGGTGAAGAGCAGACCGAGCATCTGATCCATCTCCGTATCACTGAAGAGATAATCCTTCGTCACACGATAACGGCGCAGCTTCCCGTAAACAGGATCAGCATTAATCATATCCTCATGTCCCAGCATAGCCAGCTGACGGTTGGCCCAGTCTCTATAGAATAAGGTATGCTGAAGTTCATGAAGGAGTTTCTCGGCAACGGCATAATGTCCATTGATGATCTCACAAGAGATGATACGCTGTTCGAGACGGCCACTGCGGCGGAAGTTAGGAATGGCTTGCTGGGCCTCGAACATATACCGTTCGGCATCATTGACCATACCCAGGGAATAGAAGATCTCCCCCGTGGAGACCGGTGACAGCATGTCTCGCGTAAACGGTGGGAAGAGGCCCTCGCTGCCATTCTGATAGAACTCAAAGAGACGGTCACAGAGCTGGCCCTGCTGACTGAGGGCAAAGTTGACACACGACACGCCGAGGGGTGTCGACGGCTGCTGCTTCTCTGCCTTATCGATGATCTTATCCCACGCATGGATACGTACGAGATAGTCGTAGTCAACCATCTGATGTTCGAGGTTATTATAACTATAGAGAATCACGGCAGCACCACCGAAGAGGAACACCATATATTCCAGAAGTACCACCCATATCTTACGAGTCTCCTGCAACAGACTGACGACCACGGGCCACACCGTCACAAGGATCATCATGAAGATCTGGCCCAGCGGCACATAGGCGGGATAACGATAATAGTTAAGTCCACCGAACAGCCGGTAGAGGGGTTCGGGACGGAACTGAGCGATGATGAGAATCACCGCAACGGCATAGATAAAAGTAAAAAGGTAAAAAAGTAAAGAATGAAAATCACGGAAGAGACCGTAGAAGACGAGCATGAGCGTCACGGGACCGAAGAGCCAGTAACCGACGGACTGGGAAAGGACCATGAAGATTACCCTTGCCGTACGTGTGGACAGACGACAGTAAAGGACCATCAGTGCCATCACAGCAATCAAAGAAATGAGGAATGACGGCAACACATGTACGTCACTCATATACCAGAGCATGGCAAGGGCCGGGATAAAGGTCAGCGGATACCAGCCTTTCCGCATGCCGTTTTGTCGGCATAGACAAGCCGTCAGTTGCTGGAAGGTCCAGAACAACAGCGCCGTCAACAAGGCACCCAAGACATAAAGATAGCTGAACTGGGTGATAAACTCGGCAATATAGTCGCTCAGGCCGCCGGGGGCAGCGAGACGGCTACAGAAATAGGAGGGGGTGAAAAGGAACAGCTGATACTGTTCCTGAAAACTCAAGTCGCTGACACCCCAAAGGGCAAAGAAAGCAAAGATGAGCAGGGCAAAGATCACCGAAGAGAGGAAATCAGTATGCCGAAAGACGGACAACGTTTTTTTCATTTTAGGCCATGCTTATAAAGTTACTCTGCAAAGGTAAACAAAAAATCGCAAAGGACAAAAAAGCACGGGGGCTCCGCAGGTAAAAAGAGCCCCCGTGCAATATTATGGAGAAGAGATTTTATTTCTTCACGACGAAATGCCAGAAGGTACCCTCACCACTCGGTGTGGTGTGCTGGGCACGGATATAAAGATCGGTATCCGTCACCTTCGTGATCTCGAAGTTGTGGCACTCCTTGTAGTTCTCGTTGATAATGTACGGGAATACAATGTTGCCGGCTCCACTCGTGATGAGATTGCAGATGACATTCGTATTTGCGTTGCGCGTAGAGAAGTCGAGCTTGAAAGTACCTGTACCACTCTTGTCACCACGGGTGTTGCTCTCATCGTCAATCGTCGTGGTCAGCGTGCCGTTCTTCCAGGAGAACGTCATCTCACCGTAGGAACCACCCTGACCCGTTACATCAGTTGTCCACCAACTGCCTGCGGCATCGGTGCTGGCACCGTTACCCCAGTTGTTGCCTTCAGAGAGAACCCAGGTCTTCGTATTGTCAGCCGTAGAGGCATCCATCGGGTCACAACCGGTGATGAGCTGGATCTCTGCCGGTGCCTCCGTATAGGTCTTGGCGGTATAAGAGCCGAGATCGTAGGTCTTCGTGTTACCAGCGGCATCCATGATATCCACAGTGAGCTCCTGCGGAGTGTCAATACTGTAGGTCGTCAGCGAGCCGATGTTCTTGTCGAGGGTCGTAGAGCCCCAGTGGAAGGTGCAGAGCACAGGGTTGACATTGCTGACAATGTTCAGCTTGTTGCCAAGCTTGCCATTGGCATCCTTGTCCTGCTCCACCTTGATCAGACTCTTGTCGAAGGTACGGCCAAAATGATCGGGCGCACCCGTCTGACCGACACACAGACGTGTCTTGAGCTCATCCGTAAGATAGGTAATAGTATCCACCTGAACGGTAAGGTCCTTCTCTGCCGGCGTGCCACCGGTATTGGTGGTGAGACACTTGACAGTGTTCTGACCGAGCTTCGTGAAATAGATCGTTGCATCGGAAGATACCGTGTTGGTCGTATTCTCGATCAACTGGTCAGCCTGCCAGTAGACATTCGTCGGAGAAGAGCAGACAACATGTACCTGGTTGGAGTTCTTGCCATCCACCTGGACCGGCGTGGCAGAGACCTGCAGCTGGTCGGCAGAGACATCGCTCCATTCTGAACCGCCCTCAATGTCGGACGGGTTGCATGATGCCAGTGCCAAGGCGAGCAGAGGCGCAGCAAATAATATCTTTTTCATACTTAGATAGCTTGTTAAACGTTTGACTCTTTACCAGCCCTGATACTCAGAACTGTTGTCCCATCCGGGATTCTGCTGAACACTACCCAGGGATACCTGGTTCTCCGGCATCTTGAAGAAGCCGGCAGTAGCATTGTAACGGGCAGCATAGCCACCATTGTGGGCCGTATTCTTCGCAGCCTTGCCACAGTAGTAGACCGGTTGGTCGTTCTGAGCCTCCAAAGCGGCGGCAGCGATATGCCAGCGACGAATATCATTCCAACGGACACCCTCAAAGGCCAACTCATGACGGCGCTCGTTCTGAAGAGCCTTCAGCGAGTAGGCTGCGATCGGTGCCAGACCGGCACGGGCGCGGACCGTGTTGATACCACTGACATTCTCCTCCAGCTCACTCTGCATCAACAGGACATCGGCGAAGCGGATCAGCACGAGGTCGTGGATGTTATCGAGCTGCATGTTATTACCATAACCGCCGCTCAGACCACCTTTATCTCCGTACATGATATCCTCGAAACAGCAGACATATTTGCCGTCACTGGTCTTGGCGCTGACAGGAGCAAGCTTCTTCTCAAAGTAGTCTGTCTCCTGAACGAAATCACTCCAGCCACCTTTCTTATAAGCCGGGAGCTTGTTGACATCTTGAATGGAAGCCTCCAGACGCGGGTCGTTGGGCTCATCAGCCTGCCATTCCTTCACGAGGTTCGGAGCGACAGGACCGGCACCCCAGCCCTGACCGAAGGGGAATGTATTGGCATAATCCTGACCACCACGGATACCGAAGTGGAGGGCATAACCATTCGCGTAACCAATCGTCGTGCTCCAAGAAGAGAGCTTGTTGAACTTAATGGCGAACATCGACTCGGGGTTGTTGTCGGAAGCTGCCGTCTCATCATTCTCTACCCATTTCAGGCCCTGACCTTTGGTATAAGAATAGTCCTCAACGGTACAACGGTTCGTATAAGCCCAGAGGTTACGATAGTCGGGAACGAGAGAATAGCCGGACTGCGTGACACAGGTATCGATGCAGTCGCAGACCATCTTCTTCGTCAGCTTCGTACCGTTAGGCAGGGCAACCTCTTCCAACGGTTTGTATGTCGTACTGGTGAGATCCTTCAGCTCAGTACCATTGCCATACATGCCGGTATAGAACAGCCAGGCACGACCGAGCATAGCCTCAGCGGTATACTTGTCGACATGACCGTCGTTGCGGCGCTTGGCCGGGAGATACTTGGTAGCAGCATCATATAGATCCTGCAGGATCTGTCCCCAGAGGACCTTCACGTCCCCCTGTTTGATCACCTTACCGGTAGCCTCTGTCATCAAAGGCACATTGCCGTACATAGAGGCAAGCTCATAATGATAGAAAGCACGGAGGAAGAGGGCTTCTCCCATATCAGTATTACGGACACTCTCGCTGAGCGTCTTAATATTTGGCAGAGCAGCGATGAGACCGTTGGCACGCGAGATGCCGGCATAGCGGTCTTTCCAGAACTGCTCCGTCATATTCTGGTTATAGTTACAGAGCAGATCCTCAGCCTGCATAAGCTTATCATTGGTACCGCCACCGCCAAGGTTATCATCACTGGCGAGCATGGAGACGTAGAAGAAAGACGCCTGCGGTGTGGCGGAAACTTGGTTCAGGTTCTCATAGATGGCAGCAAGAGACGCCGTGGCATCTTCCTCCGATGCCGGGAACTTGTCACCGGTAGCCTCCGTGATATCATCGGCATCAAGGGAGCAGGATGCCAGCGTGAGGCTTACCGTTGCTGCGGACAACAGATATAATAGCTTTTTCATTGATTCAGTTTTTAGAATTTAACATTGACACCGATGAGATAGGTACGCGGAGAAGGATAGTTGCCGACATCGACACCCGTCACCCAAGGCTCACTGCTGTTGAGAGCCATACCGTTCTCAGGATCCATACCATCGTAACCGGTGATGGTGAAGAGGTTCTGTGCGGTGACATAGAGGCGGAGCTGCTGGAACGGGCAGGACTTCCAGATATTCTTGAAGTCGTAGCCGAGCGTAATATTCTGCAGACGGAAGTAAGAAGCGTTCTCGCAATAGATATCGGAGATCTGCTGCCAGTTAGGACCGGTGTTACCCGGAGCCAGACGCGGATACTTGTTGGAGGTACCCTCACCATGCCAGTACTTGTACACCTCTGTGGTGTAGTTCTCATACTGTCCATCGGTGAACTTACGCCAGGAGCGCATCACCTGCTGACCGAAAGCGCCATAGGTCGTCACACTGAGGTCGAAGCCCTTGTAACCGACGTTGAAACTGAAGCCCATCGTCACATCGGGGTTCGGATCACCGAGCTCGGTCTTATCCTCTGCCGTGATCTTGCCATCGCCGTTGACATCGACAAACTTCAGATCACCCGGCTTGATATCAGAGCCCTGGAGAGAGTTGGCAGCATCGCCACCGCAGTTCTTATCGAGATAAGCCTGGACATCAGCAGCATTCTGCATGACACCCTCTGTCTTATAGCCATAGAAGTAGCCAATGGGATGACCTTCCTCCATACGGGCCATGATACCCGTGTTCTGAGCCAAGAGGTCATTACCACCTTCATTGTAGTGGTTGGCATTCTTGATCTCCGTAACCTTATTGCTGTTGTAGGCCATATTCCAGTTCACGCCATAGGTGAAGTCCTTACCGATATGGTCGTTCCAATTCAGAGCGAGCTCGAAACCAGTGTTACGGACACTACCGGCATTCTGCCACTGGGTAGAGAAGCCGGAGGTTCCCGGGATCTGAACCTGCACAAGCAGGTCCTTGGTCTTCTTGTAGTACCAGTCGAACGTAGCGCCTAAGCGGCCGTTGAGGAAACGGGCATCCAAGCCGAGGTCAGTCTGCTCACTGGTCTCCCAAGTCAGATCCTCATTGGCCAGACGGCTGAGGTAAGCACCCTGCGTGGCACTCTCCTTAGTATTATCGAAGGAATAGTAACCGAGGTCACCATAAGTATAGGTAGCGAGATAGCCGAAGGCATCACCGATATTCTTGTTACCGTTCTGACCCCAGCCGGCGCGGAACTTCAGGAAGTCAAGCCATTTGGCAGTGGGCTCCATAAACTTCTCATTGGAGATCACCCAACCTGCGGAGAAGGAGGGGAAATATCCCCAGCGATGTCCCTTGGCGAAACGGGAAGAACCATCAGCACGAAGGATGGCGCTGAACATGTAAGTCTCGTTGTAGTCGTAGTTGATACGGCCGAAGTAAGAGTTGGCCGTCTCATCGGTGTAAGGAACACCCGTGACGGTGGCGGCACCATTACGATCCTTCGTCAGAGAGAGGTAGCCGTGAGTGAAGTCACCATAGATACTGTTGGTGGCCATACCAGTGAGGCTCTCTCCCATTCCCGGACGCGTCTGGTAATATTCCGTACCAATCAAGGCATCGAAGTGGTTGTCCTTGATATTGAACTTATAGTTCAACGTATGCTGCATACTCCAGTTCCAGCCCAGACCAGCCTGTTGGTTGGTCTCATCGGTCGTGCGGAAACCATCCTTATTGGTCGTGTTGGCGCTGTAGATGGGGAGGAAGTAACGATAAGAATAAGAGTTCTGGCTGTAGTTGACCTGTCCACGATAGACAAGGCCCTTGATCGGCTGAATCTCAATGTAACCAATGGCATTGAGGTTGAAGTTCCGACTCTTGTTGTTGGCGCTCTGACTGTTGACGAGCTGATAGATCGGGTTCAGCGTGTAAGAGTTGTACTGCATCCAACCTTCCGTACCGGAATGAGCCAGATCATCAGAATCGAAGAAGTTGCCATCCTTGTCATACAGAGGCACACAAGGATTGGCACGAAGGGCAGTAGAGAGCACATTGCTGTACTGGTTACCAATCTGAATACCCTGTTTCTCACGATGCTGGAAATAGACATTCTCACCAAACTTCACGACATCGAGACCTTTGTCATTACGATAGATGACATGCTCGGAGTTCAAACGGAAGGTGAAACGACGGAAGTCAGACTTGGCATATTGACCACCAAGAATACCATCCTGATACTGATAGCCGACACCCGTAGAGAACTTGCTGCGGTCACTACCACCCGTGACATTGATAGCATGGTTCGTAGTGATGGCATTCTTGTTGCGAAGGGCATCAAGCCAGTTGGTACCGGGATTCGTACCATTCCGGTAAGCCTCCAAAAGATCGGCATCAATATATTTTGACCAGTCGTAGGCACTGCCACCATTGTTCATGGCCACCATGTCCTGAACCTGCATATACTGCTTGGCATTGAGGAGCTGAGGAATCTTGTACATGTTCTGCCAACCGATGTTACCATCGTAGCTGACCTGTACACGGCCCTGCTTACCTTGTTTCGTGGTGATCAAGATGACACCATTGGCACCATTGGCACCGTAGATGGCAGCAGAGGCGGCATCCTTCAAGACATCGATACGCTCGATATCGGCAGGGTTGAGGTTGTTGATATCGCCACCGGCAACACCGTCGATGACATAGATAGGTTTCGTGTCACTGTTCGTACCAGCACCACGGACGGCAACCTTGAAGCCGTCACCCGGCTGACCGGAGACAGCGGTGATGTTCACACCCGGCGTCTGGCTCTGCAGGGCTCCGAGAACCTGCGTGGTGTTCAACTTCTCGATGTTGTCACCCTTGACCTCGACAGTAGCACCCGTGACCAACTTCTTCTTCTGAACACCGTAACCGACGACGACGACATCCTCGAGGGTCTTGTCATCAACTTTCATCGTTACATTGATCTCATTCTGATTGCCAACAGGTATCTCCTGAGTCTTGTAACCGATATAGGAGACAACGACCGTGGCTCCCTGCGGAACATTCAAGGTGAAGTTACCATCAAAATCCGTAACAGTACCGTTCTTCGGATTGCCTTTCTCAACAATACTGGCACCGATGACCGGACCATCAGCATCAACGATGTGACCCTTGATTTGCTTGGACTGCTGAACAGTCTGTACAGCCTGAAGGGGAGAGGCAGCGAAGACATAGGGTGAGTAACCTAGTCCCAATGCAGTGCATGCACCCATCATCAAAGCTGTTTTTCTGATTTTTAGATCCATACTTGTTATGTTTAAGTTATTAGATGTGTATATCTTCTCGATTGTTACATCTGTTATATATGTTGTTAATTGTTTTCTGTTGATTTATGATTGTAATCGTATCGTTTCGTGCAAGGTCGTTTAGACTTTATGCTTTAGTCGACTGCAAAGATATGGTATTATTCCAAGAAAAATTAATTGTTTCTTAACAAAAACTGACTCTTTTCTGACCAAAATACAAAAACAACCCCGTTTTTACACATCTCATACCCTTAAATATTAAGGATTGTAAAGTGAGGAAAACAAAACAAGGGGTAAAAAAAGCACAAAAAAAAGTCATACCGGATTAGTATGACCTTTTTTTGTACTATTGTTATATAAACGGAACTACTTACCGAAGGAGAACTTGCTGAGCAGATTGTGCAGACGACTGTTCTCTTCCTCGCGAGCAGTGAGATAATTCTTAGCGGGATAGGCATACATCGTCAACAGACGCTCCTGGAGGAACGGCACATCCTTGTTCTCCATATTGATTTTCGCCAACTGACCGGCGATATACTGCTCGAAGCGCATTTTGTCTTTCTTCGTATACATATCGTCATGGTCTTTGTTACCTTCCAACAGGTCAAGAGCGACATAGTTGTTCGGATACAGACGGTAGTTACGGTGAATCTCATGATCGATATGTTTGGCGATGGCATCGAAGAGCTTGTTCTTCGGCTGCGTGAGATCGAGCTTCTTCAACCAGTCATCAATACATGGAGCACATTTATAATGTACATGGCCCTTGTAGCCTTTGATACCGGTCATCATACTCTCAATATCATCCTCTGCCGTCTTCTTCCAGAACGGAACGTCACGCTTGAGCTGGAACTCACGGGCCTTGAGGAAGTCACAGGGATCAAACTCATAGGAAACTGTCAGCGGAACGATATGCAAATCAACGAGACGGTCGATGATCGTACCTTCACCTCCCATGACCATCATCTTCAGGATAGCAGGCTGCGTGAGGTCATTGCTGTCCTTCGCACGACCCTGACGCTGGGCAATCCAGATGTTCTCCTTCTTCTGTCTGACAGCGAAGTGCATATACTCCGACATACGCTTGCTCGCCCGTAACATCTCACTGCTATGGAGGGCACGCTCCACGGTGAAACTCTTGTTGATACGTACGAGGTCCTTCACCCAAGGAATCGTCAGTAGGTTGTCACCGATGGCAATCTCACAGGTCGTGGAGAAACCGACATCAAGCAACAACTTGTCGAGAAAGGCAGAGTCAAGCACGATGTCACGATGATTGCTCACGAAGGTATAACGATGGTTGATACTGATATTCGACGCATCCATGTCACAACCCAGTGTGGCACGCTGGACGAGACGCTGCAGGAAAGGATAACAGAAAGTCTTCTGAAACTCCAGATTCGTCTTGCAGGATTTCATCTTGGCGGCAATATCCTCCAGCTTCTCCTCGGGGTAGAGGTAAGCGAGCGCTTTCTGAAACTGAGGGTCGGCAAGCAGACGGTCATAGACTGCGGGCAACTCCTCCGGCTCAAAAGGCCGGATGGGATCAAATTCTGAGGGAACATTCATAGTCGTTAAGAATTTTATTATAGATCACTATAGATGACTACAGATCTATATAGAACATATTATATATATAATAGGTGTAAGGGGCCTTAAGCCACTCAAGTCGGTAATCCTTGATTCTGGGCAATGATCAACTCAATGCCCATCTCTTCAATACGAGCGCGGTCACTATCCTTGATATGGCTGTCGGTGATAATCATATCCACATCCTCCATATTACAGATCTTCGCGAAGCCACGGCGCCGGAACTTCGAACTGTCTGCAAGGACGATGGTCTTCTGCGACACCGACATCATCTTCTGATTCAGATGGGCCTCACGGAGATCCGTCGTCGTCAGACCAAAGTCGAGGTCAATACCGTCGACACCCATGAAGCACTTACTAAAGGCACAACGGTCAAGGAAGGTCTCTGCCGACGGGCCTACAACACTGTGGCTACTGTGACGGAGGGTTCCGCCAAGCTGCACGATATCGATATCATCCTGATTGGCAAGTACCATACTGGCCTGCAGCGATGCCGTGATTACCGTAAGGTGATGCGAAGCGCGGATACAATGTGCAAAGGCATGGATCGTCGTGCCCGATGCCAGACAGATGGAGTCGTCAGGCTCTATGAGTTTGGCAGCCTCCATGCCGATGGCATATTTCTCCTCAGGATTCAACTTTTCCTTCACGTTCACCGAACGGTTGGCAGCAAAGGGATTGATGGCAATGGCCTTGCCATGGCTGCGGTAGAGCAACCCCGCACGCTCCATCTCCGTGAGATCCTTGCGGATCGTCACGAGGGAGACGTCCAGCTGCTCCGCCAGATCAGTCACAGAGACAGACTCCATCTTCAAGAGTAGCTCCTGGATAGCCTGATGTCGTTCTTCTTTTGTCATAGTCGTTTTTTATCTAAGGCAAATTTACGCTTTTTTTTTCATATTTGATAGCTCTGCAAGATTATTTTACTTAAAATTAACTAACCAAATTTCGTTTCGAAACTCATCTTTCGTTTTCTTTCGAGGAATATCTTTACAAAGCAAAATTATACTGCTTACCGCCATCCGCTTACACCCCAAAAGTAGGTATTTTTAGTTAACAAAGTTTTCATACGCGGAATTTATACGTAATTTACGTTAAAAATAGGTCAAATCTGGCCGAATATTTTGTTTCGAAAGAGATTTTGTCTATCTTTGTTTCGAAAAGAAAATTTACTACATCTTAAAACTCAAACAATATGGACCAGATATTTCAACAGGAATACGATGTGATCATCATCGGCGGCGGTATCACAGGAGCCGGCACAGCCCGCGACTGCGCCCTGAGAGGATTAAAAGTGTTGCTCGTAGAGAAACGGGACTTCACCAACGGAGCCACAGGCCGTAACCATGGTCTTCTCCATAGTGGTGCGCGCTATGCTGTCACCGACCAAGAGAGCGCACGTGAGTGTATCCGCGAGAATCAGATCTTACGCCATATTGCCAGCCATTGCGTCGATCCCACCGACGGTCTCTTCATCACCCTCCCGGAGGACAGCCTCGACTATCAGAAGACCTTCGTAGAGGCTTGTGGCAACGCCGGTATCCGTGCGCAGGTGCTATCTCCCGAGGAAGCGCGCCATATTGAGCCGGCTGTCAACCCCGATCTCATTGGTGCCGTCCGTGTCCCCGACGCCTCCATCGATCCTTTCCGTCTCACGACAGCCAACATCATCGATGCCAAGCGGCACGGCGCAAAGGTCCTCACCTATGAGGAAGTGATAGGTTTCATCACGGAGAATGGCACCGTCAAGGGTGTCCGTCTGCGCAACAACCACAATGGTGAGGAGCACGAGGTTCACAGCCGTCTCGTCATCAATGCCGCCGGCATCTGGGGGCAGCCCGTTGCCCAGCTCGCCGGCGTGAAGATCAACATGTTCCCCGCCAAGGGCACGCTGCTGATCTTCGGCCACCGTGTGAATCACATGGTCATCAACCGTTGCCGCAAACCGGCCAATGGCGATATCCTCGTCCCCGACGATGCCGTATGCGTCATCGGTACGACGAGTGACCGCGTTCCCTTCGACCAGGTGGACAACATGTATGCCACGCCCGAAGAGGTAGACCTGCTGATCCGTGAAGGTATGCATCTGGCTCCGAGCCTCGCCACGACACGCATCATCCGCGCCTACGCCGGTGTCCGTCCCCTCGTCGCTTCCGACAACGATCCCTCTGGCCGCAGCATCAGCCGTGGCATTGTCGTCCTCGACCATGAGACGCGGGATGGCCTGAAAGGCTTTATCACCATCACGGGTGGAAAGATGATGACTTACCGACTGATGGCAGAAAAGGTGACCGACCTCGCTTGTGAGAAACTCGGCGTGAAGAAAGCCTGCACAACTGCCGTCACGCCACTGCCGGGCTCTGAGGAGAGTCAGGATGTCGTGAAACGACAGGTAGAGAGTGAGCATGATCCACTGACAACACTCACGAGCCGCCTCGCAGAGACCGGCCGTCATGGCACCTTCGTGAAAGAAATTCCTCATGACACTATAGAAGACCGAGCCCTCGTCTGCGAATGCGAGGAAGTGAGTGTCGGTGAGGTGAAGTTCGCCGTAGACAAACTACATGTACATACGATCAATAACCTCCGCCGTCGCACCCGTATCGGCATGGGCACCTGTCAGGGTGAGCTCTGTGCCTGCCGTGCCGCCGGAGTACTCTGCCAAATCGGACATACGAAACCGCAGGCCGGCCTTGCCGATCTCCGCAGTTTCATGCAGGAGCGCTGGAAAGGCATGCAGCCTGTCGCCTGGGGTGACACGCTGAAAGAGAACCAGCTGACACTGAAGATCTATCAGGAACTCTGTGGACTGAATGAACAATAACCTTTGACAAAACGCAACTCTTATGAAATACGATACTATTATAATAGGTGGTGGCCTCAGTGGTCTGACCTGTGGCATCAACCTTCAGCAGAAAGGCAAGAAGGTGATGGTCATCAGTGGTGGACAGAGCAGTCTGCATTTCAACAGCGGTTCTTTCGACCTCCTGGGCTATCAGAACGGTGCCGTCGTCGCCAACCCCTTTGAGGCTATCAAACTGCTACCGGAGAATCATCCCTATAAACATATCAAGGATCTTGAGGCATCAGCTGCTGCCGCCCGTCAGTTACTGACAGAGGCGGGCATCGAGACCGTCGATGCCGACGGCAAGACCTCCGGTGTCTGCACGCGCAACCACTTCCGCCTCTCCCCCATCGGCAAGCTCATTCCCGCCTGGCTGACCCAGAAAGGAATGTTCACCGTCAACGATCCCAAGGAACTCGAGGACAAGAAAATATGCGTGATGAATATCACAGGCTTTCTGGATCTTCCCGTAGCCTTCGTCGCTGAGAACCTGCAGGGCTATGGCGTCGATGTCACGCTGAAGAGCATTACGACACCCCTCCTCGAAGAGGCCCGTCGCAGTCCCTCCGAGATGCGCGCCACAAATATCGCGAAATATCTCTCTGATGATCAACATATAGAGGAAGTAAGGGCAGCAATCGAGAAGGCAGTCCCCACAGGCTGTAACCTTCTGTTGCTTCCCGCTGTCCTCGGCATGGCAAACGATCATACGAGCAATAAACTTATACAACAGTTGTCTGTACCCACTTGTTTCATAGCTACCCTGCCGCCTTCCGTTCCCGGCACGAGGGTACAGACGCTGTTGAGACAGAGGTTCCAGCACCTCGGCGGTGTCCTTCTGCCCAATAACACCGTCAACGAGGCCTCCTGGAATCAGAACCATCTGGAAAGTGTTCGTACGGAAGAGTTGGAAGAGACAACACTGGCTGCTGACGAGTTTATCCTCGCTACAGGTTCTTTCCTCGGCGGTGGACTTCACTCTGACTACGAAGGCGTGTCAGAATCTATTTTCCATCTCGACGTCGATGCTTCCCAGGAGCGCAAGGACTGGACTGCCGGCCAGCTCTTTGACCGGCAGCCCTATCAGTCCTTCGGTGTCCGCACAACGCCGGACCTGAACGTGCTGAAAGAGGGCAAGCCTGTCGACAATGTCCGTGCCATCGGATCCATCCTCAGCGGCAACGACCCACGCCAGCAAGACGCCACGGGTATCGACCTGCTCACGGCCCTGACCCTATAAATCCGCTGTTAGGACGGCCACAAGGGCCGCCCCTACCCATAAAGAAAGTCTATCGCGAGTTATAGAAATCTATTGCGAGCTATCAAAATAAAAAGAAGAAAACTATGCTTGACCATATCCAACTCAAAAATATCAGCGCCCACGCCTACGAGCAGTGCTTGAAGTGTAGCATCTGCACCGTCTACTGCCCCGTGTCGGCTGTAGAGCCCAACTACCCTGGTCCGAAACATGCCGGTCCGGATCTGCTGCGCTATCGTCTGAAGGATCCCGATTATTTCAATGAGACCCTGAAACTCTGTCTGAACTGTAAGCGTTGCGAAGTCGCTTGTCCCCACGGCGTAAAGGTCGGCGATATCATTCAGGAGGCACGCATCCAGTACAGCCACCACAGTCCCAGTCTGCGTGACCGCATGCTCGCCAACACTGATTTCGTCGGTTCCATGGCGACGATGGTAGCCCCACTGACAAACTTCTTCCTCGGTCTGAAGCCTGCGAAATATGTTCTCGACCGTATCATGAAGATCGATGAGCACCGCCAGTTCCCTGCTTACAGCGGACAGAAATTTGAGACCTGGTTCCACCGTCATGCCGAGAATGACCAGCGCAACTTCCATCGCTTTGTCGGTTATTTCCATGGCTGCTATGTCAACTACAACTTCCCGAAACTCGGTCAGGACTTTGTGAAGATCATGAACGCCTGTGGCTATGGTGTTCATCTCCTGGAGAAAGAGAAATGCTGTGGCGTGGCACTCATCGCCAATGGTCTCTCTTCCCAGGCAAAGCGACAAGGAGAGGTCAACATGGCATCCATGCGCAAGTCCATTGATGAAGGCAACGAGGCCGTCCTCACCACCAGTTCCACCTGTACCTTTACGATGCGTGATGAATATAAGGACCTGCTGAAGATCAATAATGACGGCGTGCGCAGCCATCTCATGCTCGCCACGCGTTTCCTCTGTCAGCTCATCGACGAAGGAAAGATCAAACTCGCTTTCCGGAAGGACTTCCATAAGAAAGTGGCCTATCATACCGCCTGCCACATGGAACGTATGGGCTGGGCCGTCTATTCCATCCGTATGCTACAGATGATCCCGGGTCTGGACCTCACCGTTCTCGAAAGTCAGTGCTGCGGTATCGCCGGCACCTATGGATTCAAGAAAGAGAACTACGAGCGGTCACAGAAGATCGGCGCTCCCCTCTTCAAGCAGATCAAGGAGGTCGATCCTGACTGCGTCTCCACCGACTGCGAGACCTGTAAATGGCAGATTGAGATGTCCACGGGCTATCCCGTGGAGAACCCCATCTCCCTCATCGCTGACGCCCTCGACGTGGAGAAGACGAAAGCACTGAACGCATAAGGGGCCCTCCGTCCCATGCTTACGCTTTGCAAGCGTAAGGAAGCAGAAGAAATCGACAAACGATCAATAAAATCAATAATCAACTAACAACTAAAAGACTTAAACAATGAAAAAGTACATCCTTGCACTCGATCAGGGAACGACGAGTTCCCGCGCTATCGTCTTCGACCACAATGGTCAGATCTGCAGCGTCGCACAGAAAGAGTTCACCCAGTATTTCCCCAAGCCGGGATGGGTAGAGCATAACCCCAATGAGATCTGGTCCTCCGAGGCTTCCGTCATCGCCGAGGCCATCTCCGCCATCGATATCAACGGTCTCGACATCGCTGCCATCGGTATTACCAACCAGCGTGAGACCACTATCGTATGGGATGTTGATACCGAAGAGCCGATCTATAACGCCATCGTCTGGCAGGACCGCCGTACTGCAGAGTTCTGTGACAAGCTGAAAGCTCAGGGCCTCGTCGACAAGATCCGCGAGAAGACGGGTCTGATCATCGATGCCTACTTCAGTGGCACGAAGATCAAATGGATCCTCGACAATGTCCCCGGAGCACGCGAGCGCGCAGAGAAAGGCAAGCTGCGTTTCGGTAATGTCGACTCCTGGCTCGTATGGCGTCTGACGCGTGGTGAGGTACACTGCACGGATGTCACCAATGCCAGCCGTACGATGCTCTTCAACATCCATACCCTGCAGTGGGATGACGACCTGCTGAAACTCTTGGACATCCCCCGCAGCATGATGCCGGAAGTAAAGTCTTGCTCTGAGGTATACGGTCATACGAAGACCACGATCTTCGCTCACGAAGTACCTATCGCCGGTATCGCCGGTGACCAGCAGAGTGCCCTCTTCGGACAGATGTGCCTCACGCCGGGATCCATCAAGAATACCTATGGCACAGGATGCTTTGTCATGCTGAATATCGGTGACAAGCCGATCCTCTCCAAGAACAACCTGCTCACCACCGTCGCGTGGAAGATTGGCGATAAGGTGAAATACGCCCTCGAAGGTTCTATCTATGTCGGCGGTAGTGTCGTACAGTGGCTCCGTGACGGCCTCGGCTTCATCAAGAGCAGCAGTGAGGTGGAAGAGCTCGCTTCCTCCGTTCCCGACAGTGGCGGTGTCTACTTCGTTCCCGCCCTCACCGGTCTTGCCGCTCCTTACTGGGATCAGTATGCCCGCGGCACCATTGTAGGTATCACCCGTGGTACGACACGTGCACATATCGCCCGTGCTGCCCTCGACGGTATTGCTTTCCAGACCTATGACATCGCCCAGGCCATGTCGCGTGATATGGGTGCTCCGCTGACCGAACTGAAGGTCGACGGCGGTGCTTCCCGCAACAACCTCCTCATGCAGTTCCAGGCCAACATCCTCGGCATCCCCGTTGTCCGTCCGAAGATCACGGAAACAACGGCCCTCGGTGCTGCATACCTCGCTGGTCTCGCCGTCGGTTTCTGGAAGGATATCGATGAGATCAAGAGTCAGTGGCAGGTAGAGCGTACCTTCGAGCCTGTTCCCGAGAATGAGGAGATCAAGCAGGCCAAGGCCGGCTGGGCTGATGCTATCCAGAGAACGCTGACGCATAAATAAAAAGCCTCGCCCCCAACTGTAGGGACATGATCCCGATTAGGGCACCCACAAGGGGTGCCCCTACGGAGGGAGAAATCAAAAGAAACAAGATTATCAACTAAAAACAACTATTATTATGGATCCCGCTTTATTGCATAATTGTGCCCTCGAGTTCATTGGCACACTCGTAATGATTCTTTTAGGTGACGGTGTATGCGCCGGCATGGGTTTGAACAAGTGTAAAGGAAAAGGTGGCGGCTGGATTGTCATCACCATCGCATGGGGTCTCGCTGTCATGGCGGGCGTCTTCATCGCTCACGACTCCGGAGCTCATCTGAACCCCGCAGTATCCTTCGGTCTGGCATGCGCAGGCATGTTCCCCTGGGCTAATGTCATTCCTTACGTTATCGCTCAGATGCTCGGTGCCTTCCTCGGTGCAGTCCTCGTATGGGTCGTTTATAAGGATCACTTCGACGCTACCGATGATCCCGATGGTAAGCTGACGATCTTCTGCACGATGCCAGCTATTGAGAACAAGCCGCTGAACTTCCTCCAGGAGGCTATCTGCGCTTTCGTCCTCGTCCTGCTCATCATCTGCATCGGCACTTATACAGGTGCTGCCAACGTCGGTGGTAACGGCGCATGGCCGATCACCATGGTCATCGTCTCCATTGGTATGTCTCTCGGTGGTGTCACCGGATACGCCATGAACCCTGCCCGTGACCTCGGTCCGCGTATCGCTCATGCTATCCTCCCCATCAAAGGTAAGAGAGACAGTGGCTGGGGCTACAGCTGGGTACCTATCTTTGGCCCGCTCGCCGGTGCAGCCCTCGCAGCAGCCGTCGGCCTCGCCTTCGCTTTCTGCTAAATTTCTAACCTCTCGTAGGGGCACCCCTTGTGGGCGCCCTACCCCCAACGGAGCATTTTCGCTATTAGGACGGCCACAAGGGCCGCACCCTACGGTGGAAGAACGCGCCACAAGGACCGCACCCACGTTAGGACGGCCACAAGGGCCGCACCCTACGGAGGATTAAACACTAAAACCTAAACGATTATGAAAATGATGAAATTATTCGTCCTCGCGGCCCTGGCATTGTTGCCGATGGGCATGCAGGCACAGAAACTGCACGAGAGTGCCAGTCTCGAGACCTCTCACCTCTGGCGTGGTCTGGAGGTTGGTAATGGACTGATCCTCAATAATGATGTATCGGTCAGTGACAACAACAATCACTTCAAGATCGGACTCTGGGGTGGTATGGCCACCGATGGTGATTACAAGGAGGCTGATGTCTATATGAACTATAACAACAGTGGCTTCAACCTCGCCGTATGGGATCTGTGGAACTTCTCCGAGGGTATCCCCGGCAACGGAAAATACTTTACGTGGGCTGCCGACCGCACCTCGCACCTCCTTGACGCCGCCATCAGCTACGACTTCGGCGTAAAATGCAACTTCCCACTGACGCTCTCTTGGGCTACACTCCTCGTAGGCCGTGACCGTGGCGTTGCCAATGAGCAGAATGTCTACTCCACCTTCGTACAGGCTGCATATCGTATCTACGACAGCAAGGACTGGGCCGTTGACGCCTCCGTGGGTGGTGCCTTCGCCCTGAACCCGTACGACAAGGACAAATATCCCGGTGAACAGAACAACCTCTATGGCAAGTCAGCCGGTGTCGTCGACTGCCGTCTCGGGGCCACTTACAAGTTGAAGATCGGTAAGTGGAATATGCCTGTCACAGGTCAGATGATGTGGAATCCTGAAGCCAGCAAGGCTTACTTCAGAGCTTCCGTGAATCTGTTAGATCTTTAGATGCCTCACCCCTACCCACACCCCTTTTTATTCCCTCGTCCCCGGGGGACAATAAACCCCGAAGGGGAGTGGAGTAAATTGTCTCAGGCTTCTGTAGGGACATGATTTATCATGATCTATTGACAAAGACACGATTTACTATAGTTGCTATAATGCTCCGTAGGGGCGGCCCTTGTGGCCGTCCTAACAGCAAAAATCAACACAAACGACGCGCCCTCCCTTTCTCAAAACGAGGAAGAGAGGGCGCGGTTATTTATATTCGTTTATAGAGATAATGTCGCGGTTAGGACGGCCACAAGGGCCGCACCCTACGAGGGAAAGCCCCCTACCCCTCCCCTTTGG
>JAQXXT010000050.1 GCA_029226205.1 Prevotellaceae bacterium
GTACAGAGTTTCACGGGATCGGCGGGACCTTCAAACGTCTTTCCTTCAAACACGATATCCTTATGCGGGACGAGAATGTCTTTGTCGAAATGCTCGTAGAACCAGGCACCATAGCTGTGCATGCAACAGCGGCTGTTGCCGAAGAGGCGGCCAAAGCCACGGAAAATGGGGAAGACAAAGTAATGGAGGATGTTATAGCCTGCTTGTGCCACATGGGGATGGACGCCGGCGAAACGGAGATTGACATTCACCGAGAGTTTCGCTGCCAGCCGTTGCAGCCACGGAATCATATACCCCTCATAAGGAAAGATATCCACGTGAAGCCCTTGGAACGTCAGCGCTTCGGCAGTGCGGCGGTCCTTGCTGCCGGCATCATCGTGGCTCACCTCACGACTCTTGAGGTCACGCAGTACAGCCCACTCCTTATAGAATCCCTTATCCGTCTCGTTGTCTTGAAGGACATACTGCGGATGAGGATGGTCTTTGAGATACCGGCAGAGGCGTTTGAAACCTTTCCGTTCGACGACGAAATCGATATCGTCATCCCATGGGATGAAGCCGCCATGTCGCAGAGCGCCGAGGATATTTCCGCCGTCGAGGCGACAAGGGACACCAATCTTCTTGGCTGTATCCTGGAGATAGACAGCCATATCCAGTAGACGCAACTGTGCGCGACGTAATGCCGATCCGTCGGGATTATATTTCTTTCGGAGATCCTCATCGGTCTCTCCCGTATTGTAGATTCTATTTTCCTTCATAATTTTTTAGAATGAGCCCAATCTCATGGGCACAGATTTTCTCATTATATTTCTTTTGCGCAATGGCTTTCCCACGGAGTCCCATCTGACGGGCTTCGGCCGGATGTTCGGAGATATAACGTATGGCATTGACCCAACCGTTGACATCACCGTAAGAAACCGTGAGGCCGCAGCCGTCTCCTTCAATATCCATCGGCATCTGCGGATTGTCGCTGCAGATCATCGGAATGCCAAGAGCTAATGCTTCTACGACTGTAGTCAGTCCGACGGTATAGTTCGTCTCCTGACAACAGATGACGGCGCAAAGACTTCTGTTGACACATTGCGCCATCTCACGGATCTTATTGCCTTGGATATAATGAATATGAATATTCTCCTTTTTCTGTAGATTTGTCAGGATACGTTCATAACTGATGCCGTTGCTCTCCCGACAGACATAGATATCGAGCGGCGCGGCGGTCTGATTGAAGGCATTGACGAGGGTAGGGAAGTCACGCCGTTCCTTTCCCGTAGAGATAAAGCCTTCATGGCTGACGGCCCCGTCTTCCTGTTGCAGCCGGTTATAGAAGTCGAGATCGGCGCCCCAGTGGACGATGTGCATGTGTCCGACAGGTGCTTTGACCGATTCTGATGATTTGTCAATGATTGCCTGAGAAAAGAATATCAGTTCGTCGAAACCATGATAAAACAGACGGGCAACGGTTTCGCGTAACCGACTCTTTGCCTTCACGATGGGCTGATGATGCCAGCAGATGATCGGCTTACGGAAGAGTCCGAGGGCGCGGAGAAAGATAATCAGTTCCAGACCTCGGAATGTAGTAGCATAAATAGCATCGTAGCGTCGATAACAACGCAGAATCTTCCATGCCGTATCAAGGGACAAAGACCAGCGGTGACGTCCATGACCGGCATGATGGAAGATCACATCGATACCTTCGTCTTTCAGATGACAGGCGCCATAGAGCAGATGGGCCGGCAGCCGTCCGCCTTTCCATTCCTCATGAGCCCATTGTGGATCGAAACTATGATAATAATATACCCTCACTATTTATTTTTTTTCGCAAAGTTACAATAAATCCGTGGAAAATCATCTTTCTCCTGTGGTTTTTTATCATCCCACCAGATAACCGACATACAGCCAACCATTATATATAATAAGGTATAGGGACAGCGCGGCAAGGACATAACGCAGCCAGCGCTGTGGGCGATGGAGCAGCAGATAACCGATGGCGATGGGATAGACCATCAGCCAGTGAGCGCTCATGATATATACTTCGATGAGGCCGAAGCCGAGAACGACATGGATGACGAGGTCGAAGCCGAAGAAACTCAGCGTCAGCCAAAGGAAATGGCTGCGGCGGCCCTGCCAGATGCCACAGAGGAAGAGGAGAAAGATCATCCCTTCCACAACATAGCTCCACGCCCAACGGTAATGAACGATGACGGGCCGTTTCACGAGGACATCCTCCAACAGATGATCCTGGTGGAGCTGTACGGGTTCACCGAAGATATTCTCTACAAAACTCCAAAATCGTGGTGTGGAGATATCCGTCCATTGTTCAAACTCTCCCTTTCCCATCGGCTTTCCGGCGTGGGCGACAACAGCCTTCTTGCTGTCCTTGATCTTCTGCGTCCGCCTCTTCTGTGCCAGGAGCGTGTCTACGCGGACCATAATCTTCAGCGAGTCGGCATGGCGGACGGCACTGTCTGTGGAGACAGTGAATACCGGGGCAACGGGGGCACCGTTAATCTTCATCGTGTCGCGCACTTGGGCGAAGAGTGCCGTACGCTCCTTCATCGCGGCTTTCTTCCGGTTCTTGATGCGCCTGATCTGATGCGGCTGCTCATAATAATCCCATTCCCAGTTGGCGAAGCCCCAGAGGACTCCGGCGGGGAGGATAATGGCGAGGATAAGATTGGCGGGGCGCCAGAAGCGCTTGCCGTTGACGAAGAGGTTGGCCAGGAAGATCTTGATGCCGTTGCTGAGGCTGATGCCCGCAGTGACGAAGAAGAAGAGGATGGTCTGCCATTTCGTAAACGGGTGTTTCGCCTGTAGTTTCTTTCCCGACACATAGAGCGTGAGGATAAGCATGAACATCGACAGAAAGAAGTGATCGGGGACGCTCGTTGTCACCATCACGTAACCGAAACTCATGAACAGAGCGACCAGCAACAGACTGTCTGTCTGTCGTAGCCGTAAAACCTCCCGAAGGATGCGGTAGAGGAAAATGATGCTGTAGAAAGTACAGAACACGAGGATTGTTGCCATGACGATGGTCGCGCAGTTCTTATGCGTCAGCCACATCAATCCCTGGTTGATCTGACAGGGAATCCACATGAAGTAAGCCAGCAACGGATGCCGGTATATATTATAGGTAGTGCCCCACTCTGAGATAACGACATCGCTCAGCGGGTCAAAGCCGGAGATATGGAATGTATCTACGAAGAGCTTGAAATAATGTTTCGCCAACAGATGCAGCCGGTCCCAGTATTTGAGGACGACGAGGCTGTTGAAGAATACGGTATAGGCCAAGGCGAAGAGACCCAGCCACCGCTCTTCTTTCTTCACGCGGAAAATAAAGAATGGGTTCTGCAAATGGGCTTTCTTCAATGTGTATCGAACGAGCAGGAAATTCGTCGGTACGGAGATGAGGAACATCGGTATCGGTGCCCAACTCTTGCCCATGCCGAGATTGACGGCGACGTTGAGGATGAGCAGTTGCAGCAAATAGTTGAAGAGGTGGCAGAGGGCGAAGCCGATGCCACGGCCCGTGCTGGCCTTTACACGGAACGTATAGCGTGTGGAGGCGATGAAGTTGAAGCAGAACGAGACGATATACGCCAGTGTGTTGCTCAGCGATACGTTCCATCCGGCGAGATGGACGAGGAGGAGATAGACGAGATACTGTATGGCGACGGCTGTCACGCCGACGATGCCGAAGCGCAGCACTTCACCCCATTGTCCTTTTTTGATTTGATTGATATCCATGTCTTGTTGGCTTATCTTCTGAATGGCTTATAAAAACTGTGGTCGGCAAAAGCGAGCATCTCACGGTCGCCACGACTGTCGCCGAAGGCTGTGATATCGTATTTCGTGCGGTCGTCGTCGAGAGCCTGTGAGATACGATATACTTTCTCGGGACCATAACAGTTATGTGTAAGGAAGCGACCCGTTACTTTTCCGTCGGCGATTTCTATCTGCGTGCCGAGAATCGTGACGTCGTGTAACTCCAACAGGTCGATGAAAGGCCGTACCCAGTTGTCGATACTTGCTGAGACGACGAAAATGGCATGACCCTCGCTGTCAATCTGTTTCAGTCGGCTGACAGCGGGCTGGCGCAGCAATTCCTGATTGTCACGGGCGAAATGGCGGCAGAGAGCATTGAAGTCTTCCTCCGTCATTCCCTTGAAATACCAGGCGAAGAGTTTCTGTTTGGCTCGGTAGTTGGGGTAGAGATGGAGTTTCATCAATACGAGAATGGGGGAGAAGAGCAGAAATCCCAGGAAGAATCCCCAGCTCCCTCGTGCGTAACGGATGAATTCGAGGAGTGTATCCTTATTCGTGATTGTCCCGTCGAAATCGAAACAGTAGATCTTTTCCTTTGGCATATTTTAGTGTTATATTCCAATCGATATGAATGATTTGTCAATTATCTCGTTGATCCTTTTGCAGGGGCCGTCCACCCCCTTCGTTTCCCCCGTGCCCGGGGGACAGAAATGTGGCGGCCCGCCGACCGTTAGGTCGGATGAACGGGAATCGTGGATAAATCCGTCGTTCCGACGGCGGGCCGTCACAAGGGACGGCATCTGCAATTGGATTTTATGAAATATGTGAATATAAGTCCTTAAGAATGGGAAAATAATTCAGAATAATTTTGTTGATAAGCTCGTCTTCTATTCCTTCATCATAAACTTCTACTGTCTCATTCCTACTCTCCAGCATGTCAAACCAAGGATCCGGATTAAGGATTAAGCCCATGGAGAAAGCCTGTCGGATAGTATCACGGGAGCCGACTAACCGTTCTCCTCCTTGATATTCGATATAATTTTTCAGAACTTTCCATGCAAGTTCTTGAGTATACTCAAAACGTTGGACCATCCCGTCTTTTTCCAAAGCTGATAAAGGACGGGACTGTTTTAGGTCAATGACCTCTTTGAGCCGGTTAAGGGCTTTGTGATATGTTTCCAACCGTTGTCTCCAACGGATTTCCGTTGATTTCTTTTCCATATCCATTTCTTTTCGGCAAAATTAATCATAATTTTTGAAGTCTGCAAATAAAAGAGGGACAAGTGTTTCTATGGCATGAAAATGGGGATGTCATTTACGAGGCGTAAATAACGTAGATAAAAAAATATCTATGTTGTTTACGACCCGTAAACAACATAGATATTTTCCTCCGTAGGGTGCGGCCCTTGTGGCCGTCCTAAATCCACGGTATGGCGGGACATGATAAATCATGTCCTTACGTCTTCCCGGTTAGGGCGGCCACAAGGGCCGCCCCTACGGAGGCAGAGGGTTTATTTCATGACTTTCATGGTCTTGCCGTCAGCGAACTTAACGATCTGCAGGCCCTTGCTGCTGTTCACGCGCTGGCCCAAGAGGTTATAACGTGCGGCGACAGACTGCTGCTTGGCAGCATTGACGGCATTGATGGCAGTGGGATCAGCGTAGACGAAATGAACGGTGATCTTCGGACCATAGCCCTCCGTTTCATTGCTGACCGTAGCGCCGCCCCACGGGGAAGAGGTGATGCCTTTGTGGACGAGTTGGAACGTGGCGTCGGCCTCGCCGTAGCTGCCCTTTGTAGGAACCCATTCTGTCTCAAAATCCTTCAATTCTTCTGCTTCCATCGTTCCTGCCTGTGCCTGAGCTTCTCCTGTTGTGCTGAAGTATTGGCAGTTTTTGGGGAAGCAGACACTGATCTGGCCGTTGGCGATCTTTGTGATATTCATGACGACTTGAACGCCTTCGATAGTGTTGTTTGTATTTCTAACTTTCAAACCTGTAGAGATCTGACCGAGGTCGTTCATTGTATTGCACGTCAGTTCACTGCCGTTAGCCACGACATTGCCTGCAGCGTCAACAAACTCGAAGGTCTCGTCGAGATCCTCATCATCCTGTGCGAATGCCGGCGTCATGAACAGACAGCCGAGCATGAGAAGTGTAAATATTTTCTTCATATTTTCGTTTTTGTTTTTATAGGACGGCCATAAGGGCCGTCCCTACGTTTCCTTTTTTAATTCTTTACTTTTTTACTTTTAATTTGCTTCTGACAGCCTGCATGACGCCGTCGTTATTATAGACGAAGGCAACGATAGCGCAATGATCGGCATTATAGTCCTTGTCAATGGCAAGGTTATAAGACTTTGATACGGTCTGTCCCTCAGCGGCTGTGATGTCCTCGCCCCACTGTCCGTTGTAAGAGGCACGGAGCACATGGTTGTGGACATAATTCTTATTGAGCGTGCCGTCGGGCATCATCTGCTTGGCAATGATACTGTCTTCTACGAGCCATACCTGTAACTTACCCGTTGCTGTACCTTTGAGACTCTCTATTTTCACGTTGGCAGTAGACTGTCTTGTGGCTTCATCGTAAGCGGGCTCGACAGTGATCGCTACTTTCGCAGAATCTTTCATGAAGTATTTCACCATTCCCGACCACTGGTCGTCAGTCTGCAAGCCATATTCACGGTTGACCATTCCCACGGGCTGATATTCCACACCGAAATGCGTGGCATAGGCATTCGTAAAGTCGGTCATCAGACCTTCCGGTGCGGCGATGCCGAGCGGTTTGGAATGGATGGCAACGGCAACGATATGGTCCTCTCCGTAGGTCTTCATCAAGTCGCTGATGACACCGGCGGCACGCGGACAGTTGATGCAGTTCTGTCCCGTGAAATCCTCTATGAGCATATTCTTTCCCTGCAGTTCCGGCTTCTCGTAGATCAAGCGGTCACTGGGATCGATCTCCGTGCCGCAGGACGTGAGGAGCAGGACGAGGGAAGTAATGGCTAAAAATATTTTCTTCATTAGAAATTGTAGTTATAAGAGACTGTGAAACCCTGATAAGAGGGAACATAACGACATACACCACCGGAGCAGTTGTAACCGGCGCGCGTGCGGACATAGCCTGCCTGGATACGATGACTGCCAATATTATAGGTAGCCAGAAGATTCCAGTAGTGTTTCTCTGTGCGGCCTACGTTGTACTCATCGCTGACGGTGAACATCCAATGCGGAACGAGGCTCAGCTCGAGAAGGGCGAAAGCCCAGTCGTGGTCGTCACTCGATGTGGTGAGATACTGCAACTCGCCGCGCAGCGTCGTCTTCGGCGTGAACTGGTATTTACCCTCGGCAACATAGATGTTACTGTGGATCATACCGCCTTCTCCCTCAATGACGCTCTTGTTGTAGAACTGATTCATATACATCAAGTGGAGATGGAAGTCACGCGTCACACGCTTGTCGATCTGTACATTCAAATCCTGGTAATAAGTCTGGTCGCCCCATTTCCAGAAAGCAGAGCCGTAACCGTCGGAGCCTTTCATCGGTCCGTCAGCGGGCGTGCCGTCGATATCACGGTAGTTCTTATTCAGACTGTGGATATGTGAGAAGTTCACCTGTACTTGTGTGCCGTATTTGCCACCGAGAGCCGTATGCTTGCGGAAGGTGTAAGCCAACTGTCCTTGGTAAGCCCATTCGCCGAGTGCCAGTTGTGTGGCATAGGGATAGAGGGCTGCAAGCGTGTAGGTGTGCTCATAGGAGAACGGGGGCATGTGGTTGATATACGAAGACGTGCCCGACATGCCGCGCTTGGAGCGGCTGCTCATGTTATCCGTACGCTTGGCCTGCAGAAGAATGCTCATGCCTTTCTTCGAATAGGATGTGGAGAGCATGGCTGTATAGCCCTTGCGGTAGATATATCCGTTGTCGAACGACGGATCTTGTGTCTTCTGCGCATATTCCGCCAGCACATTGAAGCCACCTTTCTCTAAGTTCACACGAGCGTCCCATGAATTGACATTCTCGGGCAGACGTAGACGGTGCGTGGCGTCGCGGTAGACGGAGCCGTCATCGGCCTCACGCTTGTTTACCCATGAACCGCCGAGCGTCAGGTAGGTACCTGTGCGCTGGAGCTTATGAAACCACTGGTCGAGACTCAGCGTTAAGTCTGTGCCGACGAGGGGGCTGCTCCAGTTCCAATTCCAGTAGCGGCGGTGAACACCGGCGAGGGCTTTCAGCTGCACGCCTTTCAACGGCGTCATGACGATACGGCCGCCGAGGATGGAGTTGTCGATACCGAGTGAGCGCTCCTCGTAACTGCGGAGGATAAAGCCCGAGCCGAACTGCTCATAGAACGTACCGCCCGTTACTTCCACGTTCTTGAACTTTCCTTTCAGATAGAAGAACGGTAGGCCATTGCCTTTGAAGTCTTTCTCAAAGCCGGGCAGAGGATGCTCTAGATATTCATAGCGCAGACCGGCATCGAGATATTGGCTCTGCATGTTGAGGTCCACATAGGTATTTGTGCGGAAGTCTTCATTGCTGCCGTCTTCCTGCTTGCCCTGCGGCACGAGCATGTCGCTCTGGATGCTGCCGGAGAACGTCACGTGGTCACGGTCGTCGGTGCTGACGGTATTGCTCAGATCCTGCGCCGATGCCGTAGCTGTGGCAGCTATCGCCATCGACAGCAGGAGGATATTCCTGTAAAGACGCATGGGCTATTTCTCTAATTCTCTTACCTTCTCAATCAGTTCGTTCTCAGCGCCGTCGGTATAGCCGTTGTGCTTGTAGACGACATTGCCCTTGCCATCGCAGATCAGCGTATAGGGAATCATCTGAATGCCGAAAGCACGGCGCAGGTCGGAGTTGGGATCAAGAAGAACGTCATAGTCCCAGCCGTTCTGGTCAACGAGGGGCTTCACCTTATTAATATTCTGTCCCTGATCGATGGAGACAGCGAAGATCTTCACACCGGTTTCTTTCTGCCAGTCCTCATAGACATCCTTGATGGCGTTGAGCTCACGGTTGCAGGGCTTGCACCACGTAGCGAAGAAGTCGATGATGAACGGCTTGCCGCCATTGTTCAGCGTGTCTGTTGATACGGTCTTGCCACTGATGTCGCGAAGGGTTACTTTTGGCAGTTGGGCCTGTGCTGTTGTTACAAATGCGCAGAGGACAACAGCCAGACTGAATAAAAATTTTCTCATACTCTTTCTTTTTTAATAATTATGCCGCAAAATTACATAATATTTTTTAATTAGCTGCAAAAAGATTGTAAAATATTTCATTTTTCTATTATCTTCTATTGTAAGAGCGTCCTTTGTGGCCTTCCTTTTATCATCGGGACGGACTTCGTGGCTATACTGCGAATGGAATTAACGGATGAAACAAAAAAATAAGAGACGGATAGGTGATGGAAACGATTTTTTTTATACTTTTGTACCCGATATGCGAGTATTAATCATCAATACGAGTGAGAAGACCGGCGGAGCGGCTGTCGCTGCCAACCGGCTCATGGATGCCCTCAACAATAATGGCGTGAAGGCAAAGATGCTCGTGCGTGACAAAGAGAGTGATGACATCACCGTCGTCGGTCTGCCGCGCACATGGCATACACGCTGGCATTTTCTTTGGGAGCGTTGGAAGATTTTCGTACATCTACATTTCAAGAAAGACCACCTCTGGGAGATTGATACGGCGACGAACGGCAATGATGTCACGAAGTTGCGTGAGTTTCAGGAAGCCGACGTCATCCATCTGTCATGGATTAATCAGGGAATGCTGTCGTTGAAAGATATCCGGAAGATACTGGCCAGCGGCAAGCCCGTCGTTTGGACAATGCATGATCTTTGGGCTGCAACAGGTATCTGCCATTATACCCGTGGCTGTAAGAACAACAGTCATGGCTGTGGCAATTGTCCCCTTCTCCCTGGTGGCGGCAGCAGAAACGACCTCAGCGCACGAATCTATCGTCGCAAGCAGGAACTGCTGCGGGACGGAAATATCTATTTCGTCGCCTGCAGTCATTGGCTGATGGATGAAGCGCGGAAGAGCGGGCTCTTCGAGAGTCAGCGCATCACCGCCATCCCTAATCCTATTGATACTCGTCTCTATCGTCCGCACGACAAGCGTGACGCCCGTCTGCGTGCCAACCTTCCCTTGGATAAGAAACTCATCCTTTTTGTTTCTCAGAAAGTGACGGATCCCCGTAAGGGCATGGATTATTTCATGAAGGCCGTACAGCTGTATGTGGAGGCCCATCCCGAAGAGCGTGAGCATACTGGCGTGGTAATCCTTGGAGGGAATGCGGAAGAAGTGGCTGCGCAACTGCCCCTTCGCAGTTATCCTTTGGGATATATCTCTGATCCCCTTCAAAAGGTGAACATTTATAATTCCGCCGATGTCTTCGTCCTGCCGTCTCTGGAAGACAACTTGCCGAATACGATCATGGAAGCCATGGCTTGTGGCGTCCCTTGTGTAGGCTTCCACGAAGGCGGCGTACCGGAGATGATCAGTGACCGGCAGAACGGCTATGTTGCCGCATATAAGGATGCGGGCGATCTTGCCGAAGGTATCCATTGGGTCCTCTCCAATCCGAATTATGCCGGTCTGTCGCAGGCAGCCGTTCATCATGTCAACCAACAATATTCTCAACATGCCGTTGCTATGAAATATAGTGAGATCTATCAGCAGGCGATGGCGTTCAGAAATTATCGATTATAACTTTATCTACGATATGATCACATTCACGGTCATCACGGCGACCTATAATGCCGAGAAAGTTCTTCAACGTACCCTTGAAAGTGTTCGCCACCAGTCTTGGCCACATGTGGAACACCTTATTATAGATGGCGCCTCCAAGGACAGCACACTGGCGATGGTGAAAGCCTATCAAGAGAAATCGGACGCTGAAGAAAACGGTCATGATATAAAGGTGGTATCAGAGCCGGATAAAGGACTTTACTACGCGATGAATAAAGGTATTGACAGGGCTACGGGACAATATCTCGTATTTCTCAATGCCGGTGATGTCTTCGCCTCTGATGATACGCTGGAGATGGTCGCGCAGAATGTCGGTGAGGCCGAGCGCCTGCCGGGCGTCCTCTATGGTGATACCGATATCGTCAATGATGATGGTGTCTTCCTTCGTCATCGTCGTCTCGCCCCTCCCGAACATCTTTCGTGGAAGAGTTTCCGCTGGGGCATGCTCGTCTGTCATCAGAGTTTCTATGCGCTCACGGAGATCGCCAAGGATATCCATTATGACACACGCTATCGTTACAGTGCCGATGTAGACTGGTGCATCCGGATCATGAAAGCCTGCAAGCAGCAGCACCGCCGATTGAAAGATGTCCATGCCGTCCTTACGAATTTTCTGGATGGCGGTATGACCAACACCCATCATCGTGATTCCCTGAAAGAGCGTTTCCGTGTGATGGCACACCATTACGGTTATGTGGAAACGATATTCCTTCATCTGTGGTTTGTAATCAGAAAATTTTTTAAATAGAATTTTTTTTCGTATCTTTGTACCCGACTTTAGAAAACTTGAATCGAAATGCGGGTACGAACTACGATCATATTATTACTAGTCAATATTCTGTTTCTTCATGCTCAGGAGCAGCCGTGGGAATGCTATAACTTGTCATGGCTCGACATGTCCGTTGGCATGACGAGCAACTATGTCGATGATATCTACCGGGGAAATGACGGCTTCATGTGGATCTCTACGAATGGCGGAGGACTGTTGCGCTACGACGGATATTCCTTCGTCAACTTCGGCCTCAGTGGTATGAACGGCCTGCGCCTGCGCTCGAACTTCTGCAAGAATGTCACAGAGGACAGACAGAACCGGCTATGGGTAGCTTTGGAGGAAGGTGTTCAAGTGATTGATTTGAATGCCGGACAGACATGGACACCGGAGTTCGCTGATTCTAAATGGGAGAAACCGTTACAGCAAATCTTCAATAAGCCGTGTATGCGTGTCTATCGTGATTCAAAAGGTTGTATATGGATTCTCACCTATGAGGATATTAACCGTATTGCTTTCGACGATCAAGGGAAGATCTGCTCTGTCCTCTCACTCCGTCATCAGACGAAAGTTCCCGATCTCGCCCTTGTTGATCTCGACAATAATGGGAGTGTGTATACCGGAATTAATTTCCGCCCCACACAAGTAATGGTTCGTGGCGGCCGCCTGGTAGCCCGTGATCTCAGTCATCGCTATCCTCAGCTTGCCGGAGCGATTATCGGTGCTGCCATTCGTTTTCAAGGACAGATCTGGTGGGGAACGAATCGTGGCCTTTACAACAGTACGCCTGGAAATCCCGGCTGGCATGCCGACGGTACGTCTCATGGATTGCAACACGACATTGTTACGTCTCTTGCTGTAGGACTTGATGGCCACAACTTGCTCATCGGTACGCTCTGTGGTATTGACATCTTGAATGGTAAGACGGGAAATATCTCTCATTGGAACATGCAGAGTCCGTTGAATCCTTTGTCGAGCAATTTCGTCAATAATATTCTTGTAACGCACGGACAGGTATGGGTCGGTACGGAGGCCGGTGGCATCACGAAGATATCCCCTCGTCCGCTGCTCTTACAGAACTTCATCCATTCCGATGATGATCCAACGTCTCTGTCGCCGAATGCCGTCAATGCCATGTATGCCGATTCACAAGGCAATCTGTGGGTCGGCACTGTCGAGGGCGGCTTGAATCTGAAGCGTCCCGGCGAGAAGACCTTCACGCATTTCACCATTTCCAACAGTGGTCTTACGCATAACAGCGTCTCTGTACTCACAGCTGACGGACAGGGCAATCTGTGGATCGGTACCTGGGGCGGCGGCATCTGTGTCCTTTCCGCAAAAGACCACCAAATCCATCCCTTACATGTGCCGCAGCCTTATCAGACCCTCATCACGTTTATGGGAGCCATGGCTTATGATCCTTATAATAAAGGTATGTGGATCGGTGCCAACAGTGGCGTGTTCTTCTATGATTTTAAAACGGGAAAGATAAGAGATCCGTTTCCCGGCAACAGAGATATCAATGGCTGTATCGGCAGTCTGGTTACGCGGGACGGAAGAATGCTGATGGGTTGTCTCACGGGACTTGTCTCTGTTAATCTCAAAGCCGGACCAGACAGCAAAGGCCAGTTCCGCATGCTCCATGAAATCTTTAAGCTCGACCATCCGGAGACACACGCTGTAGAAAAGGCTCAGTCGTTCTGTCAGGGACGTGACGGCACCGTATGGGTGGGCAGCAATGGTTATGGTCTTTATAAGATCCGTCGGCAGAACGGTCGTCTGATAGTGAAGAACTACACTTCTTCTGATGGTCTTGCCAACAACTCCGTTAAAGGGATCGTGGAAGATCCGAGTGGAATGTTATGGCTTGCAACGGCCAATGGTCTGTCGCGCTTCGATCCTAAGACAGAGAAGTTCGGCACTTTTACCATTAGCGACGGTCTGCTGAGTAATCAGTTCTATTTTAATGGCGCTATCATCGATGGCAAAGGTACATTGTGGCTCGGCAGTGACCTCGGCCTTACTGCCGTATACAAGCAAAACAGAAAGAGCATCTTCCTCGGTCATCTCTGCTTTACGGCGCTGATGGTCAATGACCAGTATGTCTTGCCTTCCGAGGGATATATAGATGGCAATATTACCTCTGCACGAGAGGTACGGCTCCATGAGAGCGACCGCAGTTTCTCCTTTGAGTTCTCAGCGATGAACTATGGCAGTGAGACGCAGGGAGTCTACAGTTATCGTATGAAAGGTTACGAAGACAACTGGATGCCATTGCCTCCCGGTGAGCATAGCGTTCGTTATTCTACCCTTCCTGCCGGTCATTACACCTTCGAAGTCCGTTATGCGCCGTCGGTAGGAGCCACGCAGGTGCAGACAGCTTCCATCGATGTCTACGTCAAACCGTATTTCTGGAAAAGCTGGTGGTTCGTCACCCTTATATTAATAGGTATAATTGTCTTGGCACGCTTTCTCTATCTCCGTCGTTTGGAAGAGATGCGCGATCGGGAGGTGGAAGAACTTTACAGACCTATTGAGGCGGCTTTGCGCGACAGTGATGATGCCGGTAAACTGCAGGGCCGTATTCAGGAGATATTGAAAAATCAGGAGCGTTACCAGCGGAGTCAGCAAAAGACGGTGGCCGCCGATACGAAAGAGGTGGAAGAGAAGCATGTGCCATTTATGTCCCGTGTGATGGCATTGATGGAGAAACATTATAGCGACAGTGCTTTTGGCGTACAGGAACTTGCCGACGCCCTCGGTTGCAGTCGTACAACCTTGAGTCGTAATCTTCAGGCTGAGGTCGGTTGCTCCACCTCGCAGTTTATGCGTGACTATCGTCTGGATATTGCCAAGCGGTTGTTGGAGGAGAATGTCGCCGAACGGAATATTACGGAGATAGCCTATCGTGTGGGTTTTAATGATCCGAAGTATTTCACACGTTGCTTCTCTAAGAAGTTCGGTGTCTCTCCTTCAGCGTTGAGATAATATCCTTCTTTTTGAGTGGAAAGAAGTGGAAAAATGCCGTTTTTACGCATTTTTCCACCTCTTTTTTTATTTTTTCCACCGTGTATTTTTACACTATTACTATCTTTGCACCGTCTTTTAAGGACAAAAACAATCTCACAAAGGTACGAGCAACAATCTACCGAAAGGTACAAGCGACAACCTAACAAAGAAAAAATAAAACCTAAAAACAAAGCAAATGAGAAAACAAATCATCTCTGTGATGCTTCTTTTAGGGGGCATGACAAGCCTAACTGCCTATCCTGTTCCTGCTGTAGCATCCGTACAAGCGCAGACTATTCAGGTCAGTGGCGTGGTGGTTGATGATCAGGGCGAGCCCCTCGTTGGTGCTACCATTAAGATCAAGGGCCAGCAGGGCGGTACCGTTACCGACCTTGATGGTAAGTTTCAACTTTCCGCTCCCGCCAATGGTGTCCTCGTCATCAGTTATGTCGGTTATAAAGACCGCGAGGTAGCCATCCGCAACCGTGCCATCATCGATCAGATTCAGTTGGAGGCCGACAATCATGTCCTCGATCAGGTCGTTGTCGTCGGTTATGGTACGCAGAAGAAGGCCGATCTTACCGGATCTGTGGCTATTGTCAATGCCGACGAGATGAAGCGCCAGTCCAACTCCAATATGTCTACACTGTTGGAAGGTAAGGTCTCCGGTGTACAGATCACTACCGACGGTCAGCCGGGTGCAGATCCTTCCGTCCGTATTCGTGGTATCGGTTCCTTCGGCTCCACGGCACCGTTGTATGTCGTTGATGGTGTCCCTATGGGAACGACGATCCGCGATTTCTCTCCGAATGATATCGCTACCATCCAGGTGTTGAAGGATGCTTCTGCCGGTGCCATCTACGGTTCCCGTGCCGCTAACGGTGTCATCATCATCACTACGAAGAATGGTAAGAAAGACCAGCCGCTGAAAGTCGACTATAACGGATATGTTGGTATCGATAATGTCAGCAGTGGCGTTTACGATGTGATGAATGCCGACCAGTACAGTCAGTATCTCGGTCAGGCCTGCGTAAATTCCAATACGCCAATTCCCGGTGGCTACTCTCTCGGTGAGGATGGCAAGTATCACTTTATGGATGCCACGAACACCAACTGGTTTGATGAAGTCTTCAAGACGGGTATTCGTACAAACCATAATGTCAACCTCAGCGGTGGTGGTTCCCACAATACTTATAATATCGCCCTTGACTATTTCAATCAGAAAGGTGTCATCGAGGGTGCCGGTCCTAACTACAAGCGTTATACGGCCCGTGTGAACAATACGATGGATACGAAGTTCATCAAGTTCCGTACGAGCCTCGTCTATTCTCACAGCAACCAGGACAATATGTCTCTGAGTAATGCTGGTGAGTATGTGCAGGGTCTTTACGGCGATGTGTCCAACGTTCTTCGTTCCACGCTTCTCATGCAGCCGACCATCAAAGCCTATGATCCTTTGACATGGGTTCTCGATGATAAAGTAGGTTCCGCCAGCAACTATAAATATGATGCTTACGGCTATGGCGTTTACTACGATAACATTCACGGTGATATCTCTGCCTCCAACCCGCTGCTCATCAACAACCTGCTGAAGCGTAATACCGTCGTTGACCGCTTTGTCGGCACAGGTTCCGCAGATGTCGATCTGCTCTCTATGGTTGGCCTGAAGAGTAAGAACCATCATCTCACCTATCGTCTGAACCTCTCTTACAGTAAGACGTATGCGAAGGACTTCACTTGGATTCCTTCCTGGATTCAGAGTAACCGTGTATATCTCGCCAAGAGTAATGAGAAGCTGACCGAAGGTTATCGTAACTATGCTGACGCATTGATTGAGAACACGTTGACTTACGACGGTCATATCGGTAAACATAACATCAACCTCCTGCTCGGTCAGACTTACGAGGAAGAGAATACACATACCCTCACAGCATGGGGCAATGACTTCGCAGAGCCTTATTTCCTGCAGATTCAGAATGGCGCCACGCGTGATGCTTCTTCTTATGAGTATAAGCATGCGCTGGCTTCCTATATCGGACGTCTGAACTATAACTACGACGAGAAGTACTTACTCTCTGTGACGCTCCGTCGTGATGGCAGTTCCCGTCTGACAAAAGCCATCCGTTGGTGCACTTTCCCCTCTGTTTCTTTAGGCTGGCGTTTCGATAAGGAGAAGTTCTTCCCGTTCAGCCATGATCTCTTCAACATGTTCAAGCTCCGTGCCAGCTATGGTGAGCTCGGTAACGAGAACATCGGTGAGTATCAGTATCAGGCCACGATGGTCCGTGACAATATGAGCTACAGTTTCGGCAACAGCACTGTCTATGGTTCCGCCATCTCTACCTTTGTCAACCAGAATATCGCCTGGGAGAAGAAGCAGAGCACGAACATCGGTCTTGACCTGGCTATGTTCAATAACCGCTTGGAGTTTACGGCAGAATGGTACAACAACCGTTCGAAGGATCTGCTCTACGGCGTGCCCGTACCGGAGCAGGCCGGTGTTTCCAACACAACGGTGACGATGAATGCCGCCACGATGGACAACAGCGGTTTCGAGTTCTCCGCTACCTACCGTAACCACGACCATAAACTGAAATATGATATCAGTGGCAACCTCAGCACGCTGCGTAACCGCGTGAAGAGCCTCGGTATCGGCACCACCTCTTATATTACGGGTGACTATGCTACCTTCGTCGGCCACGAGATTGGTAAGTTCTATGGTTACAAGTATCAGGGAATTGCCCGTACGCAGGCAGACCTTGACAATCACGCCACACAGCAGGGCGCCCAGATTGGTGACTGTCTCTATGAGGATGTCAGTGGTCCTGACGGCAAGCCCGATGGCAAGATCGATACTTACGACCGTGTCGTTCTCGGCAGTGGTATGCCGAAAGTTAACTTCGGTCTCAGCGCCCATCTCGAGTATGGCCGTTTCGATCTGAGTGTTTCTACCTTCGGTGTCTTCAACTACCATGTAGCTGATGATATCTATAACAGTCTGAACTCCTGCTATGGCTACGGCAATAAGGACGTTGCCCTGCTCGATGCCAACCGTTGGAGCGAGGATGGTACGACTTATCTCTCCAATGTGCCGCGTACCTATGTCACGAACAATGCTGCTATGGCATGGAACGACCTCTTCAGCGACCGTAAGATTCAGAATGCCGCTTACTGGAAGATCGCTAATGTAGAGCTCGGCTATACGATGCCCGACAAGTGGTTCGGTGGTGTTGTCAATGGTGTTCGCGTCTATATCTCCGCACAGAACCTGTATACCTTCACAGGCTATCACGGTTATAACGTCGACTATGCCGGTGGCACGTTCACCCCGGGCTATAACTACTGCTCGTTCCCGACACCGCGTACGTTCATGTGCGGTATCCATTTCACGTTCTAACTATTAAAGAAACAGTTTATGAAAACCTATAAGATAGCCCTGGCACTCATGCTGGGCTTGGGCACACTGAGTGCCTGCGATGACAAGCTGGATCTGACAAACCCGAACCAGCAAACTTCTCAGTCCTTCGGTTTTAACTCCGATGATCTTGAGGAGAGTGTGGTCGCCGCCTACAACCACATCCGTATGGAGGGCTCTTACGCCCGTGTAGGCTATACCATCGATGTTACCCGTGGCGATGAGGTATGGAACTCCTCACAGGTATGGTATATGCCTTTCGATGATTATGATGTCGATGTCAACGGCGATATCGGCTGGTGGCCGTGGCGTGAGTGGTATTATACCATCAACGTTTGCAACTTCGGTCTTTCCCGTATCACCGGCGATGACGCTTCCCTTTCCGATAGTTATAAAGATATTAAGGGCCAGTTGCTCTTCCTCCGTGGCCTGGCTTACTATAACCTTGCCGGATATTACCAGAACGTACCGCTGATCACGGACTACAGTACCTATTCTACGATGGACGGCCTCTATGGTAAGTGCAATACCTTCGACGAAGTCATGGATCAGGTAGAGAAAGACTTCAAGGAAGCTATGGAAATCCTGCCGTCCCGCGATAAAGGCGGTGAGTGGGCCAAGGGCCGTGCTACCTGTGGTGCTGCCGCCGGTTTCTATGCCCGTGCTCTCATGCAGCGCCATAAGTACAGTGAGGCTCTGGTTATCCTGAAGGATATCATCAACAAGAAATATGG
>JAQXXT010000051.1 GCA_029226205.1 Prevotellaceae bacterium
TTACCAAGAAACTTGGTGCCAAGGTATACTTCGCTGATCCTCATGCTCCATGGCAAAAGGGACTCATTGAAAACACAAACGGACTCATCAGACAGTATATCCCCAAGGGGACCGATTTTGACAATGTCAGCCAACAAAAAAATCAAGGAAATACAACGGCAAATTAACACAAGACCAAGAGCTAAATTGAAATTTCTCTCGCCTGATGAAGCCTTTGTCAAAAATATTTCTTAAATTTGCACTTGCTAGTTGAATTCACCAGAACGTTTTCTCGTCAATGGACGTTACTGCCGCCGTCCCTGACTTCAGCGTGCGCTCCATCAATACGAAGACAACACTTTATTTCGGTGCCAACTATCCGACGCATCATTTCCGTCTCAGCTATGTCATCGTAGAGAATAATGTGCATCATCCCGATGATGCCAAATATTACCAGAACAACGCCATTTATTCCAAAGGAGAAGATGGCGTGATGGGCGGCTGGGAAAAGCTGCCCTCCACCGTGGAGCCGAAGGATATGTGGTTTCAGGAGGTAGGACGATGGGTTGACGAGGATATTGACGGACTGGACCTGTTGCCCGCTGCCATTGAGAAAGACAAGGCCATCACCGTGAGCCATACCGTGACGATCCCCGACAGTGTAGCCATTGACACACTGCAAAACTGTGACCTCGTCGTGATGCTCATTGACGCCAGTGATCATCATGTGGTGAATGTCGAACGGGTACCGTTGTCCGCTCAGGCTTCTCCCCTCGTGGATGTCGCTGCAAGATATCTCAGTCTCTATGGCAGTGCCACAGGTGTCGCTGAACTCCGACAGAACAGCAATGCTGCTCCTCAGACTTATTATTCTCCTGATGGCCGTCGCCTCGCCGCCCCTCGCAAAGGCATTAATATCGTCAAGTATGCCGACGGAACAAGTCGCGTGATCATCCAGTAGGGACATCATTTATCATGTTCCGCCAATCCGGGAATTGCAGGGTGCAGCCCTTGATCCACCGTAGGGTGCGGCCCTTGTGGCCGTCCTAACATCAAACATGTAGGGACATAATTTATTATGTTCCGCCAGATGGGAAAAAACAAAAGACAGAGTAACAGACTAAAACATATACTGCGCAGTGTATGTTTTAGTCTGTTACTCTGTTTTTTTGTGTATTGGGCGGAACATGATAAATTATGTCCCTACGGTTGCGGAGCATGATAAATCATGTCCCTACTTCAATACATTGTGAACTTTCTCGGTCTGTTTCTGGATGTTCAGCGTGGCAGAGCCCTTGATGTCACGGCTGGAGGCGCCTACCTTGAAGGTGTAGGTGCCGGCATCAGCAATCCATGCGCTGGCTTTTTCGTTGAAGGAGGCAAGATCGATCTTGTTGATATCCATTGACAGTGTCTCGCTCTCACCGGGTTGCAAAGCACGTGTCTTGGCGAAGGCTTTCAGCTCCTCGGCAGGCTTGTCGACGGCTCCCTTCGGGGCAGTGACATAGACCTCGGCAACTTCCTTTCCGGCAGTCTTACCGGTGTTGGTGATAGTGACGGCGACATTGACGTGATCGCCCTTGTCGGTGACGGTGGGCTGACTATAACCGAAGGAGGTATAGCTCAGACCATAGCCGAAGGGATAGGACACATTCTTATTATAGGTGTCGAAATAACGGTAACCGACATAGATGCCCTCATCATAGTTCGTATAACCGACATTCTTCACGGTCTTGTATTTGGCCTGACTACCCTTGTAGATGCTGGCGTCGATGCCATTGACCTCGAGTCCGTCGGAGGGGAAGTTCTGTGACGACGGCGCGTCGGTGTAATTGATGGGCCATGTCATCGGGAGCTTGCCGGAGGGAGAGAGTTTGCCACTGAGGATCAGCGCCACAGAGTTGCCGATCTCCTGACCGCACTGCCACGGCAACAGGATAGCATCGGGGATATTCTTCCAGGAGGCAGACTCGATGACACCACCGATGTTCAGTACGACGACGGCTTTCTTGCCAACCTTATGGAAGGCATCGGTGACTTTCGTGATCAGTTCCTTCTCCTCACTGCTGAGGTTGAAGTCCTTTGCCGTACGGTCGGAGCCTTCACCGGAGAGGCGCTCAAGAGTAATGATGGCGACATCGTTATTCTCCGCAGCCTTGGTGATGGCATCATCAGAGGGGGCTTTCTCCTCGGGCAGTGGCACCGTCTGCCACCATTCACGCTTCACCTTCGAGAGTTCCTCCTTGGCGGTCTTGATATAATCGGTATAACTGTTGAGAAGGTCATTGTCGACGGTATAGCCCTGGTTGCGCATGCCCTCTACGAGGGATACGGTATAGGCGCGGTTGACATTGCCCGAGCCAGTACCACCGGCGATGGGATCATAGCTGGCGACACCGAAGAGGGCGACATTCTTCACGTTCTGCAGCGGCAGCACGCCCTTGTTCTCCAACAGCACCGTACCCTCTGCGGCGGAGTTGCGCGTCACGACGGCATGAGCCTTCAGATCGGGGTTGTTGCTATACTGATAACCTTTGAAACGCGGTGTCTTGACGATGAGCTCGAGGATACGGCGGACATTGGTGTCGAGATATTTCACGTTGAGTTTACCACTCTTTACGGCATTCTCGATCGTCGTGACATCGGCATCCTCTCCGGGCTCGATGAGGTCGTTGCCGGCGATGACATTGGCCACACGGTCGGTCTTGCCATTGCGGCGGATAGGATCGGTACCGCCCATCCAGTCGGTCATGACGATACCCTTGAAGCCCCACTCGTCACGGAGGATGGTGGTGAGGAGGTCACGGCGCTCACTCGTCATCGTGCCGTTGACGAGGTTATAGGATGACATGACGGTCCAGGGCTGTGCCTTCTTGATGGCGATCTCGAAATTCTTCAGATAGAGCTCACGGGCGGCACGCTGGCTGACACGGGCATCATTGCCGAGGCGCGCTGTCTCCTGGTTGTTGAAGGCGAAATGCTTGATAGACGTGCCGACCCCCTGACTCTGTACACCATTGATATAGGCTGCGGCGATATTGCCGGAGAGGACGGGATCCTCGGAATAATATTCGAAGTTACGGCCACATAGCGGGTTACGTTGCAGACAGACACCGGGAGCCAGGAGTACATCGGCGCCGTACTCACGAACCTCATTACCGATGGCTGCGCCGACCTCCGTTACGAGTTCCGTGTTCCAGGAACTGGAGAGACAGGTACCGATGGGGAAGTGGGTACAGTAATAGGTATGGCTGTCATAGGGGCGTGTGGGGTTGATACGCAGTCCGGCGGGACCGTCGGAGAGAACGGCAGAGGTGATGCCGAGGCGCGGGATGGCGACTGTGGTACCGGCGGCACCGGGTACGAGCTTGGCGAATGTGCCGAGGTTGGCATTGCCACCGAGTCCTTGCATGCCCGTACCGACGACGAGCAGCGCTTTCTCATGGAGCGTCATCTCCTTGAGGACCTGGTCGATGTTATTGGCATTGAGTTTCACTTGTGCCGTGGCCGTTGAACTAACAGCTGCAGCCAGCATCGTGCATACAACTGATTTAATAAGATACTGTTTCATAGGATAGGTATTTTTGTTGTGGGTATTTGCGGATGTTTGAGGATCATGATAAATCATGTCCTTACGATTTCGGAACATGATATATCATGTCCCTATTTTCCTAATAATTGCATTTTTGCCTCAAGATCCCCGAACATCAGACGGCTGTCGATGTGGGTGTAGACGCGGATCATTCGTCCCTGGTGGTTGAGGCCGTAAGAGCCGTCGGCATTGATCGCCGGACAACTGACATACTGATACTGCGACGAGGAGGGATCAGCCTCGAAGCCACTCTGCAGGGCGGTGAGGAGAACCAGCGGACTATCGCCGAGGATGTAGCACTCGCCCATGGGGATACCGTATTTCTCGCAGACATTGACGGTGTTCTGTAACTGCTCCAGGAGATATTTGCCAATCTTCCCATAAGGAGCGATCTTTGTCTTGACCTCATCGAGACCATAGAGACACTGACGGTAGACGTCGCGGGGCACTTGCCATATACGCATTTTACTCTGATTGAAGACAACCTGCCCGGCAGGGATGGAGAGGTTGAGGTTGTATTCCACCTTCGAATAGCCCGGTGGAGGATAGCTGCCGATGCCCGTATACTCCTGACCGCCGATCCAGACGACGATAACCTTGTCGTCGATAGACGGATCCATGAGATGGGCGCAAGCGACATTTGTCAGACTGGCACCACAGAGGATGTACAATGGTTTCTCAGGCGTGCACTGACGGGCTTCGGCCACGATGGTGCGGGCACCCTCCGACTCAATAGGTGTTGTCGTAGAGGTCAGACCAGACTCAGCGCCGGGGACCACCTTTACCTTTCCTTTCATGCCAAGGAGTTCGAGGATTTCGTTGGCTTTCTCACACGACTCCGTGGCCTGATCGGTACGGTTGGTGAAGCCCGCATTCTTGGCGAGATGACCGCCGACGATGGCCCTGATGTCACAGCTCTTGCACAGCAGCTGATGGGTGAGTTGGAAGAGTCCGTCGGGGTCGCCACAGAAATCATTGTCGATGATGACCTTCACCTTTGGCAGTGGTTTCGTGGTGGTCTGCGCTGACAGCCGCAGCATGGGCAAGCTGCAGAACAGAAGTATTGCTAAGAGGATATATTTTCTCATGATTGTTTGTTTTTTTTGTATCCACTTATTTCCACCGCACCCTGCAAGAGGATCGGTGGTGATCCGTTTTTTTAGGGGATTATTTGTATTTCTGGACTCTGCTGTCGTTGATGACACCGCTCCAATTCATGCCGAAGGCGAAATCGTAGGCGTGGCCGTCGGCATCGACGTAGGGGGTCATGTCACGCGGCACGTCCTCTTTCTGCAGTTCTACGGTCTTCATATCAGCGGGCATCTGACAGGGCAGGAGGGCAGAGGGCTCTACCTTTCCGCTGATGATGTCGAGGAATGGCTGGTTGCTCGTGCCGAAACTGACGAGGATGGCATCGGCCGCTTTCTCAAACTCCGACATGACGAGGGGACGGGTAGCGTTGACGGCGACGATGACGGGCTTTGATCCCATCTGCTCACGTGTCTTGAGGACCAGCAGCATATCGTCCTTGTTGGCTGTCTTCACCGTCTTTCCCTTATAGGAGCGGTTGGTGAAATTCTCTTTCGGATCACCGCCGGCGATACTTGTGTCTCGAGCCCAGGTCGCGGTATAGTCGTTATACTGCAAGGAGATGGGGACATATCCGTTACCACCCTTGGCAACATCCTTGGCATCATAGCCGGGACCACTCATCGGACCGTTGATGACGCACAGCGCGAAGTCGGCCTGACTGGGATTGTCGACGACGGTATAGTAACGACCGGCGAGTTTCAGATCCACAGGATAGTCCCAGTAATCCTTTGTGGCATTGCCGAAGAAGTCAACGACAGAAGGGTAGTGGCGCTTGGGGATGTAGACTTTCAGTTTACTGTCCCTCAGCGGCAGCACCTGGTTGTGATTCTTCAGCATGACGATGGACTTCTGCTGGGCCTCATAGCCTTTCTGCATATAGTCCTTGTTGCCTACGAGAGTTGCTGATTCCTCAGGGTCGAGATAGGGATTCTCGAAGAGACCTGTACGGAACATCGGAAGAAGGAGACGGCGGGCGGAGTCATGGATACGTTTCGTCCATGCTGCCTTGCCAAATTCCTTATAGCCCATCTTGAAGGCTTCGAGGACGGGACCTTTCTCGTTATTACCACCGAACTGGTCGACACCGGCCTTGAGAATCTCATAGTGGCGCTGAACCTCAGAGAGATTCTCCACGCCCCAGCACTTACCGTCGAAGGCATCGATGGCCTTGTTGTCCTTCGTCACCATCCAGTCGGTGCAGGCGATGCCATCGAAATGGTACTTGTCACGAAGAAGGTCGTAGACAATATAATGGCTGAAGCTCTCACCGACATTTTTCCCCGACGGATCCTGACCGTAAGAGACATTATAGAAGGTCATGACGGCCCCGGCTTCTTTTGTGGGACCGTTGAGCTTGAAGGCACCATTGATGAAGGAACCGAGCATGAGGTTGAAGTTATGACCGGGATAGACGGCATACTTGCCATAATTGTAATGGCTGTCACGACCGGCTTCCACGGATCCGCCGTCGGGCCAGTGTTTAGCCATACAGACGACGCTGCCATAGCCCCAGCCGTCCTTGATATTCTGTTTGCCGAGGGAGGTCTGGAAACCGTCGATGTAGGCACGGCCAAGATCGGTGACGAGCTGCGGATCCTCACCGAAGGTTCCCGTGAAGCGCGTCCATCGGGGCTCCATGGCCATGTCGACCTGTGGCGAGAGAGCCGTGGTGATACCCAGAGCACGGTATTCACTGGCTGCGATATGACCATATTCTTCCACGAGTTCAGGGGAGAATGTAGCGGCGAGGCCGAGGGAGGTGGGCCATTGTGAGATGGCACCACCGGCACCGTAGTTGTATTCGGCATTGGCCGTTGTCTCATGGCGCGGGTCGGAGCTGTTGTTGGCGGGGATGCCATGTCCGAATCCCTCGACATAAGCCTGGAGGTTATTGCTCCATTCGGCAGCGACACGCGGACTCTGCACCTTCGTCACGAGGACAGCACGGAGGTTGTCGTCCTTGAGGAATTTCTTCTGGACGTCACTGAGCGCTGAGGCTTTGCAGCCACTCTCGGCGAACGGTTTGCCATCATAGGTGGAGGCGCCATAGCCTTGAGACGGTGACGGGATCTGCTGGTGGGCGGAATAGAGCATCAGACCGGCTATCTCCTCGTCACTGAGCTGGGCGGCGAGGTCGGCGGCACGCTCGTTGAATGACAGGCGCCAGTCCTCATATTTGTCGAGCTTACCATTGCGGTTGAGGTCCTTGAAGACCAGTCCGTCCTTATGGAGGAGTTTGATGCCGGAGGTCGGCGAATAGCCGAGGGTAGGCCCGTTCTGCTGTTCCACGAGGTTATATTGTCCTTTCTTGACAATGCGCCAAGTCGGCGCCGCCGTCCACGACGTGAGGGCGAGGAGGCCGACGGCGGCCAAGAAGATATGGTATGTTTCATCGTCATTATGTCTTAGAAGTTGATCGTTGTCGAGAGGGAAACCTCGAAGGGACGGAGGTAAGAACCAGACATGAGGTAGTTCTTATACTTCGACGTGTCGGTGACGAGGTCAGCGGCGCTGATGGATCCCGTGGCACCCGTCTGGTTGAGGAAGTTGACGACATTCAGAGAGAAGAAGACATGCTTGTTCATCGCGTAGTTCAGATGACCGAAGGACTCCCAGTGGCCATTGAAATAGAGCGTGTTGGTCTTGTTGATATATTGTTTGCTGAAATAGCGGAAGTTCAGGCCGGCACTCCACTTGCCCCAGCTGTAGGACGGGTCGAGCTCGATGAGGACCTTTGACATGGCCGTGACGACCTTTCCGCTGACATCTGTACCATCGGTGACACCATCGGGGAAGGTGGCATAGAGGCTGAATTTCTTATACTGCGGGTTCTGCAGGGTGAGGAGTCCGTGGAAGGTAAAGCCTTTGAACGGCGTGAGGACGAAGTCGGTGGTCCAGCCGACGGTCTGTACATTGTAAGTGATAGGGATGGTGGCACTCACCTCTTCGCCGGCTTTCTTGCCGTCGACATCCTTGGTGAGGACATGATAGAAGTTGGAGCGGGATTTATAGTTGGTCTGAGTGATCATGGAGATCTGTGAAACGAGCTGGATCCACTTGTTGTTCCAGAAGATACCGGCACGACCCATATTGATGTTTACAGGAGCTGTCGTGGGCAGATACTCACCGGCATAGTCCTGGAGGTTCGGACGCTGACGGACATAGACATACTCACCGACGAGACCGAAGCCCTTGGCGATGGTATAGCGGATATTGTAGGTCAGCGACGGGTTGATCCAGTCACCGGTGAAGCGGTCGATACCACCTTTGTTGCCATTGGCGCCGATCCACCAGTTCAGTGTACGTGTGTTGGTCTTGCCGTCGGTGTCGAGGGCAGCCTTGCCACTGTAGCCATTGTATTCGAAGCGGAAGCCGAGGCTCATCCACAGGCGCTTGGAGATCGTCCAGTCATCACTGGCAAAGAGGGCATACTTATGCTCGTGGCCATCATAATATTCGCCACTGCCGGGGTTATAGACACTGGCATCGGAGAGGGAGCCGTCACTATTCTTGACGAAAAGCTCAGCGGGATCCTCCTTCACCTCATGGGCCATGACGGAGTTCATCTGTTGCACACCGGCGCGGTTGTACCAGAAGTTGGCACCGAGCCGCCAGTTGTGGCGAAGATTCTTGCTCGTCCCCTTCCATATGGCTGTTGTCAACCAGTCACGCTCGAAGCCCGGGACATACATCATCCAGCGGTTCTGGACTTTGTCGCCGGTGAATGCGGAGCCGTTGGCATAATAATATTTTCCGTCAACATTATTGACGATACCTGAGACGGCACTCATTGCCATGCTCACGTCGCCGAACTTCGCCTTACTGCTGATATCGAGGTTTGTACCGTTCTTGAAGTTATAGTTGAGGTGGAACGTGATCTGATGGTTGTCGGTGGTACCGGCATCCTTCCATGTCGTGGTCTTGATTTTGCCGTCCATGACATCGAGATAGGAGAAAGACGACATCTCATTGCCATAGTAGGCATCGGTACCGAATTTGATACCGTTGTATTTCTTCACGCTACCGTCACCGACATAGATGAACGGAGAGTAGCTGTTGCCCGTACTGATATAACGGCAGTACTGTTAGAGGAGGCTCATATAGCCGCGTCCACCGGCGAAGCGCTTGTCGATCATCGCCTTGTAGTTCTGCATGCGTGTCTGCAACTGGGCAGCCTGCAGGCTGGATGTTCCGGGATCCCAGATCTGGTGACTGCTGACCATGTATCCCCACCCTTTGGCGATAGGCCCTGAGAGGGTGGCGTCGAAGACCTGACGGCCGTAGTTGTTAAGCTGATAGTTGACGGTACCGTTGAACTTCTCACCACTCTGCTTGTGGTAACTGTCTACGATATATCCTACGGCACCAAACTGCAATGCGCCCTCGCTGAGGCTCAGACCGGCAACCTTACCATAACTGGTCCCCCCGAACCAGGAGAAGTAAGGCATGTCGGGCCATGTGGCGTAGGACACGGGCAGTCCGTCTTCGAAGATTGTGGCGGCGAGGCTTGACGGCAGACCGACATTGATCTGTCGTGGCTGGTCAGCGCTGGAGGCGTTAAGCAACATATTACGGTTGTTGACCTCCTTGGTGTTGTTCACACTGTCTTTCGTAACCTTGTCTTGGGCAAGGGCGGTAACAGGAACGAGCATTCCGGCCAGTGCTAATGGAAACAGGTTAATACGTTTCATACGTGTTGGTTTTAATAGTTTTTACTGTTGTGAGTATAGGTCAAACTGCTTGTTGATCGTTTCGGTTGCAAAGTTAAGGATTTACTTTCAACGTTCCAACATGGTTTTTGGCAATATAAGGTAAAAGTAAATAATAAAAAACAGCAATCTACTGTATTTCAATAGATTGCTGTTTTAACGAAGTAAGTAGGATATGAACATTTTTCACACCCCTATGTAACATTTGTATCCCTGTTATTTCTTCTTTCCGGCCTTCAGTTTAGCCTGGATGAAGGCGTCGATCTGCTGATAGCGGTTGTAGACCTTGCTGTCCTTCACCTCACGGGTGTTCGTGTCGATGAGCATCACGGGTGGGACATCACCAGAATGATTATAGGTGTCCCACTGCGGGATGCCCGGGCCATTGGGGTTGCCGTTCTTCACGAAGTTGACATATATCTGCTGGAAGATCTCTGAGGTGGCATAGTCGTCGGTCGTCCAGGGGAAGGCGGTATTCGTGGAGAGGTTACCCATGGCATACTCGATATCGGAGGAGTGGATGGCAGTGGTGGCAGTGGGCTGCTTCGGCGTGTCGTCCTTTACGTCAACGGTGCCACCGGCGAGCCCCGGCGCCTTGCCTTTGAGCTGCATGTTCGGGCGTGGGTGGCAGTAGACATAGCGGTAGACGGGTGCCTTACTGCTCTGACGGACCATGTCGGCCCATTTCCAGGTGGCGTAGGCGATGAACATGTCACCACCGATGACGGTACCCTTGGCACCCGTGAGATCGGCATCACTGTGGATATCGTAGAGGTTGAAGATCGTGTTGGCATCGGTGCCGAAGTAGTTGGCTACGACAGGAGCGAGGTTGGCCATGGTCGGGGCGTTCTTACCGGCGAAAAAGGCGATGGGGAACTCACCGTTGTTGTTGCCCAGGAGACAGGGCACCTGTGACTGACGGCCCTCGGCGATGACCTTGTTGGGATCCTCGGTGAGGAAGGTGCCGTCGATGCATTTCGTCCCTTCGCCAAACGTGCCGTCATCGAGCTTGTTGAGTTCGTCAGTGGAGAGTTTGCGCATGTCGCTGAGTTTCTTCAGATGGTTCTTCTTCGCCCAGGCGAGGCCTTTCTGCTCAGCATCACTGAGCGTGATTGGTGAGGCATTGGAGACGACGGCGCCACTGGAACACATATAGCCGTTGATGAGGTCACGTGTCAGCGGGGAGGTCGTGAGGGCGCAGACAGACTGAGCTCCGGCGCTCTCGCCGTTGATGGTCACGCGGTTGGGGTCACCGCCGAAGGCCGCGATATTATCCTTCACCCATTTGATGGCTGCCGCCTGGTCGAGCCAGCCCTGGTCGCCGTGACAGCCTTCTTTCGTCAGCTCGGGGAGGGAGAAGAAGCCGAAGATGCCCTCACGGTAGTTGGCCGTGACGACGATGATATTGCCGCGGCGGGCGAGGCGCAGACCCTGGTAACGGGGCTCGGAGCCACTGCCGGCGGCGAGACCGCCACCATTAAAATAGATGAGTACGGGAAGTTTCTCCTTCATCGTCTTTGCCGGTGTCCATACGTTCAGGTAGAGGCAGTCCTCACTCTTGCCGTTGCCCTCAAACTGCATATCGCCGAAGATAGGCCGCTGTGCGGGGTCGGGGCCAAACTGTTTTGCCTCACGGACACCCGTCCATGCCTTCACGGGCTGTGGTGCCTTCCACCGCAGGTTGCCCACAGGGGGCTGTGCGAAGGGGATACCCCGGAAGATCTTCACGCCGGAGGAGTCGATTCCCTCAATGGTTCCGTCACGATAGGACACCTGCGGTCCACTCTGGGCCATTGCTCCCAACGACAGGAACAAAGCCACTAAAGCCAATACATGCTTTTTCATTTTAGTTTTGTTTTTAGAATGTATAATACGTAATTCCCCCTAATAGGTAAGGTTGCAAAAGAAAAGCTGAAAACGGGGGGATTCCAGTTATTCTGAGTGCAAATCTACAAAAAGATTGTAAAACAACAAAATGATTTCCCGTTTTTTTATTAATTTTGCACCATAAAACGAAAACTATGACCCGAAGAATCCTTATTCTCACTATTCTCTGTTGGCTCTCCGTCGTGATGCAAGCGGAGCCTACAGAGACCGAGCAGTTGTTGCAGACCCTCGATGCTGCCGTAGCCAATAAAGACAGTTATGTGAAAGTCAGACAGGCAGAGATACAACGGTTGAAGAATAATCTCCGTTATGCTACGGAGCCGACAGACCGGTACCTCTCTTGTCTGCAGATCGCCCATGCCTATTCGAAATTCGATGGGGATTCCTCTTTTGTATATCTCCGGAAATGTGTGGAACTTGGTTTCCACTATCAGAACAAGGCTTGGATCCAGCGGGCGGTGATCTGTAAGGCGTTTACCTATGCCGACCGGGGTGAATTGTCCCAGGCGGAGGCAGAGTTGGCACTCATCGGTGATGTGGATGCTGTCGTGCCGAGTCTAAAAGGAGAATATGCCTGGGCGCTACTGATGCGCTACACAACCTATGCCCTGAATTCCGACACGACGGGAAAGGGACCGGAGATGATGAAAATATGGAAGACCTATTCACCCTATTTGTCGAAGACAGCCCCTTATTACTATAGTTCTTATCTCACGCTGTGCTGGAAAATAAATGATCCGGCGGTGGAACGGCAGTTGTGGGCAAGGCTGCGTCAGGTGAAATCAGATAGTTTCGAGGCGGCGATGTATCATATCACCCTTTATCAGATATATAGTGCGCGTGGGGAAAAGGAGAAGGCGCTGGCGGAGGCGATCCGTTCCGCCCTGGCCGATATCCATCAAGCCAACCGCAGTTCCCTGGCTTTACTCACCGTCGTGAAAATCCTCGCTGAGGACCCGTCATCACAGAATCTCACACGACTGCGGAATTATATGGCGCTCTGTGAGGAGAATGTCGCTGACTTCAAGGATGCGGGACGGAGTGTCCAATTGCTTCGGGTAGTCAACCACGTCAACAGTCTGATCAACGCGAAGGAGGAGCATCAGAAATGGGCCTTGGAGGGTGTTCTCTTCCTCGTGAGTGTCTTTGCCCTCGTCTGTGTGGTGAGAATCTTCCGTTTCCGGAAGAAGGCCCGGGAGATTGTCGGTCGTCATGATTGTGAATGCCTGCAACGGCAAAAGGCGGAGGAAGAGGTGAAAGAGGAGAAAAATTCACTGGATAATCTTCGGAAGGAGAATGCCATGCTGCGTGTCCGTGCCGGACAGGTTGATGATATGATGGTGAAGTCCATGCGTCTCATCGCTGATATCCTCACGGCGAGCAGGGAGTATAAGAAGAAAATGCACAACTATCTTTATTCGGGAATGGTGAAGGAGGCCAAGCGGCTGTCGGGCTCGTCGTCGACGAAGGAGGAGGTTGCCCAGCAGTTCTATCATCATTTCGATGATGCCTTTCTGATGCTCCATCCCGATTTCGTCGCCCGTTTCAATGCCCTCCTCCAGGATGACAAACAGATCACGCCCGAGGACAGTCATTCCCTGACGCCGGAGCTTCGGATCTATGCCCTTATCAGTCTGGGTATTGAGGACAGCGTGAACATTGCTGATATCCTGATGTATTCTCCCCAGACGATCTATAACTATCGCCTGAAAATCCGCCACAGCACGAAAGAGCCCGGTTTCAAGATCGCCGAGTATGTCAAGGGAATGTACAGGTAGGGACATCATCCTCCGTAGGGTGTGGCCCTTGTGGCCGTCCTAACCCCACCGTTGCGGATCATAATAAATCATATCCCTACGCAATGTGGGTGCGTGGCCGCACCATGGCGGCCACCTACCAATCCCGTTTGTCGGATCATAATAAATTATATCCCTACATCGTCCCGGTTAGGACGGCCACAAGGGCCGCACCCTACGGTGGATCAATTCCCGGTTAGGGCGCCCACAAGGGGTGCCCCTACGGTGGATCAATTCCCGGTTAGGGCGCCCACAAGGGGTGCCCCTACGGTGGGTCAAAATTACGATTTATGTTCAATATGATATATTTGGACATTGATTGTTATTTTTACCGCCGATATTTGTTCAAATCTTCATAACTTTGCAAGCGAAAACAATTATACAGTTTTACAAAGAGTGAGAAATATGAAGAAAACATTACTTCTAATGATTGCCTTGTTCACGCTTGGACACCTGACTAAGGCACAGACGCTCAGCAGCGGTCCCTCCCTGTGGGTCAGATGCTGAAGAAGCAACAAGTCCTCGGCAAGAAGGCTGTCAAGGCTGCCGCGCCGAAGTCTCCCCGCAAGGCCGATGAGGCCAGTGAGGGCGACGGCTGGTGGATTGACGCCACGAGTTATTATGATGAAAATGGCTCCTTCGTTGCCGACAGTGCCAAGGGCAAGCGTTACGCCTATCGTGCGAATATCAAGCTCAGCAATGACACGGCGACGATCACGAACCTTGTCAGCACCGAAGGCTTCACCTTCGATGCCACCTATCCTATAGAGGGTATCTATGACGCCAAGACCAAGACCATCAAGATCCCCACGCCGGAATATGACGACACGGAGGGCGCTGACCACTATACCCTCGTCGGTGATATGACCTACTATGGTACGCAGTGCTATGTCGCCCTCTTCGCCGGTGATTTCGCTAAGACGGCAAATGCCTCCGGACAGTATGCCCTGAACACCACCGATACCCTCGTCTTCGATGTCAATGATGACTTCACGAAGCTGACGCCGCGTACCAGCTTCGGTGCCTGGGCCTTCCAGGAGTATGACAACTCCAGTGAGGGCTGTCTGACCTTCTTCCGTGCTACAGCCATCAAGAAGATGCCGGCAGAGGCTGATCTTGAGGTCATCCCCGACACGGTGACCTTCGACGGTGCCAGCGCTACCGTCGGTGCCCAGCTGAAGAAGACGGTGACCCTCGTCAACAGAGGCTTGAAAGCCACCACAATCAGTGCCAATGTCAATGCCAACGACTGTAAGCTCGCCGCTTACAAGAGTATCAAGAGTGGTGAGAAGCAGACGATCTACGTGATGTGCAACCCGACGAAATCCGGAAAGGGTGAGGGTACGATCAATATCATGGCTGCCTCCGGATCGAAGGCTACCATCCATGTGAAGACCGATGTCAGTCCCGCTCCCGACTTCAGTAAGGTGACGAAGGAGGGTGACATCACCTTTAGTTTCGGTGACGACTTCCCCTATGTCATCACAGATACGATCACGGGCTATCCCGTCGCTGTCTCTACAAACCACGGCATGACGGTTCCTTTTGCTCATCTCTATGCCAACTTCACCGTTCCCGAGGGTAAGACGGGTGTCTTCTCCTGGAAGGGCGTCAGCAAGGGTGCTTCCGGCGACGGTATCAACATCTATGTCAACGACTCGTTGATTTATCACAATATGTATGCCCATGATGACTCGAAGACCTTCACCTATTCTTCCGGCTTCACCGATGATATCTCCAATACCCTCGTGCTGAAGAGCGGTTCCTATAAGGTCGCCTTTGAGAATGCCTCTTACTCTGACTTTAATGATACGGGTAAATACAAGTCCTGGCTCTATGACTTCGCCCTCCAACTCTTCGATAAGGAAGCACACAAGGCTATCCTGAAAGTTGACTCTCTCGACTTCGGCAGCCATTACTACGACAAATTCGCCGTGACAGACACGTTGACGGCTACCCTTCTTAACTTTGGTACTGAACCACTGAAGGTCACCGGTGCCACGAATGCTGACGCTTTCTCTGCTGCCATCACCGATGCGACAGCCGCCTACTGCGCAGAACTGCCCGTCCGCATCGTTTACAATGCCGAGGGACTTGGTGATAAGAGTGGTAAGGTCGTGCTCCATACCACTGGTGGTGATCTCACCCTCGCTTGTAAGGCTACGAATGTCGCTCTGCCCGCGGACTACAATGCCATCGTTACTGCCGGTGAGTTCTCTTTCGACACTTCCAGCAAACATCCCTTCGCTGTTGACGGCAACAAGGCCTACAACAGTACGGCAAAATTCACTCGTGCGGACGATGACAATGGGGATTACAACTCTTATCTGACGGCATCCTTCGACGTTCCTGAGGGAAAGACCTACAAGCTCTCCTGGACAGGCCATAACAGTTCCTGGGATCCGGTTGTCTTAATGAATAATACGATCATCACCACGGGTACAATGATCTATCTCGACGGTAATGTTGTCATCGCCACGGGTGGTAAGGATGTTGACGTCAGCTCCTCTACCCTTAAAGATGAGCAGCTGACCTTCGGCCCCGGTCGCCACAGTGTGGAGTTCTTTTACAAGAAGGTCGACTCCAAGCCGAAGTATGACGACAAACTGGAGATCTCCAACCTCGCTCTGACAGATGTTGCCACAGGCATTGAGGCCATCCGTGAGCAGGCCACCGGCAAGGCTGTCAAGAATGAGTTCTTCACCCTCGACGGTCGCCGCACCAACGGCAACTTCTCCGGCATCACCCTCGTCAAGGAGACGGATGCCAACGGTCATGTCTCTGTAAAGAAAATGCTGAAATAGTTCATCGTATTCTCTGAGTTGAAAATGAAAAGGGCGCATATCCGCAAAGGGTATGCGCCTGTTTTGTTTGGTGGCCACCTATAAATAGGTTGTTTGGAATTCTATCTCCATGAGATAATTTTCTATCTCTGTGAGATATTTTTCTATCTCTGATAGATAAAAACGAAAACGCAGGAATCGGCAAGTGGATTGAGATCAATTGATGTGATGCCTTGGCATCCTATTTCGACAAGTAAATATGAAATTTAAGATTTGTTTACACGGTATTTAACATCCGATAACTCTAAAAACCTCGGTGTGATAGCGAAAATTACAGTTTGCATGGCTTTTCGGGTGTTTTTTTCTGGTTTTTGCGCAGTAAACGGGTAAGGGGAGAAGGGGTGTATCTATGGGTGTTTGCGGAAACAATAGGGATGAGTTTGAATTTGAAATAGAAAAGCTAATCGGTTGTGCATGAATATTCGCTTCGTTTTTACAGATTTTGATCGTTTTTTCATGGTTTTCCTCATAAAATCAAGTCAGGGGTGCAAGTTTTGGGGTGTTATGTGGTGTTTTTCCCACCATAGGTACGGCCCTTGTGGCCATTCAAATGGCAAATCCGTCGCTGTAGGGTGCGGCCCTTGTGACCGTCCTAATACGAAATTGTGGCAGATAGGGCGCCCGCAAGGGCCGCCATACGGTTGGTATTGTGCTGATAATCAATTGTGAAGCCCAATATGGGCCTCTGGGAGAGGGGTATTTGTCACTGTCCCTCAAAAGTTACAAATTACAGGTTACAAGTTACAAATCACAAGTCACAAATCTCAAATTGGTCGTAATCTGATATTTTATTCATTTCTTGCGAATATTTATACGAAAAATAATAAGTTTTTTATTTATATACTATATTATAATATATTATATAATATAATATATTATAATATAGTATATATCCTTAGGATGCAGTTACCTTATAGGGTTAAATTGTAACCTGTAACCTGTAATTTTGTAACTTTTGCGACTTTTGCGACTTTGCGATTTTGCGATTTTGCGATTTGTGATTTGTGATTTTGTGATTTTGTTGATCCCACCGTGGGGCACCCGAACTTTCTGCCGTTATAGGATGAGTTTGGCGAGAGACTGGTCGGTTTCTTCCGGGAGGATTTGTTTGAAATGTTGGAGGAGACGCTGGCGGGAGGCTTCGGGACTGCAGTTAGGATGACAGGTCTCCTTGCCCATGAAGTTCTCAGCTGTGGAGAGGAGGGCCCAGCCCCAGCCATACTGGCGCCCGTGGCGGTCATGGGGATAGACGAAATCCTCAGTGACGACCAGTCCGGCCATCTGCAGCCGTGTGATGATGCTGTCGAACTTCCCGCGCATGCCCTTCTCGGTGAAGCCGCAGGCTTTGCGGAGGTCACGGGAGATCATGCTGCCATTGGTCCGCAGAATCTCCAGGATCATTCCCTCGGTACTGTCCTCGGCGAATGGTGGCGTGAGGCTTCGGCGATAGTTGCAGAAGTCGGGCCACCACTCCTTGGTGATGAATGCCGCCTTCTTGCGGAAGAACTTCCCGTAGGCACAGCCCATGGACTGGATGATTTCTCCCTTCCACTGCCATAGCGGCCACTCCCATCCCTCGCCGTCGGGCAAGACGTGATAGCGGCAGTCGTCATCGACGACATCCTCTGCCGACCAGCCATAGACGCCGAGGTTGAGCAGAGGCAGAAATCCCGTCCGGCGGATATATTCCATCAGTTTGGGACAGTTATGTATTTCTTCTTTTTCCATATCTTATATCCAACGTAGGGGCACCCCTTGTGGGCGCCCTAATAGCCACGATTCCCCGTTAGGACGGCCACAAGGGCCGCCCCTACGGCGTCGGAATTGCCTTTAGGACGGCCACAAGGAGTACCCCTACGGCGTCGGAATTGCCTTTAGGACGGCCACAAGGGCCGCCCCTACGGTGGAAGATGTTATCTGATGAAGAGGAGCTCACGGTACTTCGGGAGCGTCCAGAGCTCATCGCTGACGATCATTTCGAGGTGGTCCACCTGATAGCGGATCTCCTCCATCTTCGTGGCGACGGTGTCGTGGTAGGCGACGGCCTTCGTGCGGGCATCCTCAATCTTGTTGGCGACCTTACGGGCGTTGACGAGTTCCTCGACACCCGTCTCGATCTTCTGCGTACGCTCGGCGATCTCACGGATGAGCTTCTGGTTGCGGGATGTCAGTTCCTTGCCTTCCTCACGACCGAAGATGTCGATCATTGCCTCCACGTTCTTGGCCAACTGGCTCTGATAGTGGGTAGCGACAGGGATGATATGGTTCATGCTCAGGTCTCCCATCACACGGGCCTCGATCTGGATCTTCTTCGTATAGGTCTCCCATTTCACCTCATTGCGGGCGGCGAGCTCGTTCTGCTTCATCACACCCTCACTCTCGAACATCTTGATGCTGTCCTTGTCGAGATAACGGTCGAAGCATACGGGGCAGCTGGCCTCACAGTCAAGGCCACGGCGGGCAGCCTCTGCCTTCCACTCATCGCTATAGCCGTTGCCGTCGAAATGGATCGGCGCGGAGGTCTTGATGTCCTCACGGATGACATCGAGGATGGCACTGTTCTGGGCCTCTCCCTTGGCGATGAGGGCGTCGACACGCTTCTTGAAGTTCGTCAGAGCCTCGGCGACGGCGGTGTTCAGTACGATCATGGCACTGGCACAGTTGGCCTCGGAGCCGACGGCACGGAACTCAAAACGGTTACCCGTGAAGGCGAAGGGGGATGTACGGTTACGGTCGGTATTATCGATCATCAGCTCAGGGATCTCGGGGATATCGAGTTCCATGCCCTTCTTACCCTCGAGCTTGAAGAGGTCTTTCTTGTCCGCTTTCTCGATATGCTCCAGCAGGTCACTGAGCTGTTTGCCGAGGAAGGAGGAGATGATGGCGGGAGGTGCCTCGTTGGCGCCGAGACGATGGTCGTTGGTGGCACTCATCACGGAGGCCTTCAGCAGACCGTTATGCTTGTAGACAGCCATCAGCGTCTCCACGATGAAGACGACGAAGCGGAGGTTGTCCTGCGGTGTCTTTCCACTCTTATAAAGGAGGATGCCGTTGTCGGTACTCAGACTCCAGTTGTTGTGCTTTCCGGAGCCGTTGATGCCGTCGAAGGGTTTCTCATGGAGGAGGACACGGAAGCCATGCTTGTGGGCGACCTTCTTCATCAGACTCATCAGCAGCATGTTGTGGTCTACGGCGAGGTTGCACTCCTCGAAGATCGGGGCAAGCTCAAACTGGCCCGGCGCTACCTCGTTGTGGCGCGTCTTACAGGGGATGCCGAGCTCGAGGGCCTGGATCTCGAGATCCTTCATGAAGGCCTGGACACGCTCGGGGATGGTACCGAAGTAATGGTCGTCCATCTGCTGGTTCTTCGCGCTGCTGTGGCCCATGAGGGTACGGCCGGTGAGGACGAGGTCGGGGCGTGCGAAATAGAGGTCCTCGTCGACGAGGAAGTATTCCTGTTCCCATCCGAGGTTGGCATGGACGCTCTGTACCTCGGGGTTGAAATAATGACAGACATCGGTGGCGGCTACATTGACGGCATGGAGGGCACGCAGCAGCGGTGCCTTGTAGTCGAGGGCCTCACCGGTATAAGAGATGAAGATGGTCGGGATACAGAGGGTGTCGTCCATGATAAACACGGGAGACGTAGGATCCCAGGCACTGTAGCCGCGGGCCTCGAAGGTGTTACGGATACCGCCGGAGGGGAACGAAGAGGCGTCAGGCTCCTGCTGCATGAGCAGCTTGCCGCTGAACTCCTCAATCATACCGCCCTTGCCGTCATGCTCCACGAAGGCGTCGTGCTTCTCTGCCGTACCCTCCGTCAGCGGCTGGAACCAGTGGGTGTAATGGGTCACACCATGTTCCATGGCCCACTGCTTCATGCCGTCGGCAACGGCATCGGCGATGGAGCGGTCGAGACGGGCTCCGTGGTCGATGACCTCGATGAGCTGCTCATAGACATCGGCGGGAAGATACTTGTACATCTTCCGGCGGTTGAACACATACTTGGCGAAATATTCCGAAGGACGCTCCACGGGGGCAATCACTTCAAGGGGACGCTTCCTGGAAGCGGCCACAACACCATCAAATCTTAAGTTTGCCATAACGATTTCTTTTATCGGTTGTATTCTGCTTGCAAAAGTACAACAAAATTCGGAAATACGTTACAAAAAGTTGATTTTTTTATTTTATGTTTTTGTTGAAGAAAAAACGGGAAAATAAGGAAATTTTTACGTGGATGAGATTCTAAGAAGAAAACCTGAAAAAACAAAATAAAAACCTGTTTAAAAGGGACACCGAATGATTTATGTGGGTGACATGTCTCCATCAATGATCATCAATATTTCATCAATATCGTCAGCGCTGAAAAGATATTCATTAATGGATGCCAAGGCATCGCGTCAATTTTCATCAATGTTGGCGGCATGGGGCGTCTCCATTAATGATCATTAATGAAACATTAATGGAGACGATATTCGAGGCGAATATTGATGGAGCCATTCCAACAGATAATATCCGGTGCGCCAAAAATCGGCAGAAAAATGCAGATTGCTTGTTCCGTTTAACGGATATTTCGTATCTTTGTGGCATCAATAAAAAACTAAGTCAAAATGAAACGAATCTCACTTTTTCTATCTCTCTTGTTTCTCGCCCTCTGCATGGAGGCCGCGACAGCAACGGTGAAGGGCAATGCCCGTACGATCCTCTGGTCCGGCGTGCAGCCGATCAACTGGACAGCCGATGCTACGGGGAAGACGTACAGTCAGAAGATCAGTAAGGATCTCTTCGCCGATGTCCGTGCAGGCATGGTCCTAAGAGCGTATACTACTTCTGTCGGCAGTGGCCTCTATCTCCCCGATGGGAAGTATGCCAAGGCTGTCGTCGTGTTCAAGAGTGGTAAGACGAACCTCCTCGGGAAGAATACCTATCTCACGGCAGACAACAGTTATACGGAGTTTACGCTCACGGCAGACATGGTCAGTGCGCTGAAATCCAATGGATTGAATATTACGGGTAATTGGTTCACACTCTCGTCTGTCGTCCTCATCGATCCCGGGAAGGTCTACAGCCTTTCCTGCCAGTATAATAAGGATGATATCCGTGCCTGGGAGAAAGGACAGATACCGAAACTCTCCATGACGATTACGAATCAGCAGAATACGGCGATTGCTGTGCCCTATACGGTGAATCTCTTCCCAGTGATGGAGGATGAAAATACGCATACGTTCCCGTTGCTGAAGACTTATCAGACGATGGTGGCGTTGAAAGGCGGTGAGACGAAGACCGTCGACTTAACTTTTCCGGACCTCACCACTCCCGGTTTCTACCGCATGACGGCCCTTGTGGACAGCAGTGATGTCTGTCATTATAATATCGGCTATGATCCCACGGAGATTGGTTGCGAGGCAGACGCGCAGCCGGACTTCAGAGACTACTGGGAGCATGCGAAGGCACAGTTGGCTACGATCCCCATGGACACGACAATGACGGAACTGCCGGAGTACAGTACGGCGGCACGGAAGGTCTATGAGGTGACGCTGAAGAGCGTGCCTGACGATGGGGGTACGACGCCGATGACGATCAAAGGCTGGCTCGCCCTACCGACAACGAAGGGGAAATATCCTGCGTTGATTCAATATCAAGGTACCGACGGCGGCAAGTCCACGGTCGCCTGTCCGTTGAAAGGTGATGACAGACCGGGATGGGTGGAGTTTGTTCTTTCCACGCGTGGACAGATGCAGTGCCGTGACAGTAAATACGGTTATGATTTCTATTCTTATTGTTGGGGTGATACCGCCAGGCATTACTACCGCAATGCCTATCTCGACTGTGTCCGTGCCGTAGATTTCGTCAAGAGTCTCGATGAGGTCAACAGCAAGGAGCTCTTTGCCACCGGTGGTTCCCAGGGTGGCTGTTTCACTTATGTCGCCGCCGCGCTGACGCAGGCTTTCAGGGCTATCGCACCGAGTATTACAGGACATGCTGACTTCCGCCATGGGATGGATATCGTCAACTGGCCCCGTGCTAAATTCATGATTGCCCAGAAAGCCCTCGGGTGGACGGATGCCCAGCGTGATGCCTTCAACAGCTATTATGATACGAAGAATTTCGCACCCTATATCTCCTGTCCTGTCATCTCTTGTTTCAGTCTCCAAGACCCGGTAGATCCTACACACACGAATATCGCTCCGTATAATCTTCTGAACACAAAGGATAAGGAATATATCATCAATCCCTTCCTCGGACATGCCACACCGGCGGAGTGGTGGCCGCGCTTTATGACGTTCTTCCGGAGGTTCATGTAGGGACATGATCCACCGTAGGGGCGGCCCTTGTGGCCGTCCTAACCACCCACCGTAGGGTGCGGCCCTTGTGGCCGTCCTAACGGCCAAATATCCCTCCGTAGGGGCGGCCCTTGTGGCCGTCCTAACGGCGACGTTTGATCATTTTCCCGGTTAGGACGGCCACAAGG
>JAQXXT010000052.1 GCA_029226205.1 Prevotellaceae bacterium
AACGGTCATCCCGGTATTCATCATGTCCTGGCCCGTTCCATCAAGGATACTTTCAACCGTTACAAGACGATGAAGGGATTCCAGGTGCACCGCAAGGCCGGCTGGGATACCCATGGACTGCCCGTGGAGCTCGGCGTGGAGAAAGAGCTGGGCATCACGAAGAAGGATATCGACAATAAGGCCTCTGACAAATATATTTCTACGGAAGACTATAACCGAAAATGCCGTGAGAACGTCATGAAGTTCACCGCTGAGTGGCGCTCCCTGACGGAGAAGATGGGCTATTTTGTAGACCTCGACCATCCCTATATCACTTACGACAATAAATATATTGAGACCTTGTGGTGGTTGCTGAAACAGCTCTATCGCAAAGGTCGACTCTATAAGGGTTATACCATCCAGCCCTACAGTCCTGCCGCCGGTACCGGCCTCTCCAGCCATGAGCTGAACCAGCCGGGCTGTTACCGTGACGTGAAGGATACGACCGTTACGGCACAGTTCCTCATCACTGATCCTAAGGAGGAGTGGACGAAGTGGGGCAAGCCCTATTTCCTCGCATGGACGACGACGCCGTGGACGCTGCCCTCCAATGTTGCCCTCTGTGTCGGTCCGAAGATTGACTATGACATCATCGAGACCTATAATCCTTATACGGCAGAGAAGGAGACGATCATCATGGGTGATGCCCGTGTCAATGCCTACCTCGCTCCCGAGGGAGAGGTGACCGATGGTGGCGAGCTCCCCGACTACCAGCATGGCGACAAATACGTGCCGTTCCGTAAGATCGGTACCATCAAAGGTGCTGACCTCGTAGGCCTCCACTACCAGCAGCTCATGCCGTGGGTGAAGCCCGTTGAGAAATGTGGTGAGTATGCGCCCGCCTTTGTCAACGAGTATGCCGCTGCTCATCCCGAGAAAGTCTTTACGGGAGAGAATGGCAAGGACCAGTTCGTAGAGATGGCTGAGGAGGCCTTCCGCGTCATCCCCGGTGACTATGTGACTACAGAGGATGGTACCGGTATCGTCCATATCGCTCCGACGTTCGGTGCCGATGATGCCAAGGTGGCCAAGGATGCCCGTATCCCCGCCCTCTATCTCATCAGCAAGAAGGGCGAGACACGCCCGATGGTCGACCTGCAGGGTAAATATTATTTGCTTAAGGAACTCGACGACAACTTCATCGAGCGCTGCGTTGACGTGAAGGCTTATCAGCACCACGAGGGCGACTACGTGAAGAACGCCTATGATCCGAAGTTCAATCCTAACGGTGTCTGGGACCGTAAGGCCTCCGAGAAAGCCGAGGATCTGAATGTCGTGATCTGTATGGAGATGAAGCAGGAAGGTACGGCCTTCAAGATCGAGAAGCACGTGCACAACTATCCCCACTGCTGGCGTACTGACAAACCGATCCTCTACTATCCCCTCGACAGCTGGTTCATCCGTGATACTGCCGACAAGCAGCGCATGGTGGAACTTAACAAGACCATCCACTGGCAGCCGGAGAGTACGGGTACAGGCCGTTTCGGCAACTGGCTGGAGAACCTCAACGACTGGAACCTCAGCCGTAGCCGTTTCTGGGGTACACCGCTGCCGATCTGGCGTGATGAGGACCGTAACGAAATCTGCATCGGCTCTGTCGAGGAACTTTACAATGAGATCGAGAAGAGTGTGAAGGCAGGTTTCATGAAGAGCAATCCTTTCAAGGATAAGGGCTTCGTCGTCGGTGATTACTCTCAGGAGAACTACGACAAGATCGACCTCCATCGTCCGTATATCGACTATATCGTACTCGTCAGCAAGACAGGCAAGCCGATGCATCGTGAGAGTGACTTGATCGATGTATGGTTCGATAGTGGTTCTATGCCTTACGCTCAGCAGCATTATCCGTTTGAGCATGCCCTCAATGCTGAGAAGCTGAAGGCAACGGGAAAGAGTGAGGCAGAATACCGCGATGAGCTCATCCACAGTACCTATACGGGTACGCCCGTGCCGCCGGCATTCTATCCCGCCGACTTCATCAATGAGGGTGTCGACCAGACCCGTGGCTGGTTCTTCACGCTCCATGCTATCTCTACGATGATCTTCGACAGTGTCGCCTTCAAGAATGTCATCTCCTCCGGCCTCGTCCTCGATGCCAAGGGAAACAAGATGAGTAAGCATGTCGGCAATGTCACCGATCCGTTCGAGATGATCAATAAGTTCGGTGCCGATCCTGTCCGCTTCTATATGATGACGAACAGTGAGCCGTGGGACAACCTGAAGTTCGACCCGAAGGGTGTCGACGAGGTGCGTCGTAAGTTCTTCGGTACCTTATATAATACGTATAGCTTCTTCGCCCTCTACGCTAATGTCGACAACTTCGATCCGGCAACAGAGCAGGTGCCCGTCAGCGAGCGCCCGGAGATCGACCGCTGGATCCTCTCCTGTTTGAATACCCTCGTCAAGGGCGTACAGACGGAGCTCGACGGCTACGACCCGACACGTGCCGGCCGCCTCATCGACGCCTTCGTCAACGACGACCTGAGTAACTGGTACGTCCGTTTGAACCGTAAGCGTTTCTGGGGAAAGGAGATGAGTAAGGATAAGCTCAGCGCTTATCAGACTCTCTATACCTGTTTGATGACGGTCAGCAAGGTCCTCGCGCCCTTCGCTCCCTTCTCTGCCGATCAGCTCTATCACGACCTCGGTGGTAAATTGGAGAGCGTACATCTCGATACTTATCCTACGGTAGACGAGAGCGTCATCGACAAGGATCTCGAAGCCCGCATGAGCATGGCCCAGCAGATCACGTCTATGGTTCTCGCCCTTCGCCGTAAGGTGAATATCAAGGTCCGTCAGCCGTTGGCCAAGATCATGATCCCTGCTGTTGATGACGAGCAGAAGAAGCATATCGCCGCAGTTGCCGACCTCATCAAGACAGAGGTCAACGTCAAGGATCTCTCCTTCGTTGAGGATAGTGGCTTCCTCGTGAAGAAGGTGAAGTGTAACTTCCGCGTCATGGGTAAGAAGTATGGCAAGCTCATGAAGGGTGTCGCCGCTAAGATGAGCAGCCTCTCCCAGGAGGAAATCGCCAAGCTCGAGAAGGAAGGCAGCCTGAAGTTCAACGTCGAGGATAAGCCGATCACTGTCGATGCCGCTGATGTCGAAATCATCTCCGAGGATATCCCGGGCTGGCTCGTCAGCAATGAGGGTAATCTCACTGTTGCTCTTGAGGTGGAATTGACACCGGAACTGAAGAAGGAAGGTATGGCCCGTGAGCTCATCAACCGTATTCAGAATATCCGTAAGGACAGTGGTCTGGAGATCACCGACCGTATCCATCTCACCGTCGCTCCCCATGAGGAGACAGATGCCGCTATCGAGGCTTATGGTGACCTCATCAAGAGTCAGGTACTCGCTGATGATATCACCATCGCTGCCAATGATGGTGTGGAGACGGAATTTGACGACTTCAAGCTCAATATCAAGGTCGAGAAGGCGTAGGGACATGATTTATCATGTTCCGTCACGATTGGAATGTGAATTTTAAATTCTATTGATATGGAAACCAAGAAACGTTACAGCGACGCGGATCTCGAGGAGTTCCGCACGCTTATCAATGAGAAGTTGGCTGTGGCCCGTAAGGACTATAAGGACTTGATGGATCAGCTCGACAACTCCAATAGCAACGACGTGATGGATACCTCTCCAACGTATAAGGCGCTGGAGGAAGGCAGCAACACGCAGTCGAAGGAGGAGATCTTGGTGATGGCTCAGCGTGAGCAGAAATATATCAAGGGTCTTGAGGCAGCCCTCATCCGTATCGAGAACAAGACGTACGGTATCGACCGCATCACGGGCGAGCTCATCCCGAAGGCTCGTCTGCTCGTTGTGCCGCATGCTACGTTGAGTGTAGAATCCAAGAATAAGCATAAGAATCACTAAAAGGTGAAATATAATCAGAAAAAGGTTCGTGTGCTGTCTGTTGCCCTGATCGTGCTGGTGCTGGTCATTGACCAGATCATCAAGATATGGGTGAAGACACATATGACCCTTGGTCAGCAGTACGAGATCGCACCGTGGTTCCGTATCTGTTTCATCGAGAATAACGGCATGGCATGGGGCATGACATTCTTCAACAAGTATGTTCTGTCACTCTTCCGTATCGTCGCCGTGGCGGTCATCGGGTGGTATATCCACAAGCAGATCAGCCGTGGCGCTCGGTTGCGCTATGTCTTTCTGCTCTCGTTGATCCTCGCTGGTGCTGCGGGAAATATCTTCGACTCCATGTTCTATGGACTCATTTTCACGGCTTCGTCACCCGATTATGTGGCATGGCTCGTGCCGTTCGGACAGGGCTATGCCGGATTCCTGACGGGAAAGGTCGTGGATATGTTCTATTTCCCGCTTATCGACACCTATCTGCCGTCCTGGCTGCCGATTGTCGGAGGAAGTCATTTCACGTTCTTCGACCCGGTATTCAACTTTGCGGACTCTGCCATCTCCGTCGGCGTCATTGCCTTATTGCTCTTCTGCAGAAAGGATATGGAACCAAAAAGCAAGGAAGTGGATGCAGCTGATGAGGATACAAAGTCGGAGCAGACAGCTACGCCTGAGCATGATGCTGTGAAGAAAGGAGGGGCAGCATGAGAAGGACTGTGGGACTGTTGATGCTGTCGCTGTGCCTGTTGTTGCTGGCTTCTTGTAAGCCGGGGACGCCGAAGGGAATCCTCTCGTCGGGAAAGATGGAGGATGTGCTTTTCGACTACCATATCGCACAGGCTATGGCACAACAGAGCAACCGACCCGAGGACTTCATCTCTTACCGTGCTGCCGTATTGAAGAAACATGACGTCACGGAGGCTGAGTTTGACTCATCGATGGTGTATTATGAGCGCCATACGGAACTGTTGCAGAAAATCTATGGCAATCTCGCTGACCGCATGCAGAAAGAGGCAGCGGCACAGGGAGCCTCGGCAGCCGATATGTCTTCGTACGGTATGACGGCCAATGGTGATACGGCAAGTATCTGGACGGGGCTGCGGGCGATGGTATTCTCACCTGACAAGCCCTTCAACTATGCGGCTTATTCCCTCAAGGCTGATACTGCCTATCATCCCGGTGACCGGTTGATCCTCGACTTTGATGCACAGTTCATCTATCAGGATGGCGTACGAAATGGTATCGCCGTCCTTGCCGTACAGTTTGCCAACGACTCTGTCGCTACGCAGGTGGTCCAGGTGCAGAGTGACAGTCATTATAGTCTGCAAGTAGAGGACACGAAGCGACTCGGTATCAAGAGCGTTCGTGGTTTCTTTCTCTTGAGTAAGGGTAATGAACAGACAGAGGGAGGCCTGACGACATTGAAGCTGATGTTTATCGAGAATATCCGTCTTGTACGCATGCATATCAAAAACGAACCAACAAATGGAATCAATGGAAACGGAATCACGAACGGACCATCAGCAGGCCCGGGCATGCCGTCGGATAGCGGTGGCGGTCCTCGTCCTGTACCCATCCAGGGAGCACCTGTACCGGCAGGTGTTGTGCGTCAGTGATGGCCGCGTCGTCACTTATCATCCTCTCACGGAAGAGGAGCCGATGACGGAGTGGTATCCTGTGACTGTGGAGTTGCATGAAGACGGTTCATTTTTAGAAGTAAAAGAGTAAAACATTAAAAGGTAATACTGCCGTGGGGACATGATTATCATGTTCCGCTCATCGTGGGGATATCATTTAATTGATGTCCCTACAAAAGCCCTCCCTTTCACGGAGGGTTGGGAGAGGCCATAAAATTTATATATTATGCTTTCAGTAGACCAGTTAGAAGACAAACTTATTGATCTTGCTTTCGCGGAGGATATCGGCGACGGCGATCATACAACCCTCTGTTGCATCCCTGAGGATGCCATGGGCAAGAGCCATCTCCTGATTAAGGAAGATGGTATTCTCGCCGGTGTGGAGGTAGCGAAGAAAGTGTTCAACCGTTTCGACCCGACGTTGAAGGTGGAAGTGCTCATCCCCGATGGCTCTCCCGTGAAGAAGGGTGACATTGCCATGATCGTTTCTGGCAAGACGCGCTCCCTGTTGCAGACAGAGCGTCTCATGCTGAACATCATGCAGCGGATGAGTGGAATCGCCACGATGACGCACCGTTATGTGGAGCGTATTAAAGGTACCGGCGCTCATGTCCTCGATACCCGTAAGACGACGCCGGGCATGCGTATGCTTGAGAAACAGGCTGTGAAACTCGGTGGCGGCATGAATCATCGTATCGGTCTCTTCGACATGATCCTGCTTAAAGACAACCACATCGACTTCGCCGGTGGAATCAGCAATGCCATTGACCGTTGTCATCACTATCTCGACGAGAAACACCTGAATTTGAAAATCGAGATAGAGGTTCGTAACTTCGACGAGCTGCAGCAGGTGCTCGACCACGGTGGCGTTGACCGTATCATGCTCGACAACTTCAGCGTACCTGATACGAAGAAGGCTGTTGACTTGATCGATCACCGTTATGAGACGGAGTCGAGTGGCGGTATCACGTTTGATACGATCCGTGATTATGCCGAACAGGGTGTCGACTTTATCAGTGTCGGTGCTCTGACGCATAGCGTGAAAGGTTTGGATATGAGCTTTAAGGCTTGCGAATAATCTGTAGGGACATGATTGGTCATGTTCCGTTCAAACATTATATATGAAGAAATTAATCGTTCTCGCAGCAGCCATGATGAATATGGCTGCTGCTTTTGCTTGTACTAACTTCATTGTTGGTAAGAAAGCCAGTGTCGACGGCTCCGTCATGTGTTCTTATAATGCCGACGATTATGGTATGTTTCAGTATCTCTGTCATTATCCCGCCGGCACTCATCAGAAAGGTGAGATGCGGAAGATTTATGACTGGGATACCAATCAGTATCACGGTATGATTCCCGAAGCTCCCGTGACCTATAATGTCATTGGAAATATGAATGAATACCAGGTGACGGTTGGTGAGACAACGTATGGCGGTCGTGAGGAGATGGTCGATACAACGGGTATCATCGATTATGGCTCTCTGATCTATATCGCTCTGCAGCGGTCAAAGACAGCGCGGGAAGCCATCAAAACCATGACGAGTCTCGCTGAGCGCTATGGCTACAACTCCGAGGGTGAGTCATTCACTGTCTGTGATCCCAATGAGGCCTGGATCCTCGAGATGCAAGGCTGTGGCGGTGACAAGAATAATAAGGTGGTGTGGGTCGCTGTTCGTATCCCCGACAATGCCATCAGCGGACATGCCAACCAGGCCCGCATCGGTCAGTTCTCTACCTATAAGACGGAAGTACTGCACTCAAAGAATGTCATCTCTTTCGCCCGCAGCAAGGGCTGGTTTACAGGTAAGGACAAGGACTTCAACTGGAAAGATACCTATGCCTTCCCAGATTTCAGTGGTCGCAGAATCTGTGATGCTCGTGTGTGGAGCTTCTTCAACCACTGGAAGAATATGGACCGTTGGCTACCCTGGGCTCTCGGCAAGGATAAGAATGCTGAAGATATGCCGTTGTGGATTATCCCGGACAAGAAGCTCTCTGTCGCCGATGTGGAGCGCTGCATGCGTGACCATTTCGAGGGTACGCCGCTCTCTGTAGCCGATACGACGAGTATCGATGGTGGTATCTGGCAGATGCCTTATCGTCCGACACCTCTATTCTATAAGGTGGATGGTAAGGAATACTTCAATGAGCGCCCGACGAGTACGCAGCAGACGGGCTTCACTTACGTGGCCCAGATGCGTTCCTGGCTGCCGCGTGCTGTCGGTGGCGTGCTGTGGTTTGGTAATGATGATCCGAATATGATTGCCTATACGCCGGTATACTGCAACTCTACCGCTCAGCCGAAATGTTATAATACGCCGGGTGCCGACGCTCTGACCTATAGTGATGACAATGCTTTCTGGGTATGCAACATGGTAAGCAATATGGTCTATCCGCGTTACAGCGTGATGTTCCCGTCGTTGGCGGCTGTCCGTGATAGTCTTGAAAAGAGCTATTTCGACAATCAGAGTGCTATTGAGAAGAGTGCCATGGCTCTTGGTAGTACTGACGCTACGGTGAAGTTCCTCAACGACTACAGCTGTCGGAAGGCTGACGAGATGCTTGCCCGTTGGAAGCAACTGCGCACGTATCTCGTAGTGAAGTATAACGATATGGCTGTGAAGCCTGAAAAGAATGGTCATTTCCTCCGTACGAAATACGGTCTCCAGGTGCCGGTGGAACGTCCGGGATATCCTACGGGATATGCACGGAAGATGATCCAGTTGGATGGCAGTAAATACGAAATGCCGAAATAAAAAAATGCCCTGCGTTAAATAAACGCGGGGCATTTTTTTAATCGTTCCAAACGATTATTAATATGCGCTCTTGAACTCCTCAAGGAAGCGCTTGTCATTCTCAGAGAACATGCGGAGATCATCCACACGGTACTTAAGGTTCGTGATACGCTCCACACCCATACCGAAGGCATAACCGGTATAGACGCTGGAATCGATGCCGCAGGCTTCGAGGTCATGGGGATCGACCATACCACAACCGAGAATCTCTACCCAACCGGTGTGCTTACAGAATGCACAACCCTTACCGCCGCAGATGTTGCAGCTGATATCCATCTCTGCGCTCGGTTCGGTGAACGGGAAATAGGAAGGACGGAGACGGATCTTCGTGTCGGGACCGAACATCTCACGGGCGAAGGTCAGCAATACCTGCTTCAGATCGGTGAAGCTGACACCCTTGTCGACATACAGACCCTCTACCTGGTGGAAGAAGCAGTGGGCACGGGCGGATATAGCCTCATTACGATAGACACGTCCCGGACAGAGGATGCGGAACGGCGGTTGGTGGTTCTCCATGAAGTGAGCCTCGTCACCGGAGGTATGACTGCGCAACAACACGTTCTTCGTCACGTCATTGGGATCGCTCTGCTCAATGAAGAACGTATCCTGCATGTCACGGGCGGGATGGTCGGCAGCGAAGTTGAGCATCGTGAACACGTGCTTGTCATCGTCGACTTCAGGGCCCTGGAAGAGGGTGAAGCCCATGCGGGAGAAGATGTCAATGATCTGGTTACGGACAATCGTCAGCGGATGGCGCGTGCCGAGGTCGATGGGGTAGGGCGTACGCGTGAGATCCATGTCGTCGCTGCTTACAGCCTCCTCGGCTACTTCCTCACGGAGACTGTTGATCTTCTCCACGGCCAGCTGCTTGAGCTCGTTGATCTTCATACCGATCTCTTTCTTCTGGTCCTTGGGCACCTGACGGAAGTCAGCCATGAGCGCGTTGATTTCTCCTTTTTTAGAAAGGTATTTTAGCCGGAGCTGCTCTACATCTTCGGCTTTTTGTGCAGACAGGTTACTGACTTCTTTCAGTAATCCTTCAATTTTTTCTAATAACATGCTATATGACTTTTATTATCAAATGCAAAGTTACAAAATCTTTTTGAAAAAATCTTTGGAGGTCTATAAAATTATGCTTAATTTTGCAAAGAATTAGTATAGTTAGCTATGAGAAAGTTTTTTGAGAGTTTCCTGGGGCTCCTTTTCGTGGCCATTCTCTGTATTGAGGGAGGCTGTACGGACAAGAAGCCGAAACCTGTGCCCGAAGATTCTACATCGACGATGACGATGGCCCCGGACACCAGTGACGAGGATTCTACAGAACAGCTCATCGCCTCAACGCCGATGCCGAAGGCGGCAGATGAGCTCTTTGATGATTTTATCTTCAACTATGCCGCTAATAAGCGGTTGCAGTTGAAGCGTACGATCTTCCCCTTGCCTGTTTATAAGAACGGCAAACTGGCTGGCAAGTTGCCGAAGAGCGCATGGAAGATGGAACATTTCTTCATGCGTCAAGACTATTATACGCTGATCTTCGACAATATGAAGCAAATGAACCTGGCTAAGGATACGACCATTGACCATGTTGTCATTGAGAAGATCTATTTCAATAAGAATGCCGTGAAGCAGTATCTCTTCAATCGCATCAACGGCAAATGGAATCTCACATCGCTGAATGTGAAACCGATGTATCAGAATATGAATGCCAGTTTCCTGAAATTCTACCAGCGTTTCGCCACCGATACGGCTTTCCAGATTCGGCATATCAACAACCCTGTGAAGTTCACCGGGCCTAATCCCGACGATGACTTTTCTACACTCACGGGTGATCTGCTTCCGCAGCAGTGGCCGATGTTCGCACCGAAACTGCCGGTTGGAATGATCTACAATATTATCTACGGTCAGAAATACACGGAGAGTACACAGAAGATCTTTGTCATCCGTGGTATCGCCAACGGTCTGGAGCAGGAGTTCACCTTCCGTTTGCGTCATGGACGCTGGCTGCTGATGGCCATGAGCGTATAATACTCCCTAACAAAAATAGAATATGCAAATCTACAAAGACTATAGCCTCTTGAAACATAATACTTTCGGCATCGACGCTCGGTGCCGCAAGTTTGTGGAATATGCCACTACAGAGGAAGCGGTTGAAGTGGCAAAGTCACTAACGAAAGCTGATGAGCCCTTGCTTCTCCTTGGAGGTGGTAGTAACCTCTTGCTTACGGGTGACTATCCGGGCACAGTACTCCATTCTGCGGTTCTGGGACGGGATGAGATCCGTGAGACAGCGGAGAGCGTATGGCTGCGTTGTGGCAGTGGAGAGGTGTTTGATGATATCGTCGATTACGCCGTCAGCCACGACTGGCATGGTGCGGAGAACCTCAGTCTTATTCCCGGCGAGGTGGGCGCCAGTGCGGTACAGAATATTGGTGCCTACGGCGCAGAGGCTTGTGACATCATCGATCAAATCGAGGCTGTGGAACTGGCTACGGGAGCTGTCGTGAATATCAAGGCTTCTAACTGCGGTTATAGTTATCGGCAGAGTAAGTTCAAACATGAATGGCGGGATAAATATCTCATCACTCATGTCACTTATCGTTTCAATAAGACTTTCAGTCCCCGTCTGGATTACGGTAATATCCGAAAGGCACTGGAGGAGAAAGGCATCGTTGAACCGACAGCGCGGCAGTTGAGGGATACGATCATCGAAATCCGCCGTCGAAAGCTCCCTGACCCCAAAGATCTCGGCAATGCCGGTAGCTTCTTCATGAATCCTATCGTTGATGCAGCGACATTCCATCGGTTGTTGAAAGACTATCCCGACATGCCTCACTATGTCATTAAAGGTACAGACGGTGCAGCGGATAGCTATAAGATTCCGGCAGGGTGGATGATTGAGCAGTGTGGCTGGAAGGGCCGCAGCCTCGGTCGTGCCGGCGTCTACAGCAAGCAGGCTCTCGTTCTCGTTAACCTAGGCGGTGCCACGGGGCAGGATGTTGTCAATCTCTGTCATACTGTCCAGCATGCCGTGAAGAATAAGTTTGATATAGATATCCATCCTGAGGTAAATATCCGTTGATGAAAATAACATTATTGGGAACGGGTACGTCAAGTGGCGTACCCGTATTAGGTTGTAACTGTGAGGTCTGTCGGAGCAAGGATCCGAGGGATCATCGTTGGCGTTGTGCCGCTCTTGTGGAGACGGAGACGACACGGGTGCTCATCGATGCCGGTCCGGATATCAGGGAACAGTTGTTGAAGGTCCCTTTCCGCCGTATTGATGCCGTGCTGATTACGCATAGTCATTATGATCATGTGGCGGGCCTTGACGATCTGCGGCCTTATTGCTATGCCTTTCAGGGAATCGATGTCTATGCGGAGCCCGGCGTCGACCGGAAACTTCATCAGGTCATGCCTTATTGCTTTCCGTCAGATCCTCACGCGCTCTATCCCGGAGCCCCGATCCTGCGCGTTCATGACTTGAATGTCCATGAGCCGCTGACAGTCGGTGACTTGGAGATTATGCCGATTCGTGTCTATCATGACCAGTTGCCGATACTTGGATTTCGCATCGGGAAGTTTGCATATATCACGGATATGAAGCGCATGGACGACAGTGAGTATGCTTATCTTGAGGGTGTGGAGACCCTTGTCATCAATGCCCTTCGTTTCGACAAGCCTCATCACAGTCATCAACTTGTCGCTGATGCTATCGAGGTCGTCCGTCGTATTGGTGCCCGTACAGTCCGTCTCATTCATGTCACTCATCAGATAGGGCTCCATGATGAGGCCAACGCACGGTTACCAGAAGGCATTCAGTTCGGTTACGATGGAGAAGAACTTTTCGTATCTTAAGGCCTCCCATTAAGAAAGGGTTGTGGCAGGCTTATTCTACTTCTTGACGAATACCAATTCTTCCGGCATTTTCACCCATTTGCGGTTGCGGGCGATCTTGAGCGTGCTGCCTTTACCTTGGCGCAGCGTGAACGTGCCATCCTTTTCTGCCGTCAGCGTAGCCCGAAGATCCTCACTGCCATAGTCATTACTGAGTTCCAGTGATGCCGTGCGGCCCTTGATGGTGGCTGTGGTGATGAGCCAGCGGCGGCCGTCGTGGATATCACCGAAAAAGCCTGGCAGGGGACCGTAAAGATCCTCATAGTGAGGGACGGTGACATCATTCTGATAGAAGTTGATGCGCAGGTAGACTTCATACTGCGCGTTATAGAGATAGCCCTTGAATAGGGTGCTGTCGGGTTGGGCGGCGAAAGTCACTACCGCAATGAGCAGACAGCAGAGAAATGTCAATGTTTTTTTCATTACCTTTTATTTGCTTTGTTGATATTACAAATTGCTGTTTCCGATGCTGCAAAGATAGATAAAAAACAGAATAAAAGGCAACATTTATGATTTTTTTTTAAAATTTTTCAATATTTCTTCGTTTAAAATTTGAATTTCTTGAATTTTATATTAACTTTGCAAAGTAATAGTTTGTGTTATGGCAAAGTTTTATATCAATCCTGACTATATCTTCGAAGCCAGTTGGGAAGTCTGTAATAAGGTTGGCGGTATCTACGCCGTACTTTCTACTCGTGCGAAGACATTGCAGGATAAAATGAAGGACCACATTATTTTTATAGGTCCGGATTGTTGGGGTGACAAAGACTGTCCTTACTTTGAACAGGATGACAGCCTATTGGCTTCCTGGAGGAAAGCTGCCTCGAAAGAAGGTTTATATGTGCGTATCGGACGCTGGAAGGTGCCCGGCAAGCCTATTGCTATTTTGGTAGACTTTAAGCCGTTCTATGCTCAGAAGGACATGATCTATACTCGTCTTTGGGAACTTTACCAGGTAGACAGCCTTCATGCTTATGGTGACTATGATGAAGCGTCTATGTTCTCCTATGCTGCCGGAAAGGTAGTAGAGAGTTTCTATAAGCATGAGATTCCCTGTTCCAAGAAAGTTATATTCCATGGTAATGAGTGGATGTGCGGCCTCGGCTTGTTGTATATTCATCATGCTATACCGCAGATTGCCACGATCTTTACGACACATGCCACGAGCATCGGCCGTAGTATCGCCGGTAATAACAAGCCGCTCTATGACTATCTGACTGGATACAACGGCGACCAAATGGCCCAGGAGCTCAATATGCAGAGCAAGCATTCTATAGAAAAGCAGACCGCTAAGTATGTGGACTGTTTCACGACGGTCTCCGATATTACGGACCGAGAGTGTGCCCAGTTGCTTGAGAGGCCTGCTGATGTCGTGTTGCCCAATGGCTTTGAGAACGATTTCGTACCGCATGGCGCTATCTTCTCTCGTAAGCGCCGTGAGGCTCGTCGTGCCCTTATTGAGGTTGCCAATGATCTTCTCGGAACGGATTATAAGGATGACGTGCTGATTGTCTCTATCTCCGGTCGTTATGAGTTCCGCAACAAAGGTATCGATGTGTTTATTGATGCAATGAATCGTCTGCGTACGGATAATGATTTAAAGAAGGATGTCCTCGCCTTTATCGAGGTTCCAGGATGGGTCGCCGGTCCCCGTAAGGATCTACAGAACCGTATTAAAAGGGGTGGTACTTACAAGACTCCTTTGGAGAATCCTTGTATTACCCATTGGCTTCACAATATGGATCAGGATCGTGTGCTCGGAATGATGCGCTCCATCGGTTTCGACAACACGCAGGCCGGACATGTCAAGCTCATCTTTATCCCTTGTTACCTTCTCGGCGATGACGGTATTCTCAATAAACCGTATTTCGACGTGATTCTCGGTAATGACCTGTGCATCTATCCCTCTTATTATGAGCCGTGGGGCTATACACCGTTGGAGGCTGTCGCTTTCAAGGTGCCGTGTATCACGACGGATCTCGCCGGTTTCGGCCTGTGGGTTAACAAGGAGAGAGGCCATTACTCAGAGATCAGTGAGGGCGTGAAGGTTATTCACCGTACAGACAGTAATTATAATGAGGTGGCCGATACCATCAAGGCTACGGTTGAGGAGTTCGCTGCCTTTGATGAAAAACAGGTCAAGGCTGCCCGCCATCAAGCTGAGATGATCTCCCGTAGGGCTCTCTGGGGTAACTTTATCAAGTATTACCAGCAGGCCTACGACTTCGCTCTCCGCCGTGCTGAGGAACGCTTAAAAGAAGTTTAGTATTTAGGAATATATAGTGTAAATAACAAATCAATTAATTTATGAAAATCAAAGCTGACTATGTGAATGCTCCGCAGTGGAAGCAGGTCACTATCAAATCCCGTCTTCCGGAACAGCTCAAGTGTCTCAATGAGCTGGCTCACAACATGTGGTGGGCATGGAACTATGAGGCTCGTGACCTCTTCAAGAGTCTCGATGCCGATCTCTATGAGAAGGTGGAAGAGAATCCCGTTCTGCTGCTCGACCGTCTGAGTTACGATCGTATGGAGGAAATCGTCAAGGACAAGATCCTCATGAAGAAGGTGCATGATGTCTATGACGCTTTCAAGAAATATATGGCTGTCAAGCCGAACACCAAGCGCCCCTCTGTGGCTTACTTCTCTATGGAGTATGGTCTGAACCAGGTGCTGAAGATCTACTCCGGTGGTCTGGGTATGCTTGCCGGTGACTACCTCAAGGAGGCTTCCGATTCCAACGTTGATATGTGCGCCATCGGTTTCCTCTATCGTTATGGCTATTTCAAGCAGACCCTGAGCATGGACGGTCAGCAGATCGCTAAATATGAGGCTCAGAACTTCAACAACCTGCCTATCGAGCGTGTTCTCGACAAGGATGGCAATCCTGTTGTCGTTGATGTACCTTATGTCAACTATCAGGTACACGCATATGTTTGGCAGGTCAATGTCGGTCGTATCAAGCTCTATCTGCTCGATACGGATAACGACATGAACTCTGAGTTCGACCGCCCGATTACTCACAGCCTCTATGGTGGTGACTGGGAGAACCGTCTGAAGCAGGAGATTCTTCTCGGTATCGGTGGTATCCTGACGCTGAAGAAACTCGGTATCAAGAAGGATATCTATCACTGCAATGAGGGTCATGCTGCTCTTTGTAACCTCCAGCGTCTGTGCGACTATGTCGACAGCGGCCTGACATTCAACCAGGCTCTCGAGCTCGTCCGTGCTTCTTCTCTCTATACCGTTCATACGCCGGTTCCTGCTGGTCATGACTATTTCGATGAGTCTCTCTTCGGCAAGTACATGGGTGGCTATCCTGCCAAGCTCGGTATCTCCTGGGATGAGTTCATCGGTATGGGCCGTGAGAACCCCGATGACCACAGCGAGCGTTTCTGTATGTCTATCTTCGCTTGCAACACCTGCCAGGAGGTTAACGGTGTATCCAAGCTCCATGGCTGGGTCAGCCAGAAGATGTTCTCCAATATCTGGAAAGGTTACTTCCCCGAGGAGAATCACGTGGGTTATGTCACCAATGGTGTCCACTTCCCCACATGGACGGCTACAGAGTGGCGTAAGGTCTATGACAAGTACTTCGATCCTACGTTCATGAGCGATCAGAGCAACGAGGAGATCTGGCATGCTATCTATAACGTGCCCGATGACGAGATCTGGGATACCCGTTTCGCACTGAAGAAGAAACTCGTAGCTTATATCCGTGAGAAGTTCACGCAGACATGGCTGAAGAACCAGGGTGATCCTGCTCGTGTGATGTCTCTCTTGGAGCGCATCAACCCGAACGCCCTGATGATCGGTTTCTGCCGTCGTTTCGCTACTTACAAGCGTGCTCATCTGCTCTTCACCGACCTCGACCGTCTGAATAAGATCGTCAACAACCCCGAGCGTCCGGTACTCTTCTTCTTCTCCGGTAAGGCTCACCCCGCTGATGGCGCTGGTCAGGGTCTGATCAAGAAGATCTTCGAGATCAGTCAGCGTCCGGAGTTCCTCGGCAAGATCATCTTCCTCGAGGACTACGATATGCAGCTCGCCCGTCGTCTTGTCTCCGGTGTTGATATCTGGATGAATACGCCGACCCGTCCGCTCGAGGCCAGTGGTACGTCTGGTGAGAAGGCCGAGATGAATGGTGTTGTCAACCTCTCCGTCCTCGATGGTTGGTGGGTTGAAGGTTATCGTAAGGGCGCTGGTTGGGCTCTGCCGCAGGAGCGTACCTACCAGAACCAGTCTTATCAGGATGCCCTCGATGCCGCTACCATCTACAACCTCCTCGAGAACGAGATTATCCCGATGTACTATAACAAGGGTGACAAGGCTTACTCTACGGAGTGGGTTCAGGTGATCAAGAACTCTATCGCTACCATCGCTCCTCACTATACGATGAAGCGTCAGCTTGATGACTACTATGATAAGTTCTACAACAAGGAGGCTGCCCGCTTCAAGAAGCTCTCTGCCGACGACAACAAGCTCGCCAAGGAGATCGCTCTGTGGAAGGAGACCGTCGCTGAGCGTTGGGACAGCATCAATGTTGTCAGCAAGACAGGCCTTGAGGACGGCGCAGAGACAGGTAAGAAGTACAAGCTCTCTTACACCATCAACGAGCAGGGTCTCGATAATGCTATTGGTCTGGAGCTCGTTGCTCTGAAGCCGGAGACGGATCCCAGTGACCGTAAGGTTTACAAGGTTTATCCGTTCAAGATGGTTAAGCATCAGGGCAACAACTACACCTTCGAGGCTACCATCGATCCAGATCGTGCCGGTAACTTCCGTCTCGGTGTCCGCATGTTCCCGCAGAACAAGTACCTGCCCCATCGTCAGGACTTCTGCTATGTGAAGTGGCTTGACTAATACTGAATCATTCCTTATTTGATATAGGCGCCCTTCCTCGGTACTTCGAGGAAGGGCGTCGTTTTTTTGCCTGTTTAGGGAAAAATTGAAGCGAAATCAGAAATTTTTGATCGTTTTTACGGAAAAAGGCCTTGCTAAAAACCTAACGTAAGTCAAATTTTTTCCGTGGAAGTTTAATAAAAGTAAAATCCTTGTTTTCTTCGCAATTTTTTTGACTTTTTCCCACCGTAGGATGGATCAATGAGATAAATCTCTCTGCAATACATTTACGGGTCGTAAACAACAGAGATAAAAATTTCTGCTCGTTGTTTCCAAAATTCTTTCAGGGTCATAGGAAAGGTTACAGGTTACAAGTTACAGGTTACAGTTTACTAGGTCTGTGATCTTACATCGTGTGTTGCGGAACATAATGAATGAAGTCCCTACATCGTGGGTGTTGGAAATATTTTCTGTTCTCCCGGTATAAGAAGATTATTATAATATATTATATTATATAATATATTATAATAATCTTCTATAGTATCTGTAACTCTTTCCGTGAAAAATCATTGACCTAGTAAATTGTAACCTGTAACCTGTAACTTGTAACCTTTTTGGGATTTATTCGGGAAATCGTAGGGACATGATTTATCATGTTCCGAGCCATGTATATTATTTTTTTTGTAAAAAGTTCAATAATCATTTGTTTCGTTGCAGAAAATTTTCTAAATTTGTGGCATGAAACAAAACAATCTTTTCCTACGAATCATCAAGTTCTATGTTGACGGGTTCAGAAGCATGACAGTTGGCAAGACGTTGTGGGCGGTGATCCTCATCAAGCTCTTCATCATCTTCGTCATCCTGAAGCTCTTCTTCTTTCCGAACTTCATCAATGAACACAAGGGAAACGAAAGTGCCGCGCAGTTCGTTTCGTCAAAAATATTGAAGCCTAGTCCAAACCACTAAGGCCTCTTCCAACCTTCCCCGAAGGGGGAGGTCAATAGAAACTAATCATTTATCCTTATACAGCCTATGCTAACACTATTAGATGTGACGACGACAGTCGTCGACTGGTCGAGGGCACAGTTTGCCCTCACTGCCGCCTATCACTGGCTCTTCGTCCCCCTCACGCTCGGATTGGCCCTGATTATGGGTATTGCCGAGACCGTCTATTACCGCACCCGTGATCCTTTCTGGAAGACGGTGGCGCAGTTCTGGCAGCGCCTCTTCGGTGTCAATTTCGCCATGGGTGTCGCCACGGGAATCATCCTGGAATTTGAATTTGGAACCAACTGGAGTAACTATTCCTGGTTTGTAGGAGATATTTTCGGCGCTCCGCTGGCCATTGAAGGCATTGTCGCGTTCTTCATGGAGTCGACGTTTGTGGCCGTGATGTTCTTCGGATGGAAGAAAGTTGGTCCCGGTTTCCACCTTGCTTCCACGTGGCTTACGGGAATCGGCGCGACGATCTCCGCTTGGTGGATCCTCGTGGCTAACGCGTGGATGCAATATCCGATCGGCCAGACCTTCAATCCCGACACGATGCGCTGTGAGATGACGAGTTTCGTCGATGTCGCCCTCTCACCCTTTGCCGTTGATAAGTTCTGTCATACCGTGACATCATCGTGGATCATCGGCGCTGTGTTCACCGTGGCTGTCGCCGGTTGGTATCTGTTGAAACATCGTGAGCAGCGTTTGGCGAAAGCCAGTATCCGTATCGGTGCTGTCGTAGGCCTCTGTGCCTCCCTTTTGGCAGCCTTCACCGGCGACCGTTCCGGTTATCAGGTAGCTCAGGTGCAGCCGATGAAGCTCGCTGCAATGGAGGCCAATTATAACGGTGGTACCGATCAGAGTCTCACCGCCGTTGCCTGGGTGAATCCTTTCAAACAGCCCGATTGGCAGAAAGAGCAAGAGCCGCCGTTCCGTGTCGGTATTCCTTATGCCCTTTCTTTCATGGCGACACATGATGTTCATGGTTTTGTCCCTGGTGTAAATAATATTATTCAGGGTTATACGGCTCATGACGGAACGCGTGTGCCCTCGCTAAAGGAGAAGATCGCGCGAGGTAAGAAAGCTATTGCTGCCGTCAGCGCTTACCGTAAAGGAGATAAGCGTGCTGTCGTCAAGCAGACGATCAAGGAGAATATGGCTTATTTCGGTTATGGCTATGTGAAGAATGCCGAACAGATTGTGCCGAATATCCCACTGAACTTCTGGTGTTTCCGTATCATGGTCGGTCTTGGCAGCTTCTTCATCCTCTTCTTTGCCTTCCTTACGTTCCTGGCCTACCGAAAGGATCTCGCAGACCATCGTTGGCGCTGGATGCATGTCATTGCTCTCATCGCTATTCCTTTGGCGTGGATTGCCAGTGAGAGTGGATGGATGGTGGCAGAGTTGGGCCGTCAGCCTTGGACGATCCAGGACATGCTGCCCACGTGGGTTGCCGTCTCTGATCTCCGCAGTGGCAGTATCGCCCTGACGTTCTTTATCTTCCTCATCCTCTTTACCACAATGCTCGCCGTTGAGATTTCCATTCTCTGCAAACAAATCAAGCGCGGGCCGGTAGAGGCATGATGCAGCATGTACCGCAAAACGTGAATAATGGCGGAACATGATAAAATAAAAACATACGACTATGACATACAGTTTTTTGCAACATTACTGGTGGCTGATCATCAGTATTCTTGGAGCCCTGTTGGTGTTCTTGCTCTTCGTCCAGGGCGCAAACACGCTGATCTTCTCGTTGGGGAAGACAGCCGAAGAGCGGCGGCTTGTCGTCAACTCCACTGGTCGCAAATGGGAGTTTACGTTCACGACACTTGTGACGTTTGGCGGTGGCTTCTTTGCCAGTTTCCCACTGTTCTACAGTACGAGTTTCGGTGGCGCTTACTGGCTGTGGATGCTCATCCTCTTCTCTTTCGTCATTCAGGCTGTGAGCTACGAGTTTCAAAATAAGTTAGGCAACTTCCTTGGTCCCAAGACCTTCCAAGTGTGTCTCATCATCAATGGTATTGTTGGACCGGTATTGCTTGGCGGTGCTGTGGCAACGTTCTTCGATGGCAGCAATTTCATCGTTGACAAGATGAATATCACGTCATCCTTCAATCCGGTCATCAGCCGCTGGGCCAATGGCAGTTGTGGACTTGACGCGCTCTTGGATTTGTGGAATGTAGTCTTTGGCATTGCCGTTCTCTTCCTGGCACGCATCCTTGGCCTGTTGTATATCGTCAATAATATCAATGATGATGTCCTTCGTCCGCGCGCCCGGAAACAACTGGTTCCGAATACGGTATTATTCCTTGTGTTTTTCCTGGCGTTCTTCGTTCATGTCCTTGTAAAAGACGGTTATGCTGTTGATCCGGCAACGGGAGTCATTAGTATGGAGCCTTTCAAATATCTCCATAACCTTATTGCCATGCCGTGGGCACTGGCACTCTTTGTGATTGGTGTCGTGGCCTTGCTCTATGGTGTGATCAAGACCATCGTCAATGACCGGTTCATCAAAGGAATCTGGTTTGGAGGTATTGGCGTTGTCCTTGTGGCCCTCGTTCTCTTCCTTATTGCCGGATGGAATAATACAGCGTATTATCCGTCGAATGCCGACTTGCAGAGCTCGCTGACGATTATGAACAGTTGCAGCAGTCTCTTCACGCTCCGTTGTATGGCCGTGGTGAGTCTCTTCGTTCCCTTCGTCATCGCCTATATCTGGTATGCCTGGAGGTGTATCGATAAGAAGAAGATAGACCGGGCGGAAATCAAAGCCGACGAGGAAGCATACTAAAAGGTCTTGTGATCTATTTGCAGGGGCCGTGCCTTGTGGCGGCCCGTCGGCGGTTACGCCGAATCGCAATGCGCATCATGAATGCCGTTCCGGCATCGGGCCGCCACAAGGGCCGGCCCCTGCAATGGATCAGATAGGGTTGTGGCACGCCCCTACAACGGGGGCAATGTGGGTGCGTGGCCGCAACATGGCGGCCACCTACAAAGGGATCAATGTGGGTATTATCTTTTCCTTCTATTATGGTTGTCGAAGTTCGGGTTGAAACTCTTCTTCTGTTTCCCTTTGAAATAACCCGAACCGGTATGGGACTCTTTATCCTCAAACTTCTTGTATTTCTTACCAACTCCCGGATTGTCATAATGACTGCCCACGGGACGATCATCATACGTGGTACGCTGACGGTTCGCACGTTCATCCCCGTACTTGGCACGCTGACGGCCACGGCCTGCTCTTGGTTCCTCGTGGCGTCCTTTCTTTCCATTCTCTTTATGATGCCAGCCGGCGGTAGCGGGGTAGAGGCGTTCGATGAGATCCTCACGGCCGATACGGCGGAGCTCACGGATGATACCCTGACGCTCCTCCGGTTTATACCAGAAGAAGAACTGTCGCTGTGCCAGTTTCTCCTTGGGCGTCTTTGCGCTGTAGACAGGCTCGAGGGTGTAAGGGTCATAACCGGTATACCAAGCCTCCGTAGAGATCGTCATCGGTGTCGGCGTGAAGTCCTGTACTTGTTCGAGGTGGAAATTCAAGTCCTTCGTGATCACAGCCAGTTCCGCCATATCCTCTTCATGGCAGCCCGGATGGGAGCTGATGAAATAGGGGATGAGTTGCTCACGCAGGCCCTCTTCCTTGTTGATCTTGTCGAATACCTTCTTAAAATCATAGAACAGCGTGAAACTCGGTTTCCGCATGAGTTTGAGTACGCGGTCCGACGTATGTTCGGGCGCGATCTTCAGTCGTCCACTGACATGCTTCGTAATCAGTTCACGTGTATACTGTCGTGCCGCGGCATCACTCTTCTCGTCACCACTCTTATGAAGCAGAAGGTCATAACGCACACCACTGCCGATGAAGCTCTTCTTGATCTCCGGCAGCGCGTCGACGGCATGGTAGATCTCCAGCAGTTTACTATGATCGGTATTCAGGTTTGGACAGATCTGCGGATTGATGCATGACGGCCGCTTACAGTGCTCACATGCTTTCTGATTCTTGCCCTGCATACCGTACATATTCGCTGACGGTCCTCCGAGGTCAGAGAGATAACCTTTGAATCCCGGCATCTTGATAACCTGTTTCACCTCATTGAGGATACTCCGCTTGCTACGGCAAGCAACGAATTTCCCTTGATGTGCAGAGATCGTGCAGAAGGCGCAGCCGCCGAAACAGCCTTGATGAATGTTGACAGAGAATTTGATCATTTCATAGGCCGGGATCGTCTTTCCTTTGTATTTCGGATGCGGCTGACGCGTATAGGGCAGGTCGAAAGTCTCGTCGAGCTCTTCCGTCGTCGGCGTGGGAAAAGGAGGGTTGACGACAGCATATTTGCCGTCAACACCCTGCAACAGTCGTTGCGCGTGTTTCTTGTTGGCTTCCTCTTCGATATGCCGGTAGTTCTCGGCCTCAGCTTTTTTCGAGCGCAGGCACTCCTCATGGGAGTGAAGCACAATATCGTCATCGGTGATACCCCCGGGAATCTCCTCCTCACGGGCGAGGTAGACCGTTTGTGGCACGTCGCGGATCTCCCGCATCGGGATATGTTCCTCAAGCCGATGAAGAATCTCCAGCGTCGGTTTGGCTCCCATGCCGTAAGAGATAATATCGGCGCCACTGTCACAGAGAATACATTTCTTCAACTTATCCTGCCAATAGTCATAATGTGTCAACCGTCGCATACTCGCCTCAATGCCACCGAGGATGACGGGAACATCAGGATAGAGCTGTTTAAGAATCTTCGTATAGACAATGGTGGGGTATTCCGGACGGCAGTCGTGACGGCCGTCCGGGCTATACTCGTCAACGGAGCGTAATCGGCGGTTGGCGGTATATTTGTTGACCATGGAGTCCATGGCACCAGGAGCGATGGCAAAGGCCAGCCGTGGCCGTCCGAGCTTCTTGAAGTCACGGTAGTCACCATGCCAGTCCGGCTGCGGAACGATAGCCACCTTGTAGCCGTGAGCTTCGAGCATACGGCCGATGACGGCGACGCCGAAAGACGGATGGTCTATGTAGGCGTCGCCGGAAAACATAATGACGTCGAGCTGGTCCCAGCCACGGAGCTCGCATTCTTTTTTTGTTGTGGGAAGAAAATCTGTGAGTTGATAATTGGGCATCATAAGTGGATAGAAGGATCATGGGCCGTGGGGCCCATGGTCTTTAGTCTGTAACATTCTCTGTGTCGGCAGGAGCTTCTGCAGCAGCCTTCTTGCTCTTCCAGTCGGCGTAGAGCACGGCAAGGTTATGGAGTCCGAAGGCTTTCATATTCGTGTTGTAGATCACGTCGAGGCAGAGATCGAGGAGTTCTTTGTCTTTGCCGGCTTCTCCTTCGAGGAGTGAGCGGACATTAAACTTCAACTTGTCAAGGACCTGTTCGTCAACGATACCGTTGCTGTCAACGAGGTTACGGAAGAGTTGATAACGGTCGATGGTTTCGAGATGGGCATCGGAGACTTCTATGCTCCGTGTGCCGGATTGATTAGCTTGGATTTTATACATATTGTTTATTTTAGATGTTTATTTTTCTTTATTTTGTGAGGTAGTTCAGTATGCCCGCCATGATCTTCTGTCGGTCTGTGGCGTTCTCAATACATTCGAAGGGAAAGCCCATGGTGAAGGTGGCATAGGGACGTCCTGTGTCACTCTTTCCTTTGAATCCTACCGCGGCACTTGTCCCATTGCTGTACTGGATGGCGCAGAGGCTGCCGTCGACGGGCACCCATGTGCTGTCGGTGGCATTGAACGTTGCTGCGGGCTGAAGGATGTCCGGGTGTGTGGCAGCGTAGTGGCGTTCGTTGAGACGGTGGTAGAAATCAAAATCACAGCCAAGGCCATTGACGGTCTCCGTGATGTCGGTTGCCGCCGGAGCGGTATAGTCCACTTTCAGCGTGTTGTGCAGCCACTGCCGTTCGTCTTCCGCCGTCATGTCGGAGCCGATGTAAGAGCCACTGACGAGGAGCTTGCCACCACCCTCCGTATAGGCAGAGAGCAGTTTGCGCATTCCCGGTGTGAAAGTCTTATAGTATTCCGGCGTATAACCGTCATAGCGTTCGAGACCGAGGATGAGATCCACGACAGCGTAGTTGCGCAGTTGCAGTTGTCCGCCTGTGAGTGCCTCCGTAGAACAGCTCACGACATTATAGCCTTTTGAGGCCGCGATGGCGTCTGTATGTGCTGCCGTGTAGTCGAAGGTATTTCCCATGATGAAGGTCTGTCCGTCGATATATTCGGGACTCCATCCGGCGTAGATACCGTAGGGCACACCGGGATCCTGTGAGAAGTCGAAGCCATTGCCGTTGCTGTTCACCTGTGGTGAAGCCAAACGATGGAAGCCGTTGACGACAAGCACGGTCTTGGTTGCTCCGGGCTGCCAGAGGGCGGCGACGGTCTCAGAAGGGAAACTCTCTCCGCCGGCATTGCAAGCCGTCACCTTAAAGCGATAAGGCACTCCCGGCTGCAGCTGAATGGTCTGTTGGTTGCTGCGGATATTCGTGCCGTTGTCGAAGCCGCCTTTCCCTGCAGCGACAAAGACATTATAGCTTGTGGGATAGGCGCTCTTCTCCATATCATCGTACGACGCGTTCCAAGCGAGATGAGCCATGCCTTTATTGTCGATGGTCACACGGATATTATGTGGAGCGAGAGGTTCGACCGTATATTCTTTCCCGTGATTGCTGCAGACATAGCGAAGAATCGTCTTATAGATGGAACGGGCAAGGGTGAATTTCGCCGACGGGTTCTGGATGATGCGCATATCGGGGAAATTCTGATGGGATAGTGTCTCAAAGATGGCGGACGGCACTTCCGGCAGTCGGGTCTCTGAATAGTTGCGGTCCCAAAGGTAGCGCGTGTTCCATTTATGATATTTCCCTTCCATATCGATCTGGATATTATGGAGGAGAGCCCGTGCGAAATCTTTGGAGGTCTCACGGGAGATGCCACTGCTGAGGATACCGTCGTTGAAATCTGTCGTACAGATAGCGAGGCTACCCGTGATACTTTTTCCGTCGCGCTCGTAACCGGCATCACTGTGTACGGCTAAAGAGAGTTCAAAGGGAACACCGAGGCCTTCTTTCGTCGGTTCGTAGACACTGCCGCCGGCGAGCCAGTTCAGCTCGAGGGATCGTACATTGATGTCATCGCCATAGTCGTCCTCTCCTTTCTTTGTAGCATAATAACGATAGGGAACACCAGCCCACTGCGCACTGTAGCGGGCCCCTTCGTCGCAGCGAGGCAGCCCACTGACCTCACCGCCACGGCGTACGTTTCCCATGCCGCCACCGAAGCGGACGGCATCGGACGTGACGACACCCCGTCGTGAGGCATGATTCGTCACGACGACACGGTTGTCGGGGCTGCAGCCTTTGTCGAAGTCAAAGGAACCGAGATACACCCATGTGCCGCCACCCATACGCTGGTTGACATTGAAAACAGTTTGTTGTCCTTGATGATAAACGATATATTTCGCATCGGCGACACTCTTCGGCAGTGTAGCGTAGGAGACATAGACAGCATAACGGCCGCTCTCCGGGATATTCGGCTGATAGGAGATCTCGCTGTTGCGCTTGTCTTTCTTCGTCGCTTTGGCCTGTCGCAGCGTACCGTTCTTAAAAGGGTTGTCGGTGTCACCGAGGAACGTCTGGAAACGGAAACCCACGGAGTCGCAGTCTTTCCATTTCTTGCTGTTGTTGTATTCAATATAATAAGGTGCTGTCGAATTGTCGTTATCGACGATGACTTCCTGCTTCTGCCAGTCACGCTCACGGGGCGTGAAAACGGTAGCGCCGGCATTCTCCAGCATAGGGATGAGATAGGGCACGACGATGGTCTGCGTGAACAGATCCTCTGTAGTACCGAAGAGGAGAGGACGCTGCCACTCCCACCGGCCTTTCTTCACATTATAGTAACGGCCATGGCTCTGCCAAACGCAGAGATGACGATCGAGAAGTCCACGTGTAATCAGATTGGGTCGTGAGACATTGAAAACCCACGGCTCATCCGTATAGTCTATACTTCCCCATGCCCTCGAGTTGCCCTCATCGTAGCTCTGCGCCGTGGCAGTGGCCACCGATAGGGAGAAGGCAGAAAGAAGAAATAAAGTCTTGATGTTGTTCATATTTCTCCGATAGAGAAGTTTTCCGGTTTCTTGCCTTTGAAGTCCTTGAAATAAAGTTTGATCTCGCGCATCTGGGCGTTGATGTCATCACCGGGGATGATCTCCTTCGTACAGCGTATGAGTTTCTTCTCATAGTCTACGCCGTAGAGGAGGATAGGGATGTTGGCACCCTTGGCGATATACCAGAAACCTTTCTTCCATTCCTCCACACGGCTGCGCGTCCCCTCGGGGGTGATGGCAAGGCAGAAATGGGGATGGTTGCGGGCGGCCTCGGCCATGGCGTCTGTCATGTGCGTGTGCTTGGCGCGGAAGACGGGGATGCCGCCGAGATGGCGGAAGATCGGCCCGAGGGGCCAGAAGAACCATTCCTTTTTCATCAGGAAGTTTGTCTTCAGCCCTTCCGCCTGCGTGTATAGTTGTCCGATGATAAAATCCCAGTTGCTCGTATGGGGTGCCAGACAGATGATACATTTCTCCGGCATAGGGATGGTAATCTCTTTCCGCCACCCCATGGTTTTATAGAGCAGATGGGCACATAGTTTTCGCATCATTGGCCTAAAGCACAGATTTGATCGACGATCTCATCCACCTGTTTGTTGAAGTCGGAGATGAGAACCTTATAATATTTCTTAGCAGGCATGCCCGGTTCGGGATGCGAGACACGGGAGATGTAGTTGTTGTGAATCTGCAGAATGGAGGTCAGAAGGGCGTCGACATTCTGTGCGTCAGGGTTAGTACCGCCATAGAGGCTGGCAGCTACACATTCAGCGAAGAGCTCACTGCTGATGTAGTTGATGGATTGTTTTAATTGTCGTTTGTTACTCATTTTTGTTTTGCTTTTTATGGGTCTGTCATCAGAAACAGTCCCGGGGAGTGACTAATTTATGGTTCAAAGATAAGAAAAAATCACGAAAGAGCAGAAAAGATTCACGAAAAAAGATGTTAAAACGAGAAAATAATCTCTTTTCCTTTTTTATTTCAAAGAAAATGAGTAAATTTGCGTGAAATTTGAACGTTTCAACTTTTATAGAATAAAACAAAATGAAGGAAATTAGTGCATTGCAGAAAGAGAGAGCTGCTTACCAGCCGAAACTGCCGAAGGCTCTCCAGGGTGCCGTCAAGGTTCAGGAAGGTGCTCCCACACAGAGTGTAGACAACCAGGAAGAGATCAAGAAGCTCTTCCCCAACACTTATGGTATGCCCCTCATCGAGTTCGTTCCTGGTGATGAGGAGAACCGTGCGAAGATGAACATTGGTGTCATCCTCTCCGGTGGTCAGGCTCCCGGTGGTCACAACGTCATTTGCGGTATCTTTGATGCCGTGAAGAAGATGAACCCGAACAACAGAGTTTATGGTTTCCTCATGGGTCCCGGCGGTCTTGTGGATCACAACTACATCGAGCTGACAAAGGATTTTGTTGACGGCTATCGCAACACCGGTGGTTTTGATATGATCGGTTCCGGCCGTACAAAGCTGGAGAAGGTAGATCAGTTTGAGAAGGGACTGGAGATCATCCGTCAGCTCAACATCAAGGCTATCGTCATCATCGGTGGTGACGACTCCAACACCAATGCTTGCGTGCTCGCTGAGTACTACGCTGCCAAGAAGTACGGCGTGCAGGTCATCGGTTGCCCGAAGACCATCGACGGCGACTTGAAGAATGACCAGATTGAGACCAGCTTCGGTTTCGATACTGCTACAAAGGTTTATTCTGAGGTTATCGGTAACATCGAGCGTGATGCCAACTCTGCCCGCAAATATTGGCACTTCATCAAGCTCATGGGTCGTTCGGCTTCGCACATCGCTTTGGAGTGCGCGCTTCAGACTCAGCCTAACATCTGCCTTATCTCTGAGGAGATTCAGCAAAAGGATATGACGCTGAACCAGATTGTAGAGCAGATTGCTACGGCCGTGGCTAAGCGCGCTGAGGAGGGCAACAACTTCGGTGTTGTGCTTATCCCCGAGGGTCTTATCGAGTTCATCCCCGCTATTGGGCGTCTGATTCAGGAGCTTAACGACCTGCTCGCCGCTCACGGTGCCGACTATAAGGATCTTGACAAGGATGCACAACGCAAATACATTCTCGCTCATCTGAGCAAGGACAACGCTGAGACTTTCGCAACCCTTCCTGAGGGCGTGGCTCGTCAGTTGTCTCTCGACCGCGATCCTCACGGAAACGTGCAGGTTTCTCTCATCGAGACAGAGAAGCTTATCTCTGACATGGTCGGTGCCAAGCTCGATGAGTGGAAGAAGGAAGGCAAGTACAATGGCAAGTTCGCTGCCCAGCATCACTTCTTCGGTTATGAGGGCCGCTGCGCTGCTCCTTCCAACTTCGATGCTGACTACTGCTATGCGCTCGGTGTGAGCGCTGCTCATCTTATCGCCAATGGCAAGACCGGCTACATGGCTATCGTGAAGAACCTCTCTGCTCCTACGGATGAGTGGAAGGCTGGCGGCGTGCCAATCACCATGATGATGAACATGGAGCGTCGTAACGGTGAGATGAAACCGGTGATCCGCAAGGCACTTGTAGAGCTCGACGGCGCACCGTTTAAGAAGTTTGCAGAGAAGCGCGACGAGTGGGCAAAGAACACTTGCTTCGTCTATCCCGGTCCTATCCAGTACTGGGGCCCGGCTGAGGTATGCGACCGTGAGACACGCACGCTGGCTTTGGAAAACGAAGCAAAGAAGAAATAATCGGTGATTATTTGATAATTAGATAATTATTAATGCCTAATAAGAAGCCAGTTCGTAAGCGTACCACTTCCTCCCGTCAGTATCGAAGGAGAAGAAGTGTTCATCACCACGGACTGGCTCCTTTTCAATTTATTAAGAAGCGCTACAGCAAAGCATGGATCGTTGGAGGTTTGGCTGTCACGGCGCTTTACATTTGGGCTTTTTGGTATTTCTTCGTCGGTCCAACGGGCTTCCGCTGGCGCGCTTTTTACGGCGATGTAAAATATCCTGAAGGCTACGAAATTCATGGTATTGACATCTCAAGATACCAAGGAAAGATCAATTGGGACAGGCTGCGTTCCAATGCGCTTATTGATGGATGCCCGCTCCGATTTATCATTATCAAGGCAACGGAAGGTTCATCGAAAATAGACCCCAACTTCAACGACAACTTTTATCAGGCGCGTGAATATGGTTTCATTCGTGGAGCCTATCATTTTTGGAGCACAAAATCATCTGCGCGCTCCCAGGCTTATTTTTTCTTGAACAAAGTTCATTTAGAGGAAGGCGACTTGCCACCGGTGCTTGACATTGAGCACAAGCCTGCCGACCGGAGCGTGGAAGACTTTCAAACGGATGTATTGACATGGCTGCATATTGTGGAAGACAAATACCATGTCAAGCCCATCATCTATACTTACCACAATTTTAAGGAGAAGTATCTTTCTGCCCCGGTCTTCGACGACTATCCCTATTGGATAGCCCACTACTATGTTGACAAGGTTCAGTATAAAGGAAAATGGAAATTCTGGCAACACACGGATACGGGTGTATTGCCAGGTATTAAAGGGAACGTAGACCTTAATATCTACAACGGTTCCTATTATGACCTCCTGCAGCTCACCATAGGACACGAAGAAAACTAATCTTTTTACAATACTCCCTTGGAAGATGGCAAATAGAAGTGGTTCACATCCCGGCGTACCGCCATTTTCAGGCTTCGCGCCAAGGCTTTGAAGATGCCTTCTATCTTATGATGCTCGTTCGTGCCCTCAGCTTTGATGTTGAGGTTCATTTTTGCCGCATCACTCATGCTCTTAAAGAAGTGGAAGAACATCTCTGTGGGCATCTCACCGATTTTCTCCCGTTTGAACTCAGCATCCCATACAAGCCAGGGACGGCCTCCGAAATCAAGAGCCACCTGGCACAGACAATCGTCCATAGGCAGGCAGAAGCCATAACGCTCAATGCCACGCTTGTCTCCTAACGCTTTCAGAATGCACTCACCCAAAGCAAGCCCCGTGTCTTCGATGGTATGGTGTTCATCGACATAGAGATCACCTTTCGTGTGAACCGTGATATCAATCATCCCATGATGACCAATCTGTTCTAACATGTGGTCAAAGAAGCCTATTCCGGTTGAGACATCGCACTTACCAGATCCATCGAGATTGAGCTTCACATAGACATCCGTCTCCTTCGTCACGCGGTGCACTTCAGCGATGCGCTCTCCGGCAAACAAAAGCTCAGCTATCCTGTCCCATGTCATGCCGCCCTTGCCAAGGATAAGCGCCTTGCAGCCCATGTTCTCAGCCAACTGTGCATCGCTCTCGCGGTCGCCGATAACGTAACTGTTGGCTATGTCCGCATTGTCGTCTCTCAGAAATTTCTCTACCATGCCAATGCCAGGTTTACGCATGGGTGAGTTGTCCTCGGGGAAGTGACGGTCTATCAGCACGTCATCGAACGTGATGCCTTCGCCGGCAAGCGTGTCAAGGATGAAGTGATGCACCGGCCAGAAGTCTTCCTCCGGAAAGGCATGGGTCCCAAGACCATCCTGATTGGTCACCATGACAAGCTTAAAGTCGAGGTGACGCTGGATGAATCCCAAGTTTTTGAAAACAGTGGGAACAAACTTCAGTTTGGCAAAACTATCTATCTGCTCGTCGAGCGGTTCTTCGATAAGCGTGCCGTCTCGGTCAATGAAAAGATATCGTTGCTTCATGATAATATATTATGGTGTTGTCTTGCAAGGGCAGTCCCCGACAGCCATTATTCTTCAGTGATCGTCAGCTCTTTGTGTTGTTTTCTGCCTTTCTCTTTTT
>JAQXXT010000053.1 GCA_029226205.1 Prevotellaceae bacterium
GTCCTAACCGGGGATCGTGGCGTTAGGACGGCCACAAGGGCCGCACCCTACGGCGGGTGGTTAGGATGCCGTAGGCACGACGGATTTATGCGCAAATGCCCTCACATCCGACCTACGGTCGGCGGACGGCCACAAGGGCCGCGCCCTGCAAACGGTTCTGCACGGAGATTTGTTTTCCCGGTTAGGACGGCCACAAGGGCCGCACCCTACGGAGGATGACGAGCCACAAGGGCCGCACCTACGGCCGAATGCATGAATATTAATAAATATTCGGGAAAAAGTTTGTAAGTTATAATAATTATGTGTATCTTTGCAAGAAATTTGTAAGTAAAACAACATATTCAGGAAAGAAATAGAATAAGAACAAGATTATAGCTTATGAAACACCAGTTGAGAAGTGCAGTATGTACGGAAGGAAGACGAATGGCCGGAGCGCGTGCCCTGTGGGTCGCTGCCGGTATGAAGCACGAGCAGTTTGGTAAACCGATTATTGCCATTGTCAATAGTTTCACCCAGTTTGTCCCTGGTCACACCCATCTCCATGAGATCGGTCAGATTGTAAAGAACGAGATCGAGTCTATGGGATGCTATGCCGCCGAGTTTAACACCATTGCCATCGATGATGGTATTGCCATGGGTCATGACGGCATGCTGTATTCTCTTCCGAGCCGTGATATCATCGCCGACTCCGTGGAATATATGGTCAATGCCCACAAGGCAGATGCCATGATCTGTATCTCCAACTGTGACAAGGTGACGCCGGGTATGCTCATGGCAGCCATGCGTCTGAATATCCCAACGATTTTCTGTTCCGGTGGTCCTATGGAAGCCGGACGATGGAAAGGTGAGAATGCCGACCTTATCACGGCCATGATCAGTGGTGGTGACAAGAGTGTCAGCGATGAGGATCTGACGAAGATCGAGCAGTGTGCCTGTCCGGGCTGCGGCAGTTGCTCCGGTATGTTCACTGCCAACTCGATGAACTCCCTGACGGAGGCCATCGGCCTTGCCCTCCCCGGCAATGGTACGATCCTCGCCACCCATAAGAACCGTATCCAGCTCTTCAAGGATGCTGCCCGTCAGATCGTGAAGAATGCCTTCGCTTATTATGAGGATGGTGATGACAGTGTGCTGCCGCGGAATATCGCCACGCGTGATGCCTTCCTCAACGCCATGACCCTCGACATCGCCATGGGCGGCAGTACGAATACCGTGCTCCATCTGCTCGCCGTTGCCCAGGAGGGAGAGGTGGACTTCAAGATGGAGGATATCGACCAGCTCAGCCGTCACGTCCCCTGTCTCTGCAAGCTCGCTCCTAACACGCAGAAATACAGTGTCCAGGAGTGCAACCGTGCCGGTGGTATCCTTGGCATCCTCAATGAACTCAACAAGGGCGGCCTGATCCGTGGCAATTGTAAGCGTGTCGACGGCAAGACCCTCGATGAGGAGATGAAGAAATATGACATCACGGGAGATACCATCGATCCCGAGGCCAGCCGTATCTATCACAGTGCCCCCGGCCGTCGTTTCTCCACCGTCATGGGATCCCAGAACGAGCAGTGGGAGAGCCTCGATACCGACCGTGCCACTGGTTGTATCCGTGACCTCGAACATGCCTATACGAAGGATGGCGGTCTCGCTGTCCTCTTCGGTAATATTGCGCAGAATGGCTGTGTCGTGAAGACGGCCGGTGTTGCCCCCGAGCTGTGGCATTTTGAGGGACCAGCTGTCTGCTTCGACTCCCAAGAGGATGCCTGTGAGGGAATCCTCAACGGAAAGGTGAACAGTGGCGACTGCGTCGTCATCACCCATGAAGGTCCTAAGGGTGGTCCGGGCATGCAGGAGATGCTGTATCCTACTTCTTATATCAAGAGTCGCCATCTCGGCAAGGAGTGTGCCCTCATCACCGACGGTCGTTTCTCCGGAGGAACGAGTGGCCTGAGTATCGGACATATCTCTCCGGAGGCTGCCAGTGGTGGTAATATCGGAAAGATCAAGGATGGAGACATCATCGTCATCGATATCCCGAGTCGTTCCATCAATGTCAAGCTCTCCGACGAGGAACTTGCCGCCCGTCCTCAGCAGCCGCTGAAGCGTCATCGTGTCGTCAGCAAGGCCCTCCGAGCCTATGCCCAGAGTGTCTCCAGCGCTGATAAGGGTGGTGTAAGAATAATTGATTAATAAAGCGTATTTTATGAGTAACGAGAAAGAGATGATTACCGGCTCAGAGGCTTTGATGCGCTCCCTGCATAACGAAGGTGTGAAGACCATCTTCGGTTATCCCGGTGGCGCTATCATGCCTGTCTATGATGCCATTTATAAGTATACGAGAGGAGAAAATAAACTGTTCAACCATATCCTCGTCCGTCATGAGCAGGCTGCTGCCCATGCTGCCGAGGGCTTTGCCCGTGTCAGTGGTGAGGTCGGCGTGGCGATCGTCACGAGTGGTCCCGGTGCTACGAACACGCTGACGGGTGTCGCCGACGCGATGATGGACTCCACGCCGATCGTCGTCATCGCCGGTCAGGTGAGTGTCGGCGCCCTGGGCACCGATGCCTTCCAGGAGGTAGATCTCGTCGGTCTTGCCCAGCCGATCACGAAATGGGCTTATCAGATCCAGCGCCCTGAGGATGTGGCATGGGCGGTCAGCCGTGCGTTCTATATCGCCCGCAGTGGCCGTCCCGGTCCTGTCGTCCTCGACTTCCCGAAGAACGCGCAGACGCATAAGTGTGCCTGGGAGCCCGTGAAGGTCGACCATGTCCGCAGCTACCGTCCTTATCCTGAACTCGACGAGGCCCGTATCAAGGAGGCTGCCGATCTCATCAACAACAGTAAGCGTCCCTTCGCCCTTGTCGGTCAGGGAGTGGAGCTCGGTGGCGCGCAGAATGAGCTTGTGGAGTTTCTGGAGAAGGCCGACATCCCTGCCGGCCGCACCCTCCTCGGTCTCAGTGCCCTTCCCACGGGTCATCCCCTCGATATGGGTATGCTCGGTATGCATGGCTCCTATGCCACGAATATGAAGACGCAGGAGTGTGATGTCCTCATCGCTATCGGTATGCGCTTCAGCGACCGTGTCACGGGACTGCCGTCTACTTATGCCAAACAAGCCAAGATTATCCACCTCGATATAGACCGTGCGGAGATCGGCAAGAATATCCCTGTCGACGTCCCCGTCCTCGGTGACTGTAAGATGAGCCTGCCCGCCATCACCCGACTGTTGAAGAAGAACACCCACCGTGAGTGGCGTGACTCTTTCAAGCAGTATCAGGACGAGGAGGAGCGTGAGGTCATAGAGCCCGCCACGCATCCCAAGGATGGTCCGCTGCTCATGGGCGAGGTCGTCCGTAAGGTCTCTGAGGCCACGAAGGGCGATGCCATCCTCGTCAATGATGTCGGTGAGAACCAGATGATCTCCAGTCGTTATTTCCGTTTCAACAAGAAGCGGTCCATCGTCACGAGTGGTGGCTTCGGAACCATGGGCTTCGGCCTTCCCGCTGCCGTCGGTGCCTGTTTTGGTGCCCCCGACCGTCAGGTATGCTTCTTCACGGGCGATGGTGGTTTCCAGATGAGTATCCAGGAACTCGGTACGATCATGGAACAGCAGGTGCCAGTGAAAATGATCATGCTCAACAACAACTACCTCGGAAATGTCCGTCAGTGGCAGGATCTGATGTTCGGTGGTCGTCGTTCCTTCACCCACATGCTCAATCCGCGTTATGAGGAGATCTGTAAGGGGTATGGCATCGGCTATGCCGTTGTCACCGACCGTAAGGACCTCGACGCGAAGATTGCGGAGATGCTCTCCCACAAGGGGCCGTTCCTGTTGGAGTGTGCCGTGAAGGAGGATGAGAACATCGTACCGATGACGCTCCCGGGAAAGAGTGTCAACGAGATGCAGTTGCATCTCGACTGCTAAGGAAAAGTAAAAAGGTAAAAAAGTAAAGAAGTAAAGCTGCCGCAAGCAGTTCCTCCGTAGGGTGCGGCCCTTGTGGAATCCACCGTAGGGGCACCCCTTGTGGGCGCCCTAATCCCTCAATTCCCAGTTAGGGCGCCCACAAGGGG
>JAQXXT010000054.1 GCA_029226205.1 Prevotellaceae bacterium
ACAACGATGGGCCTCAGCAATCGCCTCGCGAATGGTGAAGCCCTCATTGACAACCTGAAAATTGTTGTTGATATTTTCTGACATGTTTTATAAGTAGATTCCTATTCCTACCTTGAAGCCAATGGTAGAATAGTCGCTGTGATTCTTAAAACTCTGGTCATAATAAATGGCCGGCTCCACGGTGACACTGCCATTGAGGAAGAAGGCATAACCGACCTCCAGGCCGGGCATGACATCATTATAGTCATGATTGGCATGCAACAGCTTCACGCCGGCGCCGAGATAGAGGCCGTTCTGAATAATATAATAGCGGCCCTGCGCGCCCACCGTCACCTCATCGGCGACATTGTCATCACTGACATGCTGGTAGCTGGCCTCGCCGAGCAACATCAGGTTGTCGGCAACAAGATAACCGCCCTTGGCCTGGGCACCAAAATTAGCGCCATGGCCACGGTAGTTCAAGTCAAGACCGGTAAGGGAGGCACCAATATAGGCCTTACCCTGTTCAAACTGGGCACTGGCGGTGAGCGTCATCAAAAACGCAAAGAGTAACGCAGCTATTTTCTTCATTTCTGGATCTTTTTAAGTGAAACTTCAATTTATAATGCTGCAAATATACAATTTTATTTTTGAAAAATACGCTCCCCCGCCCAAGTTTACGCATTTATTAACACCACGCCAAGATGGGCCTGCCGTTATGTGCTTGCGCTTTGCAAGCGCAAGGATCACTCGATGTCTTGCGCGACATTCTTGCGGATCTTCGTCAGGAAGGCCTTCATGCCCTTGGCATCCTTATGGTCGATGATGTCGATGAGCGTCTTCAGCTCCTCACGGATCTTCTCCACCTGCACACTGGTGTATGGGTTGAAGAGGATCTCCTGCAGGAGATAGTCATCCTCATGGAGCACGCCCTTGGCAATCTGCATGTGACGCTTGAATGTCGTACCCGGCGCATCCTGATGCTTCATCACGGCAGCGAAACAGAAGGTAGAGACGAAGGGGATGGACAGCGAGTAAGCCACCGTCTCATCATGTTCCTGGAAAGAATACTCATAGATATTCAGTCCGAGTTTCTGATAGAGATCCTTAAAGAAGATACGGCCCATATAGTCGCCCTCATTGATGATGATGGCATTCTCCTCACTGAGCTGGTTGAGGTTGGCGAAAGTAGGACCGAACATCGGGTGCGTAGACACATAGGGATGGCCGGCCTGCTCGTAGAACGCCTTCAGACCTGTCTTCACACTGGCGATATCAGAGATGATACAGTCATCGGGAAGATAAGGCAGCACTTCCTTGAAAGCCGACAGCGTATATTTCACCGTCACGGCATTGATGACGAGCTCGGGCTTGAAGTCACGGATCTCCTCTAACTTCTGAAAACGATAACAGTTATAGGTAAACCGCATCCGCTTCGGATCTTTCTCATAGACGGCTACCTCATGATCAAAACTGAGCAGGTCGATGAAGAAACTCCCCATCTTTCCTGCTCCCATTACTAATATTCTCATTTTTATGATTAAGTCAGACAACCTTTATCTGTAGGTGGCCACCATGTTGCGGCCACCTACAAATGGATCATTTTACTGATTGACAATCTCCAACTGCTGACGGACGCTCTCCTCATGAACCAACTCGAAGACTTTTGCGGCGAAGTCAGGACTCATACCACAGAGGGAAGCCTGTGCGCCACGCTTCTCAAGGATCTCATTGTAACGGGCAGCCTGCAGCACCGTCATGTTATGCTCTTTTTTGAACGTACCGATCTCACGGCAGATACGCATACGCTTTGCCAGGAGATCCATGAGCTGGTTGTCGACCTCATCGATCTGTGAACGCAACTGGCGGATACCCTCCGTCGTGGTATGTTCGTCACGGACAACGAGCAGAGAGAGGATATAGTCGAGAATCTCCGGCGTCACCTGCTGCTTGGCATCACTCCACGCCTCATCGGGATTACAGTGGCTCTCCACGATCAGTCCGTCGAAGCCGAGGTCCATAGCCTGCTGGCACAGCGGCGCAATAAGGTCACGACGGCCACCGATATGACTGGGATCACAGATGATCGGCAGATCGGGGATACGACGGTGCAACTCGATAGGAATCTGCCACATCGGGAGGTTACGGTAGATCTTCTTGTCGTAACTGGAGAAGCCACGATGGATAGCGCCGAGACGCTTCACGCCAGCCTGGTTGATACGCTGCAGGGCACCGATCCAGAGTTCCAGATCAGGGTTCACGGGGTTCTTCACGAGGACGGGGCCTTCGAAACCTTTCAGCGCGTCGGCGAGAGCCTGCATAGCGAAAGGATTGGCCGATGTGCGGGCACCGATCCACAGGATGTCAATACCGTATTTCAATGCCAGTTCCACATGCTCCGGCGTGGCGACCTCGGTAGCCACGAGCATGCCCGTCTCTTCCTTTACTTCCTTCATCCACGGCAGAGCCTTCTCGCCATTGCCTTCGAAGCCTCCGGGTTTCGTACGCGGCTTCCAGACACCGGCGCGGAACATGTGGCAGCCGAGTTTGGCGAGGTTCTTCGCCGTTGTCATCACTTGTTCTTCCGTCTCAGCAGAGCAAGGGCCTGCGATAACGATAGGACGTTCCTGATCAGAGGGGAGGTTGAGGGGTTCTAATTCGAGTTCCATAAGCGTTATTGTTTTTATATTTTATTGTCGTTATGATTTGATTGGCAGAACATTACCATTGGAGTTGCTGGATTCTCTCCAGTGCTTCCTTCATCTTCGCATCCTTGGCACAGAGGGAGATACGCACATAGCGTTTGCCGTTATTGCCGAAGATAAAGCCCGGCGTGATGAAGACACGGGCCTCATGGAGGACACGCTCCGTGAGATCTTCCACATCTTTGTATTTCTCCGGGATCTTACCCCAGAGGAACATGCCGACCTGCATGGGATCAAAGGTACAGCCGAGGGTCGTCATAATCTGTTCGGCGATATCACGGCGACGGCGGTAGGTCTCCACATTATATTCATGGTGCCACTCCGGCGTGTTCGTGTTGAAAGCCTCAGCGGCAGCAAGCTGAATACCACGGAAGGAACCATTGTCGACATTCGACTTGATCTTCAGGATCCAGGAGATGAATGTCGGATTGCCGACGACCATGGCGACACGCCAGCCTGGCATATTGAAGCTCTTCGACATGGAGTTGAACTCCAGGCAGCAGTCCTTGGCGCCCTTTACCTGCATGATACTCAGCGGGTGATCATTGAGGATCAACGAGTAAGGATTATCGTTGACGATGACGATGCCGTGGCGCTTGGCGAAGTCGACGAGCTTCTCGTAGGTTTCCATACGGGCATTGCCGCCGGTGGGCATATTCGGATAGTTCGTCCACATGAGCTTCACATGACTGAGGTCCATCTGCTCGAGCTTGTCGAAGTCGGGCTGCCAGCCGTTATCCTCACGGAGATCATAATACGTGATCTTTGTACCGAGGATCTTGTTCAGTGCCGTATACGTCGGATAACCGGGATCGGGGATGAGGACCTCATCACCGGGATTACAGAAAGCGAGGGTGACATGGAGAATACCCTCCTTCGAACCGATGAGAGGCTGGATCTCACTCTTCCAGTCGAGGTCTACGTTATACCATTTCTTATAGAAGTGAGCCATAGCCTGACGGAGCTCGGGGATACCGACGGTAGGCTGGTAGCCATGGGCATCGGGACGACGAGCGACCTCACAGAGCTTGTCGATGGTCTGCGGCGACGGCGGCATATCCGGACTGCCGATAGCCAATGAGATAAT
>JAQXXT010000055.1 GCA_029226205.1 Prevotellaceae bacterium
TTGGCTGGGGCCATCCGTTGGGGCGGCCCGTGGGGGGATCGCCGATTCTAACTAAAATTGATGCCCTTTTAATAATGCCTTACCGGCATGGGGCCGCAAAATGGGACGGCCCCTGCAATTGGATTGATTCCCGGTTAGGACGGCCACAAGGGCCGCACCCTACGGTGGGAATTTATGCGTCGATATTGGCGTAGGTAGCGTTCTTCTCGATGAACTCACGACGGGGCTCGACATCATCGCCCATGAGCATGGAGAATACCTCGTCGGCATCGGCGGCATTATCGATCGTCACCTGTTTGAGCAGACGTGTCTTCGGGTCCATGGTCGTCTCCCACAGCTGTTCGGGGTTCATCTCACCGAGACCTTTGTAACGCTGCGTATGGATATTCTTATCCTCCACGCCATTGCCATACTTGTCGAGGAATGCCTGGCGCTGCTGGTCGGTATAGCAGTATTCGCTGATCTTATTCTTGTAAGAGCATTTATACAACGGCGGCGTAGCGATATACAGATGACCTTCCTCGATGACCTTCGGCATGAAACGGTAGAAGAGCGTCATGATCAGTGTGTCGATGTGGGAACCATCGACATCGGCATCGGTCATGATGATGATCTTGTCGTAACGCAGCTTGTCGATATTCGCCTCACGGTCGTCCTCACCGTCGACACCGAAACGGACACCGATACTCTGGATGATATTCATCACGGACTCGGCCTCGAAGACACGGTGCCACTGGACCTTCTCGACATTCAGGATCTTACCACGGAGCGGGAGGATAGCCTGGGTGTAACGGTCACGGCCCTGCTTGGCGGAGCCACCTGCGGAATCACCCTCGACGAGGAAGATCTCACAGTTCTTCGGGTCCTTGTTGGAACAGTCGGCGAGCTTACCGGGCAGGCCGCCACCCGTCATCGGGTTCTTGCGCTGCACGCTCTCACGGGCCTTACGGGCGGCGATACGTGCCGTAGCGGCGAGGATGACCTTCTCACAGATCTTGTGGGCCTCGTCGGGATGTTCCTCGAGGTAATTCGTCAGGGCCTCACCGACAGCCTGCTGGACGGCACCGGCGACCTCACTGTTGCCGAGCTTCGTCTTCGTCTGTCCTTCAAACTGCGGCTCTGCCACCTTGATGGAGATGACGGCCGTCAGACCCTCACGGAAGTCCTCACCGGCAATCTCGATCTTGTTCTTCTCGATCTGCTTGGAGATCTGCGGGTCATTGTCGGCATAGTTCTTCAGCACACGTGTCAGGGCCATACGGAATCCCGTGACATGGGTACCACCCTCGATGGTGTTGATATTGTTGACGTAAGAGTGAAGATTCTCGCTGTAATCGGTGTTATACATGATAGCCACCTCGATAGGCACACCCTGCTTCTCCGTCTTCAGATAGATGACATCATCGAAGAGATGGGTACGATGGCGGTCGACATAGCGCACGAACTCCTTCAGTCCGTCCTTGGCATGGAAGACCTGCTGGCGCGTGTGGCCCTCCTCATCGGGACGGAGGTCGGTCAGCGTGATCTTGACGCCGGCATTCAGATAGGCCAGCTCACGCATACGGGAGGCGACGATATCCCATTTGAATGTCGTCGTGGTGAAAATGGAGCCGTCGGGCCAGAACTGCTGACGCGTGCCGCGCTTGTCGGTCGTGCCGACGACTTTCACGGGATACAACGGCTTGCCCTTGGCATACTCCTGTTGGTAGATCTTACCATCACGGAATACCTGACTCTTCATGTGCGTTGACAGGGCGTTGACACAGCTCACACCGACACCGTGGAGACCACCGGAGACCTTGTAGGAGCCCTTGTCGAACTTACCACCGGCATGGAGGACCGTCATCACGACCTCCAGGGCACTCTTGTGGAGCTTCGGGTGCTCGTCGACAGGGATACCACGACCGTCATCCTCTACGGTGACACTGCCGTCGGCATTGATGGTAACCTCTATATTGTGACAGAAGCCGGCCATGGCTTCATCGATGGAGTTGTCAACGGTCTCGTTGATCAGATGGTGCAAGCCCTTCTCGCTGATGTCACCAATGTACATAGCAGGGCGCTTGCGGACAGCCTCCAGGCCCTCGAGGACCTGAATATTATCCGCGGAATAATGATTCTCAGTGTTCTGAATATCTGCCATTTGTTTTTTCGTAATATATGCTGCAAAGTTACGAATTTTTTTACAATTTCGGAAAGAAAAAGGGGATAAAATTCGGGCATATTTCCCCCTTCCACCGTAGATCCACCGTAGGGTGCGGCCCTTGTGGCCGTCCTAATCGGGAATGATGTTGGGACATCAATTATTATGTTCCGTAACAACGTGGATTTAGGGCGGCCACAAGGGCCGCGCCCTACGGTGGCATCATGCTCTACTGGAAACAATGACAACAGACAAGGACTATCTCTTCTCGCACCCCGCCTACCGTTCGAT
>JAQXXT010000056.1 GCA_029226205.1 Prevotellaceae bacterium
GATTGTGGCAATTAGGGCGCCCACAAGGGGTGCCCCTACGGTGGCAGATATTTCCCTCCGTAGGGTGCGGCCCTTGTGGCCGTCCTAAAGGGGATCGTGGCAATTAGGGCGCCCACAAGGGGTGCCCCTACGGTGGCAAAAAAACGATCGAATTATGACAGAACTGAATATAGAGAAATGCAACCTCGCGGCGGTGGATGTCGGATCCAATGCCGCGCGACTGCTCATCAAACATGTAGAGGTAGACATCGATGGCAACAAGAACGTCAGCAAGCTCCTCTTCCTCCGTATCCCCCTGCGCCTGGGCATGGATGTCTTCGGCAAGGGAAAGATCACGGACGAGCGTGCCCATGAGTTCATCTGTACGATGAAGGCCTACCGCCAGCTTATGAAAGCCTATCAGGTGAAGAAATACCGTGCCTGTGCCACTTCCGCCATGCGTGACGCGAAGAATGGCAAGAAGATCATCAAGAAGATCGCCAAGGATGCCCATCTGCGCCTGGAGATCATCACCGGTGACGAGGAGAGCCAGATCATCTACGACAACCACCTGGCGATGATGCCCGACGAGGGCTGCTTCCTCTATGTCGATGTCGGTGGCGGCTCCACGGAGATCAGCTTCATCTGTGACGGTAAGCGCGTCTACAGTCACTCCTTCAATGTCGGCACCATCCGTCTCCTCAACGGTCAGGTGAAGAAGAAGGACCTGCTGGCCATGAAGAGTGAGATCGAGCGTGTCACCCTCGGACATCATGACATCACGATCATCGGTTCCGGTGGTAACATCAACAAGCTCTACCGTATCGCATCGAAGAAAGAGAAAATTGATAAGCTCCCCGTGGAGACTTTGCGTAGCCTCTATGAGGAATTGAATAAAATGAGTGTGGAGGAACGTATGAACGTCTATGGACTTAAACCCGACCGTGCCGACGTCATCGTACCGGCAGCGGAAATCTTCCTCCATATCGCCGCCAGTTCCAAATCGAAAAACATTAGTGTACCAAACCTCGGCCTTGCCGATGGCATCATCAATGAGATGGTTTCATCCCTTTGATGAATCACGTTTGTATTTTTTTAAATCAGTCAAAAGGCGGTCATCTCCGTGAGGAGGTGGCCGCCTTGTTTTCTTCCCCTTCGTAGGGTGCGGCCCTTGTGGCCGTCCTAAAGGGGAATTGATCCTCCGTAGGGTGCGGCCCTTGTGGCCGTCCTAACCGGGAATGTGGCAATTAGGGCGCCCACAAGGGGTGCCCCTACGGTGGCAGATTTTCCCACCGTAGGGTGCGGCCCTTGTGGCCGTCCTAACCGGGAATGTTATTTCGTTGTCGTGGATTTAGGGCGCCCACAAGGGGTGCCCCTACGGTGGATTTTGAGGCGGCGACGGCGGAGCCATTCCGCCTTCCGTTTCTCATATTCCTCCCTGTGTGTCTCCAAGAATCCGTCGGCCATGGCTATTTCGCAAAATGACTATAGACGGCGGTGATCTTCAGGGGCGTCGAGCCACCCTGGAGGCGCGTCGAAGTGAGACTCATATCGTTCGTCACCTTGTTGATGACCGTCGTGCCACTCGACGTTTTCGTCGTGGACACACTCACGGGGACGATGATGGCCTTGTTGTAGCCCTCCTCATCCTTATGGCGGTACATATACTTGATGAGACCGGAGATATTATTAAAGGTATACGCGTTCTTCGATGACGAATAACTCGTGGTGAAGGCCGTAGCGCCATCGGGCAACTCGTTGTTCTCGAAGAAGCTCTTCATCTTACTCTCGGGGAGGATGAGCAGGTAGTTCGCCTTCGGCAGCGTATACGCACTGTAGCGGTTCGCCCGGTTGCTGTTCAGACAGGGGAGGGTGAGCTTCACGCTGTTGATGGAGTCCGTGGCGTGGCCGTTGTAGATCTCCTCCACGGGGAGTGTCACCTCCGTGAAGAGACCCGCGGGGGTCTTCAGATAGGAGCAGCTGTTGTCGGCAGCGACATCCTTCAGCTCCGACCCGTTGGTGATGACATTCGTCTGCAGCACCTCCGGCGTCATGGAGACATAAGCGGAGGTAGAGAACTGCTGTGTCTCCCATACGCTGTCCTTCTTCATGGAGTCATAGACCTTCACGAGGGAGTCCTTCACCTGAATCATATTGATCCATCCCGCCATGATCTTCACCATCGCGCCCTTGCCGCCTACCGTCTTGATATAGAATCCCGGCAGGACATGCTTCAGAAACTGGTTCTGGTTGGCATAATACTCGGGATGGTTCCGGTACATCGTCATCAGATAGGAGCCGAAAGAGGAGTATTTCGTACCGTCCTTCGCCGTATACGGATCATTGAGGGGGATAGAGATGCCGTGCGTCGTTCCGTTGCTGTTTCTTACCGAGTCACTGAGACTCAGGTCAGCGATGGTGAAGTTATGACTGACCTCATAACCTCCCTTACGGACATAGCCACGCTCCTGGGGATCGAAGTTACTATAGTATTTCGTCGTCTCCGGCATCGGCTTGTCGAGCTCATAGACGCGGAGCTTCTGCGGGGCCGTGGAGTCACCGTAGAACGTGGAGAAATAGAGCTGCAGATAGGTCGCTGCCGGCACCTTACGGCCGTAGCTGTCCGTCGTCTTGATCTTACTCTCGGCGATGAACCCGGGGTTACTGAATGTCTGGAACTGCATCATCGCGTTTCCCGTCACGAGGGCGTTCGTCTCCGGATCGACGACACGTCCGAGATAAGGATAGGCGGAACGGGAATAGACGCTGTCTGCCATCACGGTCTTCGTCGTGGCCGTGAAGGAGGAGTCGGTGACGGTGAGGATATCCACCTTGTCAGTGATCGCGTCACCGATAGAGTCTGTGCTGTCATCACAGGCAGCGAGAGAGAGGGCGGCCAGCGCGAGGGCCGCCAATGTCTGGAATTTCATTCGAATCAAATCTTGTTGAAGAAATCGGCGTACGCCTTCTGATAGTCGTCGCCGGGATAGGTGAGCAGGGGAGTACCCTTCTCTTTCGCGTAAGCCAGGAGCTGGGCGTTGACCTCGTTGTCGGCCTCAATGATACCGTCACTGTAGTCGATGGCCAGCTTGCCGAGCTCGAGGAAGTCAAACTTCTCATTGTAGTCTTTCAGCAGGTCGGCGGTAGCATCCTGGAAGGGCACGCAGCGCTTGAAGTTGTCACCGAGGTCACCACGCAGCTGCTTGGTGAAGAGGGAGGTGATGACCTTCGTGTTCGCGTAGCACGGCTCATCCTTATAGGCTGTCTTCACGTAGAAGGGCACGACGGCACCCATCCAACCCTGACAGACAATGATGTCGGGGGCCCACCGCAGCTTCTTCACGGTCTCCAGGACACCGCGGGCGAAGAAGATGGCACGCTCGCCGTTGTCGGGATATTCCTCACCCTTCTCGTCCTCTTCCATCTGACGGTGGGTGAAGTAATCCTCGTTGTCAATGAAGTATACCTGTACACGACTCACGGGGATGGAGGCGACTTTGATGATCAGCGGGTGGTCGGTGTCGTCGATGATGAGGTTCATGCCCGACAAGCGGATGACCTCATGGAGCTGGCCGCGGCGCTCGTTGATATTGCCCCATTTGGGCATGAAGGTACGGATCTGGAAGCCTGCCTCCTGCGCTTTCGCGGGAAGGTCTCTTCCGAGAATGGACATTTCATTTTCTGGTACGTAAGGAGCGATCTCCTGGTTGATGAACAACACTTTTTTTGCCATGGCGTATAATTTTATGTTCTTTCAGATTGCAAAATTACGAAAAAATCGGCGGAAATGCAATTTTTTTACCATTCTTCTTCTTTATTTAAGAAAAATGTTGTTATTTTGCAAGTGATATGAAAACGATAAGCAATATTGTAGACCTCCAGAACGAGCTCTTCGAGGCTCATAAGGAGGGTAAGGAAATTGGACTTGTGCCTACTATGGGTGCCCTGCATGAAGGACACGCTTCTTTGATTCGTCGTAGCGTGAAGGAGAATGACGTCACCGTCGTGAGCGTCTTCCTCAACCCTACGCAGTTCAACGACAAGGGTGACCTGGCGCGTTATCCGCGCACCCTCGATGCCGACTGCAAGCTTATTGAGGATTGCGGTGCCGACATCTGTTTCGCCCCGACGGTGAAGGATATCTATCCCGAACCCGACAACCGCCATTTTGAGTTCCCGCCGCAGACGACGGTCATGGAGGGTGCCCACCGCCCCGGCCATTTCAATGGTGTCTGTCAGGTCGTCAGCCGTCTGTTCTATATCGTAAGGCCTACGAAGGCGTATTTCGGTGAGAAGGACTGGCAGCAGATCGCCGTCGTCAAGCGCCTCGTGAAATATATCGGTATGGACAAGACGTTGAAGATCGTCGAGTGCCCCACCATCCGTGAGGCCGACGGACTGGCCAAGAGCAGCCGTAACACGCTGCTGACGCCCGAGGAGCGCAAGATCGCCCCGAAGATCTATGCCGAACTGAAGGCGAGCGTCGACTATGCGAAGACCCACAGTGTCCAGGAGACCCATGACAAGGTTGTCGATGACCTCAACGCCGTCGATGGCCTCGACGTGGAGTATTTCGAGATCGTTGATGGCAACACCCTCCTCGATGTCCCGTCCTGGGATGCCAGCCCGTATATCGTCGGCTGCATCACCGTCAACTGCGGCCATACGCCCATCAGGCTCATTGACCACATCACGTATAAAAAGTAAAGCCTCACCCCCGACCCACTACCCGAAGGGGGAGGGGAGTGATATGTCTTTTCTCCCTTCGTAGGGTGCGGCCCTTGTGGCCGTCCTAACCGGGATCGTGGCAATTAGGGCGCCCACAAGGGGTGCCCCTACGGTGGCAGATATTCCCCTTCGTAGGGCGCGGCCCTTGGGTCGGGAATATGAACACAAAAAAAACGGCCGCAATGGAAATTTCATTGCGGCCGTTTTTCATCCATTGAAGGGAAGAGACTATTTACTCCCCTCCCTTTCGGGGTTTATTGTCCCCCGTCCCCGGGGGAATAAAAAGGGGTGTGGGTCGGGGGTGAGGCTTTAGTTGAGTCTGTTTCCCTTCCCCGGGAAAATGACTTTTGCCTTGAACGTCTTGGCCTCCTCGAAGTCCATGATGGCGAAACTCATGATGATCACGGTATCACCCACGAGGACCTTACGCGCGGCGGCACCATTGAGACAGATATCCCCTGAGCCACGACGACCCTTGATGATATATGTCTCGAAACGTTCCCCGTTGTTGTTGTCAACGATCTGTACCTTCTCACCGGCGATCATCCCACAGGCATCCATCAAGTCCTCATCGATCGTTATCGATCCCATGTAGTTGATGTTCGCCTCCGTGACTACCGCGCAGTGAATCTTCGATTTTAATATTTCAATCTGCATAATATCTGTAATGATCCCTTCGTAGGGTGCGGCCTTTGTGGCCGTCCTAAAGGGGAATAGATCCCATCGTAGGGTGCGGCTAGGTAGGGTTAGGGGCCGTCCTAAAGGCGTTAGGGCGCCCACAAGGGGTGCCCCTACGGTGGCAGATATTCCCCTTCGTAGGGTGCGGCCCTTGTGGCCGTCCTAAAGGGGAATAGATCCTTTCGTAGGGTGCGGCTCGGTAGGGTTAGGGGCCGTCCTAACCGGGAATTATGACGCCATTAGGGCGCCCACAAGGGGTGCCCCTACGGTGGTTTTACTCTATCACCACCAGCGGATCATCTTCCAGCACAGCCTGGCCGACTTTCACGCAGATGGCCGTGACCTTTCCGCTCTTCTCTGCCTCAATCTTGTTCTGCATCTTCATTGCCTCCAGGACAACGACGGTATCACCGGCACTGACCTCCTGACCAACACTGACACTGACCTCCGTGATCGTTCCCGGCAGCGGAGCCTTCACGGCATTGTTACTGTTCACACTGGCAGCCGGCGTTGCCTCGCCCTCCTCTTCGGAAGCGGCGGCGGGCTTGCCGAGCACGACCTTCTTCTTCTCAGGCTCCGCCGGCTTCTCCAGCTCCACCTGGTATTCCTTACCGTTGACGGTGACGGCAGCAACGTTGTTCTCGTCGATGTCGCCGATGGCTACCTTATATTCCTTGCCATCAATTGTATATTTGAACTCTTTCATATCGTTTTTTTGATTTGATCCTTTCGTAGGGTGCGGCCCTTGTGGCCGTCCTAACCGGGATTGTGATCCTTCGTAGGGTGCGGCCCTTGTGGCCGTCCTAACCGGGAATGTGATCCTTTCGTAGGGTGCGGCCCTTGTGGCCGTCCTAACCGGGACCCTCCGTAGGGTGCGGCCCTTGTGGCCGTCCTAAATCCGCATCCGTGGCGTTAGGGCGCCCACAAGGGGTGCCCCTACGGTGGGTGTCCTAAATCCGCATCCGTGGCGTTAGGGCGCCCACAAGGGGTGCCCCTACGGTGGCCGTCCTAAATCCGCATCCGTGGCGTTAGGGCGCCCACAAGGGGTGCCCCTACGGTGGGTGTTAGGGACGCTTGGTGAATGACAGCATCTTCGCGTTCCACAGTGTATGGTGGCGCTTGATGGTGATCACCCCGGGTTCCACGTCATGTACGTTATTGCCCTCATACTCATACAGAGCCATGGCAATCGCCGCGTACACGTTCTTATCCTTTTCCTTATTCTTCTCTTTTGCCATAATGATTATATTTTGATCCACTTGCAGGGGCCGTCCCTTGTGGCGGCCCGACGGCGGAACGCCGTTCATTTGCGGAAACGAAATGCCGTAACCGGCATCGGGCCGCCACAAGGGACGGC
>JAQXXT010000057.1 GCA_029226205.1 Prevotellaceae bacterium
AGGTGACTTTCATGGTGCAGGAAGACCACGGAAGAGATATCAATCTGGCCATTGCAACCAACAAAGCCATGCAAATGTTTCTCGATTTTCTGAAAGATGAACAGACAAGGGTATAATAGCGTTAAAAAACGTTAATATTACACCGAAATGTAAAGTAGGGTTCTTTGTTGTTTAGAAAATTTTGTAATTTTGCAACCTGTTTGGAGTAAGTTACAATTTAGGAACAAGTTAAAAGTAGATAGAAATGTCGAAGATTTGTCAGATTACAGGAAAGAAGGCACAGATTGGTAATAATGTGTCTCACTCAAAGCACCGCACAAAGCGTAGCTTTGACGTTAACCTGTTCAGCAAGAAATTCTACTATGTAGAGGAGGCTTGCTGGATTCAGTTGAAGATCAGTGCTGCTGGTCTGCGTATGATTAATAAAGTAGGTCTGGATGCTGCCTTGAAGCAAGCTGTTGCCAAAGGTTTCGTGGACTGGAAGGATATTAAAGTGATAGGAGACTAAACTATGGCAAGCAAGAAAAAAGGCGATCGTGTACAGGTAATCCTGGAGTGCACAGAAATGAAAGAGAGTGGACTGCCCGGAACAAGCCGTTACGTAACGACCAAGAACCGTAAGAACACTCCCGAGAGAATGGAACTCAAGAAGTATAACCCCATCCTGAAACGTATGACCGTTCATAAGGAGATTAAATAATTAAGCAATTAGACTATGGCAAAGAAAACCGTCGCTACCCTCCATGAAGGTTCAAAGGATGGTCGCGCTTATTCAAAGGTTATCAAGATGGTGAAGAGCCCGAAGACGGGCGCTTATATCTTTGAGGAGCAGATGGTCCCCAACGAGGCTGTCAAGGACTTCTTCAAGTAAGCCATCCATTGATTCTGAATTAATCAGAAGCAGCATATAGGGTCGTCGTGTCTTCGGATGCGACGACTTTTTTTGTCCCTATCACCTTTTTCTAATACTTTCCTACGGATATCTCAATATTTTTTTGTAGATTTGCAAAAAATAATACACTACAGTATGGCTTTATTTGGATTATTCGGAAAGAAGAAGAAGGAGACGCTCGACAAAGGCCTTGAGAAGACCAGCGAGAGTGTGTTCTCCAAGTTGGCTCGTGCCGTTGCCGGCAAGTCGAAAGTCGATGATGAGGTCCTCGATGATCTGGAGGAGATCCTTATCACTTCCGATGTTGGCGTGGAGACGACGGTGAAGATCATCCACCGTATCGAGGACCGTGTGGCCCGTGACAAGTATGTCTCTACGGCTGAGCTCAATGGCATTCTTCGTGATGAGATAGCCGCCTTGCTGGCGGAGAACCATAGTGACGACCATGACAACTGGGACCTGCCGACGGATCATAAGCCGTATGTCATCCTCGTTGTCGGTGTCAATGGCGTGGGAAAGACGACGACGATCGGCAAACTCGCTTACCAGTTTAAGAAAGCCGGTAAGAAGGTCTATCTCGGTGCCGCCGATACCTTCCGTGCCGCCGCCGTCGAGCAGATCTGCATCTGGGGCGAGCGTGTCGGCGTGCCCGTGGTGAAGCAGCAGATGGGTGCCGATCCTGCCTCCGTGGCCTTCGATACCCTGCAGAGTGCCAAGGCCAACGGTGCTGACGTCGTCCTCATCGATACCGCCGGTCGTCTGCACAACAAGGTCGGACTGATGAATGAGTTGAAGAAGATCAAGGATGTCATGAAGAAGGTGCTGCCGCAGGCTCCCGACGAGGTGTTGCTTGTCCTCGATGGCAGTACGGGACAGAATGCCTTCGAACAGGCCAAGCAGTTCTCCCAGGTCACGTCCGTCGACAGTCTCGCCATCACGAAGCTCGACGGTACCGCCAAGGGTGGCGTCGTCATCGGTATCAGTGACCAGTTGAAGGTCCCCGTGAAATATATCGGACTGGGTGAGGGCATGGAGGATCTCCAGCTCTTCAACAAGCGTGAGTTTGTAGACAGTCTTTTCAAGAACCATTAATAGATCCCAAGTAGGGACATGAGGCCTACCCAAGCCCTCCCAAAAGGGAGGGATGTCTGTAGGGGCATGATTTATCATGTTCCACCCCGTCTGGAAAAAATATTATGAAGAAAAATCAAGTAGACTTCGTCACCCTCGGGTGTTCGAAGAATCTCGTCGATACTGAGTCGCTCATGAAGCAGTTTGAGGCCAATGGCTATCACTGTGTTCATGACAGCAAGAATCCCCAGGGAGAGATTGCCGTCATCAACACCTGTGGCTTCATCGAGGCGGCGAAGGAAGAGAGTATCAATACGATCCTGGAGTTTGTGGCAGCCAAGAAAGAGGGCCGTCTGAAGCGTCTCTATGTTATGGGATGTCTGTCACAACGTTACCAGCATGAGTTGGAGAAGGAGATCCCGGAAGTGGATAAGTTTTATGGGAAGTTCAACTATAAGCAACTCCTCAAGGATCTCGGCAAGGAGGATGTCGCCACGTGTGACGGCCGCCGTCATCTCACCACGCCCCATCATTATGCTTATATCAAGATTGCCGAGGGTTGTGACCGCCACTGTGCTTACTGCGCCATTCCTATCATGACGGGTCATCATGTCAGTCGCCCGGAGGAGGATATCCTTCAGGAGGTCTGTGACCTCGTGGCCCAGGGTGTCGTGGAGTTTCAGGTCATTGCCCAGGAACTGACCTATTATGGCATCGACCTCGACGGCAAGCATCATATCGCCGAACTGATCAGTAAGATGGCTGATATCAAAGGCGTGAAGTGGATCCGGTTGCATTATGCCTATCCGAACCAGTTCCCCCTCAAACTCCTCGATGTCATGCGTGAGAAACCGAATGTATGCCGTTATCTCGATATCGCCCTGCAGCATATCAGCGACAATGTCCTGAGCCGGATGCACCGTCATGTGACGAAGGCCGAGACGATTGCCCTGTTGAAGACGATCCGCGAGCGTGTCCCCGGTATCCATATCCGTACGACACTTATGGTCGGTTTCCCCGGTGAGACGGAGGAGGACTTCCGGGAACTCATGGACTTTGTCCGTGAACAGCGTTTCGAGCGCATGGGAGCCTTCACCTATTCTGAGGAGGAGGGGACCTACAGCGCCGAACATTATAAGGATGACGTGCCGCAGGAAGTGAAGGAACGCCGCCTTGACGAGCTCATGGCCCTGCAACAGGATATCTCCGAGGAGATTGAGGCGTCGAAGGTAGGGCAGACGATGACGGTGATCATCGACCGTAAGGAGGGCCCGTGGTATATCGGTCGTACAGAGTTCTGTTCGCCCGATGTCGATCCCGAGGTCCTCATCCCCGCCAGTGAGAAGACGCTGCATGTCGGCCGCTTCTATCAGGCCAAGATCACTGGTAGTGAGGAGTTCGACCTCTATGCCAGCGTGGTTTAATCCCACCGTAGGGTGCGGCCCTTGTGGCCGTCCTAACCAGGATGTCTGTCACCGTAGGGCGCGGCCCTTGTGGCCGTCCTAACGCCGCAATACCAAATTAGGACGGCCACAAGGGCCGCACCCTACGGAGGATCAAAATGAATACTCAGACTATGAACAATAAGGAATTTATTGCTGCTCTGGCCGGGAAGACCGGTTATACACAAGAAGATACGCAGAAACTCTGTACGACGCTCATCGATGCCCTTGCCGACGAGGTGGAGGCATCGGGGGAGGTCGGTGTCACGGGTTTCGGTACCTTTGAGGTACGGAAGCGCCTGGAGCGTATCATTGTCAATCCGTCGACGAAACAGCGTATGCTCGTTCCGCCGAAACTCGTATTGAACTTCCGTCCCGTGGCTTCATTGAAAGAGAAGTTGAAGAATGGGGAGGACAGCATCAAGGCAGCAAGAGTAGACCATACAGGAAAGGAGGAGAAGGATGGCACACGCTGAACTCATGGCTCTCGCCACCCGTCTCGTGGAGAAGTATCATCTCTCGAAAGATGATGCGGCAACTTTCGTGTCCGCTTTCTTCGAGGTTCTCCAGCAAGGGCTGGAAGAGGACCGGATCGTAAAGGTCAAGGGCCTCGGCACGTTCAAGTTGATCACGGTGAAAGACCGTGAGAGCGTGGATGTCAACACCGGTGAGCGTATCGTCATCGAGGGGCGGGATAAGATCTCGTTCACCCCCGATAAGATCCTCGCCGAACTCATCAATAAGCCTTTTGCGCAGTTTGACACTGTCGTCGTCAACGAGGGTGTCGATTTCTCCGAGATAGACCGGGAATTTCAAGAGAAAGAATCCACAGTAGGGACCATACCTAATGGCGGCCCGTCATCTGAAGGACGAATGGAACCGGAAAGAACGGCTGCGCCTGCTGAACCCACTGCACCCGTGAATACTGCTGCTGCATCTGAAACTGTAACAACCGAATCTGCTGCAACTGAACCTGCTGCAACTGATGTCCCCACTGCAACTGCCGAATCCGCTGTGTCCGTGGATGCTGCCGCACCCGCTGAGCCCGTTGTACCCGATACACCTGTAGCAACGACTACACCTGATAAACCCGTTGCAACTATGCCTGTTGAACCTGCTAAAACGACGGCTCCCGTTGCACCTGCTGCGACGACTGCTGCACCAACTGCAGAAAGCGTTGCGCCAAATCCGACTTCCCCTGATGTTTCGGAAAACGCAGCCTCCGTTTCTTCTGAGCCGACTGCCTCTGTTGCATCGAAACCTGAAACTCCTGTTCCATCGACCTCAGAAGCTCCTGTTTCTTCGAGCCCAGTTTCCCCCGTTGCCCCAACCGTATCGGAGGAGAATTCTGCCAAAGGGGCTGCCCCTCGATATTCCCTTTCCCGTTTCAGCTTCTATTTCTTCTGTGGAGCCTCCGTTGTCCTTCTCGTCGGACTCATTGTGATCAGTTTCCTCTATGGCCGTGTTGCCGGAGAACGGGATAATCTGCAGGCTCAAGTTGGATTGTTGAAGCAACAAGTCAATATGATCCAGGCAAAAACGGACCAACCCACGGCCCAGGAACAAGTACAGAGAGAGAAGGCACAAGCCGACAGTATTCGTCTGCTCCGTCAGCACGAGGCCCTTGAGGCTCAGGGTGGGGCAGAGACTGCCGATGGCACTCCCGAAGAGACCGCCGGAGAACAGACTCAGACTGTTGACGAGCAGAAAGCAACGGCTGCACAGAAGGCAGCTGCTCAGAAAGCTGCCAAGAAGGCTGCCGCAGAGAAGGAGCAACAAACCGCAAACAAATATGCCAAGGCCGGTGCCTCTGACCCTCGTGTACGAACGGGTGCTTATGAGATCGTCGGCATTGATCATGTTGTGACGGTGAAAGCCGGTCAGACCCTCCAGAGCATAGCCCGTTCACAGTTAGGTCCGGGCATGGAGTGCTATATTGAGGCCGTCAATGGCTCCTCCGCCGTCAAAGCCGGAGAAAAGATCAAGATTCCGAAAGTTAAATTGAAGAAGAAATAAAGATGGACAATTCCCATGACACCTCCCACCAGGTGAATAAGGTGGAGATGCGTAATCTGCAGATGGGCGACTACGACCAGTTGGCCAAGTCCTTCAAGCGCATCTATGGCAACCAGGACGTGTTCTGGACACGTCAACAGATCAAAAAGCTCATTGACATCTTCCCCGAGGGACAGGTCGTCATCATCGTCGACGACAAGATCGTCGGCTGTGCCCTCTCCATCATCGTCGATTACGACATGGTGAAGGGCGACCATACCTATGCCCAGGTGACGGGTAATGAGACCTTCAACACTCATGATCCGAAAGGCAATATCCTCTATGGTATCGAGGTGTTCATCCATCCTGACTATCGTGGCATGCGTCTGGCCCGTCGTATGTATGAGTATCGCAAGGAACTCTGTGAGAAACTCAACCTCAAGGCCATCATGTTCGGTGGACGTATCCCGAACTATCATAAGTATGCCGACACGATGCGGCCGAAGGAGTATATCGAGAAAGTCCGGTCGCGTGAGATCTATGATCCCGTGCTGACATTCCAGTTGAGTAATGACTTCCATGTCCGTCGTGTCATCCGCAACTATCTGCCCAATGATGAGGAGTCGAAACACTGTGCCACGCTGTTGCAGTGGGATAATATCTACTATCAGCCGCCAACGGACTCGTATGTCGATCATAAGAAGACGGTAAGAATCGGTATGGTGCAGTGGCAGATGCGTCCTTATAATAATATCGATGACCTCATTGAACAGGTTGAGTTCTTCGTCGACTCCGTGTCCAACTACCGTAGCGACTTCGTCCTCTTCCCCGAATATTTCAACGCGCCGTTGATGGCGAAGTTCAATGACATGGGTGAGGCCCAGTCCATCCGTGCCATGGCACAGTATACCGAGAAGATCCGTGACCGTTTCCGTGAGCTCGCCATCAGCTACAACATCAATATCATCACGGGCAGTATGCCGTATGTCAAGGACGATGGCAGTCTGTATAATGTCGGCTTCCTTTGTCGTCGTGACGGTAGTGTGGAGAGCTATGAGAAAATCCATGTCACGCCGGATGAAAAGAAATGCTGGGGCTTGTGCGCAGGCAATAAGATCCAGACGTTCGACACCGACTGTGGAAAGATCGGAATACTGATCTGTTATGATGTGGAGTTTCCGGAACTGTCGCGCCTGTTGGCCAGCCAGGGCATGCAGATTCTCTTCGTGCCTTTCATGACGGATACGCAGAATGCCTATACCCGTGTACGTGTATGTGCTCAGGCCCGTGCCATTGAGAACGAGTGCTATGTGGCCATCGCCGGTAGTGTCGGCAACCTGCCGAGGGTGACGAATATGGACATCCAGTATGCCCAGTCGGCTGTGTTCACGCCTTGTGACTTCGCCTTCCCTTACGACGGCAAGCGTGCCGAGGCAACGCCGAATACGGAGATGATCCTCGTGGCCGATGTTGATCTCTCGCACCTCAGTGAGCTTCATACCTATGGCTCCGTCCGTAACCTCCGTGACCGCCGTACGGACCTGTATGAGGTAAAAGTAAAGAAGTAAAAAAGTAAAGCTACCGCAGTGGATCCTTTGCGGTAGCTTTACTTCTTTACTTTTTTACTTCTCCTTAGTATTCGTCATCATCGGAGATATCCTCAGCCTCGAGGTTGAGGTCCTCGGGATTCTCCTCATAGGTGGTGCGGTAACTCTCCTCGGTGAGCTTGTCGTCATCGAAGGCGTCATCATCCTCATCATCGTCATTGTAGTGGTCATCCTCCTCGGGAAGATCCTCGTCGTCGTCCTCATCGCCGTCGCTGAGGTCCTTCTTGCGCTTGGACTCTTCATCCTCCTCGTCGAAGTCGACGAGATGGCGCTTGGTCATCTCTGGTTTCTCCTTGGCGAAGATGGCCTCCACCCACGTACCTTTGGGAATCTCGAGCACCTCGAAGCCGTCGTTGATCTTCTTCTCATAAAGGCCGCCGGCCTTGTGGAGACGGTCTTTCGGCAGGGTAGTGGTAGAGATGTCGAAACCACTCTCGATGATGTCCTGGATGCTCTGCGGCAGACTCTCCCAGCCGCCACCGAAGTTACGGTCGAGGACCTCGACGAGTTTCGTGGCGGAGATATGACGGATATTCTCATACGTCAGGTCGGTGACACGGAGGATAGGACGCTTCTTCAGCGCCATCTTCTTCTTGCCGTTGTCGCCCTCCTCGAGCTTCATCTCGCCGACCTTGAAGCCGCGGGCCTCATATTTCTTGATCACTTCGGGCTTGTCCACCGTGATGGGCTCTATCTCGAAGGCACTGCGGATGACATCGAGATAATGACGCTGATTGTCTTTCAGATCGGCGTCCTTCTCGGCCAGTTCCCAGAGGCGGAAAACATCGTTCTCCTGGATATCCCAAACATTGCTCTTGGTGAGCGTCTTGAGTGTTAAAGTCTTTTCTTTTTTCATATTCAGTTAATTCTTTTCCTTTGAGTAATCAGGAAAGGGATCTGCCTTTCTTGCTTATGCGTTGCAAAAGTAAGTATAATCAAATAAAATCACAAATTTTTTCACGAGTTTTTTTTGCGTATCTGAGAGATTATATTTAATTTTGTATTTGTAATGAGTGAACCATTAGCAGAAAGAATGCGCCCCCGCACGCTCGACGATTATGTCGGGCAGAAGCATCTGGTCGGTCCGGGGGCTGTGCTCCGTAAGATGATTGATACGGGGCATATCTCCTCGTTTATCCTCTGGGGACCGCCGGGAGTGGGGAAGACGACGCTGGCACAGATCATCGCCAACAAGTTGGAGACGCCGTTCTTCACCCTCAGTGCCGTGACGAGTGGCGTGAAGGATGTGCGTGATGTCATCCAGAAAGCCGCCAGCCACCGCTTCTTCAACGCGCCCTCACCGATCCTCTTCATCGACGAGATCCACCGTTTCTCCAAGAGCCAGCAGGACTCCCTCCTCGGTGCCGTGGAGAAGGGTACGGTGACGCTCATCGGTGCCACGACGGAGAACCCGTCCTTCGAGGTGATCCGTCCGCTCCTCTCCCGTTGTCAGCTCTATGTTCTCAAACCGTTGGAGAAAGACGATCTGCTCGAACTCCTCCACCGAGCCATCACGCAGGATGTGGAACTGAAGAAACGGCATATCGAACTCAAGGAGACCGGTGCCATCCTCCGCTATAGCGGTGGTGATGCCCGGAAACTCCTCAATATCCTTGAGCTCGTCGTGGAGGCTTCCGGTGACGGGGATGTCGTGATCACGGATAACTTCGTGGAACAGCAGTTGCAAGCTAACCCGTTGGCTTACGATAAGGATGGTGAAATGCATTACGATATTATTTCTGCCTTCATCAAGAGTATCCGTGGCAGTGATCCCGATGCCGCCCTTTACTGGATGGCACGTATGATTGAGGGTGGAGAAGACCCGCAGTTCATCGCCCGTCGCGTCGTCATCAGTGCTGCCGAGGATATCGGACTGGCCAATCCCAATGCCCTTCTGTTGGCGAATGCCGCCTTCGATGCCGTGATGAAGATCGGCTGGCCCGAGGGACGTATCCCCTTGGCGGAGGCCGTCGTCTATCTCGCCACGAGTCCGAAGAGCAACTCCGCCTACCTCGGTATCGACAAGGCTCTGCAGTGTGTCCGCAAGACGGGTAACCAGCCCGTGCCCCTGCACCTCAGAAATGCGCCGACGAAGCTCATGGCCGATCTCGGTTATCATGACGGATATAAGTATCCCCATGACTTCCCCGGCCATTGGGTGGAACAGCAGTATCTGCCCGATGGCATGCATGAGCATTTCTGGGAGCCCCAGCACAGTCCCGCCGAGGAAGCGCAGACGAAGCGGTGGAAGGCTTTCCAAGGGAAGGAATGATTCCACCGTAGGGTGCGGCCCTTGTGGCCGT
>JAQXXT010000058.1 GCA_029226205.1 Prevotellaceae bacterium
CTATTCGGCGTTCCGCCAACGGGCCGCCACAAGGGACGGCCCCTACGGTGGGGGTAGGGCGGCCACAAGGGCGGCCCCTGCTGTGAGGGTTAGGGCCGCCACAAGGGACGGCCCCTACGGTGGGGGTAGGGCGGCCACAAGGGCGGCCCCTACGGTGGGGTTACGGTACAAAGTTAGGAAAAAATATTGATAATGTGTTGAAATGGTTGGATTTTAACGTTAATGAAAATTAAAGACTCGCTTGTTCATTTCTTTTTTCGTATTTTTGCACCAAATTAGGTTTAAAGTATCTTGTCGACAATGGGAAAAAGTCGTAGAAACGCCGGCGGCCGCCATGGCCTGCAGGTAGTGACGCTGTGTATCAGCACCGCCATGGTGCTTGTCTTATTGGGAATCGTAGTGCTCTTCACGCTCTCGGGACGTAACTTATCGTCGTGGGTGCGTGAGAATTTTGTCGTGACGATGGTCCTTGACCATGACATGACGGACGGCGAGGCCCAGTCGCTCATGACGACGCTCCGTACGCGTCCGTTTGTCAACCAACTTCATTATATCAGTCAGCAGGAGGCTTTGCGGGAAGGCAAGCAGCAGTTGGGTGTTGATCCAACGGAGTTTGCCGGTGGAAATCCCTTCAATGCTTCCATCGATATCACGCTGAAGGCTGACTATGCCAACAACGACTCCCTGCAGTGGATCAGTAAGGAGCTGCGGGCCTGTCCGCAGGCTGTGAAGGTCAGTTATGAGAAAGACCTGATAGAAAAGGTGAATAGGAATATCGCCAATCTGAGTGTGGTGTTCCTCGTGATTGCCCTGTTGTTGACCATCGTCTCCTTCTCCTTGATTAATAATACGGTGAAGCTCGGCATCTATGCCCGTCGCTTCACGATGCATACGATGAAGCTCGTGGGAGCCTCCTGGGGCTTTATCCGTTGGCCTTTCGTGCGTAGTGCCATCGGTATCGGTCTCCTGGCTGCCATCATCGCCAGTGCCGTCCTCGGTGGCTGCATCTATGGCTTGTATGTCTGGGAACCAGATATGCAGACCTTCGTGACATGGAAGGAGATGACGATTGTCGGTGTGACGGTCTTTGCCTTCGGCATCATCATCACGGGAATCTGTGCCAGTGTCTCCGTGACGAAGTTCCTGCGGATGAAGGCGTCGGACCTGTATAAGATCTGATAGCTCGCAACAGAAAACTATAGCTCACAATAGAACATAATTGATAAATTAATAATGGATAAGAGAAATTTCGCATTCGACAAGGTCAACTACATTTTAGTGGCCGTCGGCATGCTCGTCGTCGTATTGGGATTCATCCTGATGAGCGGCAGCGGGAGCAATGAGCACATGTTCAATCCCGACATTTTCAGTACACTGCGTATCAAGGTAGCCCCCGTGGTCTGCCTTTTGGGATTCCTGTCAATCATCTATGCCGTGGCGCGCAAGCCCAAGGACAATAACGACAACAGTAGCGAGGAGAAATAAGTCATGGATCTTTTTCAGACGATTATCATCGCCATCGTGGAGGGCCTCACAGAGTTCCTTCCCGTTTCTTCTACCGGTCATATGATCATCACGCAGAATCTCCTCGGCGTCCAGCAGGGAGATCCGTTTGTGCATGCCTTCACGTTCATCATCCAGTTTGGTGCCATCCTCTCAGTGGTCTGTCTCTACTGGAAGCATTTCTTCCAGATGCGCAACGCCGAAGAGTTCAGTGAGAAGATGACGTTCTACGGCAAACTTATCTGGGGTGTCATCCCCGCCGTCATCGTCGGCCTGGCCGCCAAGAAGAGCGGTCTGCTCGACTGGCTGTTGGACAGTGTGATGGTCGTGGCTATCATGCTCGTCGTCGGTGGCGTGTTCATGCTTTTCTGTGACCGTATCTTCAACAAAGGTCGGGCAGAGAATCAGGTGACGTGGCGCCGTGCCTTCCTCATCGGTTGCTGGCAGTGTCTGAGCGTTATCCCCGGTACGAGCCGTAGTATGGCGACGATCGTCGGTGGTATGCAGCAGAAGCTCACGCGCAAGAATGCCGCTGAGTTCTCTTTCTTCCTCGCCGTTCCTACGATGGCCGGCGCGACGCTCCTCGACCTCATAGATATGTTCAAGGCCGGTACGACATGGGCTACGTCTCAGAACATCTTCCTGCTCATCGTGGGTTGTGTCATTGCTTTCGTCGTGGCTATGCTGGCGATGAAATGGTTTGTCGGCTTCCTGACGAAATACGGTTTCCGCCTCTTCGGCTGGTACCGTATCATTGTGGGGGGCGTCATCCTGCTCCTGTTGGCTACGGGACACTCACTTGTCATGGTCGGATAAGCGCATGGATTTCATCAAAGGAGAAATATTCGCCATCGACAAGCCGTATAAGATGACGAGTTTCGGCGCCCTGGCCCATGTCAGGTACGAGCTCAGTCATGCTTTAGGCCGAAAGGTAAAGATCGGACACGCCGGAACCCTTGATCCCCTCGCTACGGGCGTCCTCGTACTCTGTACGGGAAAGAAGACGAAGGATATCGAGGAACTGCAGAAGCACCAGAAAGAATATACGGCGACGCTGCAGCTCGGTGCTACGACGGCGAGCTACGATATGGAGCATCCCGTCAATGCCACATATCCCACGGAACAGATCACGTTGGAGAAGATCCAGCAGGTGCTGCCGCAGTTTATCGGGGATATCGAGCAGGTGCCGCCGACCTACAGCGCCGTGAAGATCCACGGCGATAGAGCCTACCAGTTACGCCGTGATGGAGAAGAGGTGCAGCTGAAGCCGAAACAGGTGCATGTCGATGCCATCGATATCGTTGATTTCGATGTGGCACGGATGTTGCTTACGATACATGTGACATGTGGCAAGGGAACTTATATCCGTGCCTTGGCGCGCGATCTCGGTCGTGCCCTCGACAGTGGCGCCTATCTCACGGCCCTTCGTCGCACGCGCAGCGGTGGCATCACCGTTGATGATTGTGTCGATTTCGACCATATCAAAGAGTGGATCGCCGCGAACATGGATTGATCCTCTCGTAGGGGCGGCCCTTGTGGCCGTCCTAACGGGCGGCCACAAGGGCCGCACCCTACGGTGGAAGAGAAATAATAACGAAAACAAAGGAGACAAAATATGAAGTTATCACAATTCGATTTCAAATTGCCTAAGGAGCAGGTGGCCCTCTATCCCCACCGTGCCGAACATACCCTCACGCGCAGTGACGGCAGTCAGGAGACCTTCACGGTGACGCGCCGTGATGAGTCCCGCTTGATGGTGCTGCACAAGAAGAGCGGGGATATAGAGATGTTCAAGAAAGGCGGTGACGGAAAGCCTGAGGAGGGCAACTATCTGCAGTTCCTGGATATGCTCGACTATTTCGGCGACGGTGACGTGTTCGTGTTCAACGATACGAAGGTGTTCCCGGCCCGCCTCTACGGTACGAAGGAGAAGACGGATGCGAAGATTGAAGTGTTCCTGTTGCGTGAGCTCAACGAGGAGATGCGCCTCTGGGATGTCCTCGTGGAACCGGCACGAAAGATTCGTATCGGCAACAAGCTCTTCTTCGATGATACGTCGACGATGGTCGCTGAAGTCATTGACAACACGACATCGCGCGGCCGTACCCTCCGCTTCCTCTATGACAGTCCCCATGAGGAGTTTAAGCGTAACCTCTTCGCCCTCGGCGAGGCTCCGCTGCCCCGTTATGTCATCGATAACCGTGAGGACCATCATGCTACAAAGGAAGACCTGGAACAGTTCCAGACCGTCTACGCAAAGCATGAGGGTGCTGTGACAGCGCCGTCTACGGGTCTTCATTTCTCTGAGCGTATGCTGAAGATGATGGAGATTAAAGGTATCGGTGGCGCTTATATCACGCTTCACTGTGGCCTCGGCACGTTCCATCCCATTGAGGTGGAGGATCTGACGAAGCATAAGATGGACTCTGAACAGATGATCATCGGCGCTGATGCCTGCAATATGGTCAACACGGCTAAGGATAATGAGCATCATGTCTGTGCCGTCGGTGCCAGTGTGGTGAAGGCTACAGAGACAGCTGTCGGTACGGACGGACGACTGAAGGAGTTTGACGGTTGGACGAACAAGTTTATCTTCCCGCCGTATGATTTCGGACTGGCAGACAGTATGGTCGTGAACTTCTATCATCCTGAGTCAACGCTGATGATGGAGACGGCTGCCTTCGGTGGCTATGACAATGTCATGAACTGTTATGACCTCGCCCTCAAGAACGGTTATATGTTCGGATGCTTCGGTGATAGTCTGCTGATCATGAACGACTAATGCCTCACCCTTTTCCCCCTCCGTAGGGTGCGGCCCTTGTGGCCGTCCTAAACGGGAATTTGTAATAATATTATGCATCAATTGTATTTAGGCCTGGGAACGAACCTGGGGGATAAGGAGAAGAATATATCCTTATCTATAGAAAAGATAGAAGCGATGATCGGCGCTGTCGTGCGCCGGTCATCGCTTTATGCTACGAAGCCATGGGGATTCCGGTCGGACCATGACTTCCTCAATGCCTGCGTCTGCGTGGAGACTATGCTGTCGCCTAGACAGGTGTTGGAGAAGACGCAGGAGATCGAACGGGCTATGGGACGGACACAGAAGAGTCACAATGGTGAGTATCATGACCGTATCATCGATATCGATATCCTTCTCTATGATGACCTTCACGTCGATGAGCCCGACTTAAAGATCCCTCACCCGCTGATGCAAGAACGTGACTTCGTGATGGTGCCGTTGAGGGAAATAAAAGCCTCACCCCCAACCCCTCTCCGAAGGAGAGGGGGAGTAAAATGCGAGACACACCCCTTTTTGTGAAGGATTGCAGTCTTCAGAAAATAAAACTCCCATCTATAATAAATAGGTGGGAGTTTTTATTTTCTAATAAACTTAGGGCGTGTCTCAGTAATCACCCCCCTCCCTTTCGGGGAGGGGTTGGGGGTGAGGCTTTACTTTCTCAGACCCAGAGCCTTGACGATAGCACGATAGCGGTTAACGTCACGGTCGTAGAGATAGTTGAGGAGGGCACGACGCTTACCGACGAGCTTCGTGATGGCACGTGTGGTGACATAGTCCTTGTGGTTCTTCTTCACGTGCTCTGTCAGATGAGCGATACGATAAGAGAAGAGAGCGATCTGGCTCTCTGCGCTACCGGTGTCCTGGGCATTCTTGCCGTTCTTCTCGAAGATCTCAGCCTTCTTTTCCTTGTTCAAATACATTGAAATTGAATGATTAAATGTTGTCGCATCATTACATCCTTCCCTCGCTAGCCGCCATCATCACAACGGGTTACGAGGTCGAATGCATAGGATTTTCCTAAAATGCGGGTGCAAAGGTACAACTTTTTTGAGAAAGGTGCAAATATTCCACTTATTTTTTGTACTTTTGCAGCCAAATACAAATAGCTATTTAAGATTTATTCAGATGCAAGACATTAGAAACATTGCCGTTATTGCGCATGTCGACCACGGAAAGACTACTCTGGTTGACAAGATGATGCTCGCTGGAAAACTCTTCCGTGACGGACAGGATAACAGTGGGGAGGTCCTCGACTCCAATGACTTGGAGCGTGAACGTGGTATTACGATCCTCTCCAAGAACGTTTCCATCAGATGGAAAGGCACGAAAATCAATATTCTCGATACGCCGGGTCACTCTGACTTCGGTGGTGAGGTGGAGCGTGTGCTGAACATGGCCGATGGCTGTCTCCTCCTCGTCGATGCTTTTGAGGGCCCGATGCCTCAGACGCGTTTCGTGCTGCAGAAAGCGCTGCAGCTCGGTCTGAAGCCTATCGTCGTCGTCAACAAGGTCGACAAACCTAACTGTCGGCCGGAAGAGGTCTACGAGATGGTCTTCGACCTGATGTGCGACCTCAACGCTACAGAAGATCAGCTCGACTTCCCCGTTGTCTATGGCTCTGCCAAGAACGGCTGGATGGGTCCTGACTGGAAGACGCCGACAGGCAATATCGACTACCTCCTCGATCTTATCGTGAAGGTGATCCCTGCTCCGAAGCACCTCGACGGTACGCCGCAGATGTTGATCACTTCTCTCGACTACTCCAACTATACGGGCCGTATCGCCGTGGGCCGTGTGCACCGCGGTGTGCTGAAGGACGGTCAGAACATTACGATCTGTCATCGTGACGGCACGCAGGAGAAGACGAAGATCAAGGAGCTCCATACTTTTGAGGGTATCACTCATAAGCAGACTCCTGAGGTGGAGAGCGGTGATATCTGCGCCGTTGTCGGTCTGGAGCATTTCGAGATCGGTGATACTATCGCCGATTACGAGAACCCGGAGCCGCTGCCGCCGATCGCCGTCGATGAGCCTACGATGAGTATGCTTTTCACCATCAACGACTCTCCTTTCTTCGGTCGTGAGGGTAAGTTCTGTACTTCCCGTCATATCCAGGAGCGTCTCGACAAGGAGCTCGAAAAGAACCTCGCCCTTCGTGTCAAGCCCGTGGAGGGATATACCGATCGCTGGATCGTCAGTGGCCGTGGCGTGCTGCATCTCTCCGTCCTCATTGAGACCATGCGTCGTGAGGGCTTCGAGCTGCAGGTTGGTCAGCCGCAGGTAATCTATAAGGAGATTGACGGAAAGAAGTGTGAGCCTATTGAGGAACTGACGATCAACGTGCCCAATGACTATTCTTCCAAGATGGTCGATATGGTTACGCGCCGTAAGGGTGAGCTCGTCGGTATGGACAGTGAAGGCGACCGCGTGAATATCCAGTTTGAGATTCCTTCCCGTGGTATCATCGGTCTGCGTACGAATGTCCTCACAGCATCTCAGGGTGAGGCCATTATGGCACACCGTTTTAAGAACTACCAGCCTTACAAGGGTGAGATCACGCGTCGTACGAATGGTTCCATGATCGCCATGGAGACGGGTACGGCTTATGCCTACGCTATCGACAAACTGCAGGATCGTGGTAAGTTCTTCATCGATCCGGGTGATGAAGTCTATGCCGGTGAGGTCGTCGGTGAGCATGTCCACGACAATGACCTCGTCGTTAATGTCACGAAGGCAAAGCAGCTTACGAATGTCCGTGCCAGCGGTTCCGATGAGAAGGCCCGTGTCATCCCGAAGGTGGAGATGAGCCTCGAGGAATGTCTGGAGTACATCAAGGAAGACGAGTATGTAGAGGTGACGCCGAAGAGCATGCGTATGCGCAAGATCATCCTCGACCACCTCGAGCGTAAGCGCGCTAATAAGGAATAATCCATCGTATGGGCGCCCTAATGTATGGGCACCCCTTGTGGGCGCCCTTATGGAAAAATGCCTGTTCGTCAGGCAATATTTCCACCATTGAGACGTTTCATAAAATAGAATCAAAACGCTATTTTATGAAACGTCTTTTTTTATCTCTTACCTTAGTGGCAGCCGTTCTTGGTGCTCAGGCCCAGTCGGAAGTGGGCACAGTCTCCATCATTCCGCGTGTCGGCGTGACAATCAGCAGCATGTCGGATGCTCCTCTGGCAGTTTCGGATGATCCTCTGGCAGTTTCGGATGTTGCTGTCCTCAAACCACAGTATAAGCCGGGCTTCGTAGCCGGTGCGGATCTGCAATATCAGTGGACGAAAAATGTCGCGGTGTCGCTCGGTGCTTATTATGCGTTGCAAGGCTATCATTATAAGGATTATTCTTCCTCATCTACAGAAGGAAATAAGTATAAGGAACAGGACTACTATGACCTGTCACAGAACTTAGGTTATATCCAGGTGCCGCTGATGGCCCATGTCTACGTGGCGCCGGGCTTGTCGGTGAATGCCGGTCTGCAGGCGGGCTTTCTGGCCTATGCGAAATGGAAGTCGACGCTGACGAGTTTCACGGAGACGACCAATTCGGACGGTACGGTGCAGCGCGTGTATGATAAGATCAACGGACAGGATGCAAACAACTATAAGTGGAATTCGAAGAATAAGGATGACTACAAGTCTGTCGACCTGACGCTGCCCCTCGGTCTCTCTTACGAGTATGAGCATGTCGTTCTTGATTTCCGTTATAACTTTCCGCTGACGAAAGCTGCCAAGAATCAGGACAGCCGCAATAAATCCTTCTGGTTTACCGTGGGGTATCAGTTGTAGGGCCTACCTTGCGCTTGCAAAGCGCAAGCACTGAACGGCAGGCCTTTCACGGGCGGAACATGATAAATCAAGTCCCTACAGCGTCGGATACACGAGATTCTCCGGTTTGATATTCTCGAGAACCTCCGTAAGATATTTGCGGGCTTCCCATTTAGCCATGGGAAGGTCGTGGAGGAGGTAGTTGCCACAGTCCTGAGGAGCGGCACCGGGGACTTCTCCCTCGTAATCGGCGATGAAACGGAACGTACGTTTCATCAGCTCGACGATATCCTTACTCTCCAGGTCTCCACGCAGAAGGAGGTAGTTGCCCGTCAGACAGCCCATAGGCCCCCAGTAGATCACGCGGTCTTTCCATTCGGGATCGTTGCGCAGATAGGTGGCAGCAAGATGCTCGATGGTATGCAGGGCACCGGCATGGACGACGGGCTCGCGGTTCGGTTCTTTCATGCGGATATCAAAAGTCGTGATGACTTCTCCGCCGACCTCATCCTTGCGGCTGACATAGATGCCGCGCAGGAGCTTGAGGTGATTGATCGTAAAACTCGGTATTTTCTTCATTGTCGTTTATAGTTTTTCCAGGAATTCTTTCGTCACATTGAAACTGCCCTCGGCCATACGGTTCCAGAAGTCGAAATACTGGGCGGCTTTCTCATCTTTCAACGGAACATCACTGATGATGCGGAAAGAGATGAACGGCGTCTTGTAGATATGGCAGGTCTGGGCGATGCTGCAGCTCTCCATATCCACGGCCATGGCTTGCGGGAAATGGGAGAGGATAGACTGCATCTTCTCTTTGCTGTCAACGAACCAGTCACCGCTGACGGTGAGTCCGGCGATGACCTTCTGCTCGGGACTGTTCAGACTGACGGCTTTCTCAACATATTCTTTCGGGGCATGGAAGCGCGCCGGCGTGCCGATGAGCTGACCGTATTCCACTTCCTCGCCACAGTAAACATCGTGATAGGTGGTCTCAGAGGCGACGACGACATCGAGCGGGTTCAGTTCCGTGCTTGCGCCACCGGCGACACCCGTGGAGATCACGAGATCGGGGGCATAGTTGTCGATCATCTCAACGGCGCCAATGGCAGCATTGACTTTTCCAATGCCGCACTGCTGCATGATGATCTGATGCTTCCCCAACTCTCCCAAGACAAAATCCTTATGATGATGGCGCTCGGTGGCCGCATCATCCAAAAGGGTACGCAACTGGGCAAATTCCTTGTCCATTGCAACGATTATTCCTATTTTCATTGATTTTTCATTCTTTGTTGCAAAATTACGAAAAAAAGTCCGTATCTTTGCGGTAAATTATCAAAAAAAATAATGAAACTCAACAAGAAGTACCTTTTGGATGTGCTGGCAATCGTTATCTTTGCCGTCATTTCCTTCGTTTATTTCATGCCTGCCGATCTCGACGGGCGTATCCTCTACCGCCATGACAGCAGTGCCGGTCGTGGAGCAGGACAGGAGTTGACAGAGTATCAACAGAAGACTGGTGAGACGAGTCGTTGGACGAACTCCATCTTCTCCGGTATGCCGACCTATCAGATGGCGCCGTCGTATAACAGCCAGTCGATATTGAAACAGTTGGAGAATGCTTTCCATCTCTGGCTCCCCGATTATGTGTGGGAGGTCTTCGTTTATCTCCTTGGCTTCTATATCCTGTTGCGTGCCTTCGACTTCAGAAGGGAACTGGCTATCCTTGGTAGTATCTTGTGGGCCTTCTCAAGCTATTTCTTTATCATCATCGCTGCCGGCCATATGTGGAAGGTATTTGCTTTGGGCTATCTGCCGCCGATGATCGCCGGTATTGTATTGGCTTATCGTGGCAAATACTTGTGGGGTCTCTTCGTGACAGCGCTCTTCACGGCCTTCGAGATCAATGCCAACCACGTGCAGATGACCTATTATTATCTCTTCATCATCCTCTTCATGGTCATCGCCTTCCTCGCCGATGCCATCCGCAAGCATGAGATGAAGCGTTTCTGGAAGGCCTCTGCCGTTTGTATCGTCGGCGCTGCCGTCGGTGTCTGTCTGAACCTCAGCAGTCTCTATCACACCTGGCAGTATGGTCAGGAGAGTATGCGTGGCAAGAGTGAGCTCGTGAAGAAAAACAGTGCCAACCAGACGAGCAATGGTCTCGACCGTGACTACATCACGCAGTGGAGCTATGGCATCGATGAGACCTGGACGCTGCTGATCCCGAACGCCAAGGGTGGTGCCTCCGTGCCGATGAGTGAGAATAAGATTGTGCAGGAGAAGGGTGATCCGCAGTTCATGCAGGCTTATCAGCAGCTTGGACAGTATTGGGGCGACCAGCCGGGAACGAGTGGTCCGGTGTATGTAGGTGCCTTCGTACTGATGCTTTTCATCCTCGGACTCTTTATCGTGAAGGGACCGATGAAGTGGGCACTCCTCGCCGCCACGGTCCTCTCCATCTTCCTCTCCTGGGGTAAGAACTTCATGGGCTTCACGAATTTCTTCCTCGACTATGTGCCGATGTATGATAAGTTCCGTACCGTCGCTTCCATCCTCGTCATCGCTGAATTTACCATTCCGCTTCTGGCAATGATGGCGCTGAAGAAGATCTGTGACGAACCGGAGATATTGAAGACAAAACAGCGCTGGCTCTGGACTTCCTTCGGTCTCACCGCCGGTTTCTGTCTTCTCTTCGCGATCTTCCCGGGGATGTTCAACTATATCTCTGCAGCAGAACAGGAGCAGTTCCACCAGATTGCCGCACAGAATGCGGACAGTGCTGCCTTCATCAACATGCTGATGCAGAACCTCACGGTCGTCCGTAAGGCTATCTTCACCGCTGACTGCTGGCGCTCCTTCTGGATCATCGTCATCGGTACAGCTCTGTTGCTGCTCTATCGTTATCGTAAGCTCCGTGCGCCATATATGGTTGCTGCCATCGCCGTCCTCTGCCTTGTGGATATGTGGATGGTCGACAAGCGTTACCTCTATGATGATATGTTCGTCGAGAAGAGCGAGCGCGATACTCCGCAGGCCATGACAGCCACCGACAAGCAGATCTTGCGTGACAAGAGTCTCGACTACCGTGTGCTCAACTTCGCCAGCAACACGTTCAATGAGAATGAGACCTCTTATTATCATAAGAGCATTGGCGGATATCATGCTGCCAAGCTGCGCCGTTACCAGGACCTGATCGATGCCTATATCTCTCCGGAGATGCAGAAGGCGATGCCTGCCATTGCCAATGCACAGGGCGATATGACTAAGGTGGATGGTAATAAGGTGTGGCCGATACTGAACATGCTCAACGCGAAATACTTTATCCTGCCGCTTCAGGGTGGTCAGACTGTGCCGTTGCAGAACCCCTATGTCTATGGCAACGCATGGTTTGTGGATAAGATCAACTATGTCAATAATGCCAACGAGGAGCTCGATGGAGTAGGGAAGGTCGATCTGCGTCACACCGCCGTGGCTGATAAGAAGTTTGAGACAGAACTTGGTCAGGCTGTAGCTCAGGATGATATGTCCGTGGCAAAGATTACCGATTATAAGCCGAACCATCTTACTTATAGCGTACAGAGTTCAAAGGGTGGTGTCATCGTATTCTCCGAGATTTATTATCCTGAATGGACAGCGACGATTGATGGCAAACCGGCTGAGCTCGGCCGTGTCGACTATGTCCTCCGTGCCCTCCGTGTGCCCGCCGGCAATCATCAGATAGTCCTCGACTTCCATCCGAAGAGCGTGAAGACAACAGAGACCGTGGCCTATATTGGTTATATCCTCCTGCTTCTCATCGTTGTGCTGGGGATTGTGGAGTACAAGAGAAAGAGGTAACCTGCCTCCGTAGGGGCGGCCCTTGTGGCCGTCCTAACCGGGACGTTCTATTTGCACAGTTAGGACGGCCACAAG